>CAYNUW010000326.1:0-3919 GCA_964400455.1 uncultured Akkermansia sp. | reverse complement strand
GGCGAAGCCGCTCGCATCGACGGCCTTGGACTGGAAGAGCACGTCGTCGATGAAGAGGGCCATCTGGCCGGCGAGGCCCGGGTGGGCGGAGACGGCGCGGGCGGTGAAGGTGGGCCCGGCGAGGGAGAGGCTCGGGTTTTGCGAGCTGGTCAGCGTGGTGGTGGTCGGCGCGAAGTAGGTGAAGAGCGGGTTGCTCGCGCTGGTGCCGCCGGATGTCGTGACGGTGACGTTGGCCACGCCGGGCGTGCCGGCCGGGGTGACGGCGGTGATCGACGTGTCGCTGTTGACGGTGAAGCTCGCGGCCGCGGCGCCGCCGAAGCTGACGCCGTTCACCGCGCTAAAGTTGTTGCCCGTGATGGTGACGGTGGTGCCGCCTGCGGAACTGCCGGAGGTGGGAGAGATCGAACCCAGGAAAGGCACCAGCGGCGGAGCCTGGACCGTGATGGTGAAGGTTTGCGCGGCGGTGGTCAGGGCGGCGCCGCCGGCGGCGGCGTCGTCGGTGAGCGTGACCTGCACAGTGGCGACGCCGGCGGTGCCGTTGGGCCGGAAGGTGAGCACGCCGGCACCGCTGAGGGCGGGGGCGACGGTGAAGAGGTTGGCGCCGCCGGTGACGGTGACGTTGAAGGTCAGAGCCTGGGTGACGGTGGAGTCGCCGTCGTTGATCGCGGTGGCCCAGCCGTTGACCGTTTGCGCGGTGGTGGTGCTGTGCGGGACGACGACGTCGGCGCCCTTGGTGAAGCTCGGTGCTTCGTTCACGTTGGTGATCGTGACGGTGAGGGCCTTTTCGATGAACTGGCCGCCGGCGTCGGTGCTGCGCACGCGGAGGGCGTAGCTGGACTTGGTTTCGAAGTCGGCGACCGGGGTGAGGCGCAGGGTGGCGTCGGAGATCGTGAAGCTGGCGTTGTCGGTCGATCCGGCGCCGGTGACGAGCGTGTAGGTGAAGAGGTCGCCGGTGTTGGCGTCGGTGGTCGAGAGCGTGCCGACGGTGGCGTTGGCGGCGTTGTTTTCGGCGAGGCTGGTGGCGCTCAGGGTGATGTCGGCCGGGGGCGCATTGCTGAAGCCGGCGACCTGCTCGACGTAGGAGGAGCTGGCGTTGAAGTAACCGCCGGAGGCGCGGCCTCGGGCGCGGAGCTGGACGCCGTTGGGCAGGGTGAGGCCCGTGATCTGCCAGTTCGCGGTGCCGGCGACGCGCACGGGCGTGCCGAGGGAAGACCAGGAGGCGCCGCCGTTCGTGCTTTGCTCGATGGTGACTTGGCCGAGCTCGGGGGCGCCGCCGCCGCGTTGCCAGACGACCTGGGTGAGGTTGGGCACGCTGAGGGTGTTGGTCGCGAGGTCGTTGTTGACGCGGGCGAACAGACTGCGCGCGGTGCCGCCGACGCTGGTGATGCCGCCGCCGAGGAGGAGGCGTCCGTCGGGCTGGAGGGAGAGGCTGTAAACGGTGCCGCTAGGGAAGGGATTGAAGGTGTTGTCGGCCGCGCCGGTGGCGGACCAACGGGTGACGCCCGCGCTGCCGGCGCTGAGGAGCTTGCCGTCGGCCTGGAGGGCGAGGCTGAACACGATGCCGCCGGCGCCCGGGGCGAAGGCGGGGTCGAGGGTGCCGTCCGTATTGATGCGGGCGATACGGCTGCGGGCCGTGGCGTTGGCGGCGCCGTTGGGCTGGAGGGTGGAGAATTCGCCGCCGATGACGATCTTGCCGTCGGGCTGGAGGAGGAGGGACCAGACCTTGTTGTCGGGCTTGGGGAAGAAGCTGGTGTCGAGCACGCCGGTGGCGCTGAGGCGGGCGAGGTAGCTCCACGAGCTGGAGGAGCCCGAGCCGGTGGATTGCACGGTGAGGAAGGCGCCGCCGACGAGGATGCGTCCGTCGTTCGCGACGGCCAGGCCGAAGACATCTGAGTCCACGGCGGGGCTGAAGGTGGGGTCGAGGGTGCCGTCGGCGTTGAGGCGGGCGATGCGGGTGCGGGTGGTGGGCGAGCCGGCGCCGTTGGGCTGGAGGGCGGTGAAGATGCCGCCGACCAGGATCTTGCCGTCGGGCTGGAGGCAAAGGGCGTTCACGCCGCCGTTGGCATTGGGATCGAAGGTGGGGTCGAGGGAGCCGTCGGCGTTGAGACGGGCGATGCGGTTGCGCGTGGTGGCGGAGCCGGCGCCGTTGGGCTGGAACGTGGTGAAGGAGCCGCCGACGAGAATCTTGCCGTCGGGCTGGAGCTGCAGGCTGCTGACCTCCCAACCGGCGTTGGGGTTGAAGGTCGTGTCGAGCGTGCCGTCGGCGTTGAGGCGGGCGATGTGGTTGCGCGCGACGCCGAGCACCTGGGTGAAGCGGCCGCCGAGGATGATCTTGCCGTCGGGCTGGGTGACGGTGGCGAGCACGTGGTTGCCGACGACGGAGGCGTTGAGCGATTGCAGGCCGCCGGGGGTGGCGACGACGTGGGTGTAGAGGGTGTTGGCGGGGTTGGCGCCGACGGCGGTGGTGACGACGACGCTCTTGGCGCCGGCGGCGCCGGCGGGGGCGATGCAGGTGAGCAGGGTCGGACTGTAGATGTTGAGGCCAGTGACGGGGACGCCGCCGATGGTGACCGTGGTGGTGTCGCCGAAGCCGGTGCCGGTGATGGTGAGGGCGGTGCCGCCGGCGGTGGTGCCCTCGTTGGGCAGAACGGAGGTGACGGTGGGCGGGGTGAAGCTGCCCTCGACGGCGAAGTCGTAAGTGGCCTCGTCGGGGTCGTTGTTGTTGACCGTGATGGTGGCCCGGCTGATCGCGCCGGGGAGCGGGGTGAAGGTGACGGTGAAGGTGGCGCTTGATCCGACCGGGACGGAGGCGGGTGCGCCCGAGACGACGAAGCGGGAGGCGTCGGGGCCGGTGGGGGTGATCGAGGAGATGGTCAGCGGGATGCCGCCGGTGTTGGTGATGGTGAAGGTGCGAGCGAGGGCGGAGGACTGTTGGCCGAAGTGGGTGTGGTTGGCGGTGGACGCGGTGGTCGCGCCGTCGGCGATGGCGGTGGAATTGCCGGTGACGGCGACCTCGGGGAAACCCGAGACCATGACGCGTTCGGCGGCGTCGAAGGATAGGGAGACGAAGCGGTCTTTGCCGTAGGCGATGGAATACCAGATGCTGGCGGAGATGGCGTTGCCGGCGGTCCAGGTGGCGCCGTCGGGGCTGGTCATGACGCGGTTGGTGCCGCTCGCGGCGGTGGCGACGTAGAGGCCGTTGCCGTAGGTGACGGCGACCCAACCGCTGGCGGGCGGGGAGCTGTGTGCGGTCCAGGTGAGACCGTCGGTGCTGGTGGCGGCGCGGTGAGTGCCGTCTTCGCCGACGGCGACGAAGCGACCGTTGCCGTAGGTGACGGCGCGCCAGGCGGTGGCGCTCAGCGCGGTCTGCGCGGAGGTCCAGGTGATGCCGTCGGTGCTGGTCATGACGCGGTTGGTGCCCGTGTAGGCGACGGCGACGAAGCGGCCGTTGCCGTAGGCGACGGAGAGCCAGATGTTGGCCTGGGCGGCGGTGCGAGCGGTCCAGGTGGCGCCGTCTGGGCTGGTCATGACGCGGTTGGTGCCATCCTCCGAGACGGCGACGAAAAGTCCGTTGCCGTAGGTCACGGAGCGCCAGCGGTTGGGCTGCGGGGTGGTGCGGGCGACCCAATTGATGCCATCGGGGCTGTTCATCACCTGGTGGGTGCCGGTCTGGGCGACGGCGACGAACTGGCCGTTGCCGTAGGTGACGGAATACCAGCCGCTGGCGGCCTGGATGGTGCGGGCGGTCCAGTTGAAGCCGTCGGGGCTGGTCATGACCTGGGTGGTGCCGGAGTTGGCGACGGCGACGAACTGACCGTTGCCGTAGGTGACGGAAAACCAGGCGCTGGCGGCGGCGGCGGGGCTGGCGGTCCAGGTGGAATTGTAGAGGCCGGGGGCTTTTTCGCCCTCGACGAGGAAG
>CAYNUW010000325.1:0-3924 GCA_964400455.1 uncultured Akkermansia sp. | reverse complement strand
CCGGCCGCCGTCGAGAAAGCCGGCAAATCAGTCAAGATAAAGGAAACCAGGGCGGCGTTTAGATCGTAGATCGGCGGCAAGGCGTTGAAGGGGCCCTTGGTCAAGGCACCTTCCGAGCCCGCGCCCGTGGTGGACGGCGACTTGCCGGTCAGGCTGGCAATCAAATCCATGAAGGCCTCAGGCAACTCTTGATAGTGAATCGGATTAAACACGCAGAGCGGGCGGACGCCTTTCTCGGGCGGGTTTAAGCGACGCCCCATCAAAACGGCCCCGACCGGGAAGATGACCGGTGCATCGGCCGATGCACCGCGATGCAGGCGCGCACCGATGCGGGCCAGTGCAGTCGAACGCGGATCCAGCAGATCGGGTCGCACCTGCAGATAGCGCGGGTTTTTGGTCGGTTTGCCGTCCACGATCCGCGGATGCGAGGGCAAAACCACGAAGCCAGCACCGGGCTGGGTGGCGAAATCGCGAATCATCTTTTTGACCGGCTCCGTGTAGGCGTCGTAACCGAGCGTGTCATCGATAAGATCTCCCGCCATGGAGGCCGGCAACGCCTCGTAGTTGGAGAAAAAATTGCCTCCAGCCGCGAAGTCGCGCTCGGCGTGTTTATCATAGCCCCGCACGATCGCATCGTCGGGCCGCTGGAACAGGCGGGTTTCACAGTTGCGCACCACCTTGATCGAAGCGTCGGCCGGAACTCCCAAGGGCAAGCCGTTCACCGCGCGGGCCGGGGCCACCACCGAGGCGGTGATGTCGTCCTCCGCCTGGATTTTGACCGCCGGCAAGAAATCGCTGCGCAGGGTAAAGGTGCGCCAACCGCCATCGGCGGCATAGCCGATGCGGAGGAAACCCGTGGTGGCCCGCGCCCCATGATACTTGAGCTCGTTGCCCGGGCGTCCGTTGATGCTATCCACCGCGAAATGCACGCGCCAGTTGTCGCCATGCTCGGGTTTGTGCACCCGCTTTACCAAGAGCACCAGGTCACGAATGTAGCGTGGTATGGAGCCTAGCCAGGTATTGTATTCGTCCGTGTAGTCAGGACTGCGCGACAGCAGCTTGACGACCGAACCCAGGGAGCGTTTCGGCGACAAGATGGGCCGACCTTGGCCGGGCACTTTGTTGCGCTCGGGGTCGCGATAGCGGGCGGAGAAATCACGCTTGAGAATGGCATCCACCAGTTCGAGGTCCTTGGCCACGTCGGATACGAAAACCGGCCCGCTAAAGGTGGCGTCGGCGATCGATTTCGAGATCTCGGATTTTCCACCGCCCGACACGGTGCAAGGCTTGTGGCACAGCAGGCCTTCGGCGGTGGTGCCGCGCAGACGCCAGCGGGAGGACGCGTCGAGGCGCACCATCTCGACCTTGTAGCCCGATGGCAGCACGTAGGTGACGCCCGGCAGCAACTTATGCTCGTAGGTCGAACCACCGGCCGCGCTCCAAGTCACCCGCTGAGTGCGCAAGTCGAAACGTGCATCGGCCGGAACGTAGTGAATGTTCGAATACTCAAGATCCCGGGCCCACCCGCCGGACTGGGCCTCGGCGCGAGCGCCGAGCAGGGCGAGGGCGGTGGCGAAAGTGTGCGTCTCGCCCGGCAGCACGTCGGCCAAGGTGAACGACTCGCCCAGATCGTAGCTGGGGAAGGCCAGCGCACCACCGGCGTGCTCCTCCTCCGCAAGGCCGAGAAGATTGGCGGCCAGGGATATCTGGGTCTTAACCTCCTTCTTACAATAGCCGAAGTAGTTATCCGAGATGATCGTCACGACCACGCCGGAGGCGTCGCGCGCCGTAAGCTTGAACGCCACGCCGTCGTTGTAGAGCTCATCGTCTTTTTTCCAGCACATGCCGTCTCGACGCTGGCGTTCAGTGGCCTCTTCCCAGCGCGGCAGGCCGACTTCTTTTTTAGTCAGCGTGTTTAAATGCGGGGCGAGAATAATGCACCCAGTGTGGCCGGTCCAAGTCTCGGGATCGAGCGCGGCGTCATTGGCCGGAAGCGCGGGGTCCCCTGCGTTGCCAAAGATGTTTTCGACAAAGTCGAGATTACAGACGAGAGAACCGGGCACAAAAAAGCGGGTCTCCATACGACGATCAACACTGAAGCCAGGCACGGCCGGCAAGACCACCGGACGCAGATAAAGCGTGACAAAAGCCTTGGCAGACGCCGGAGAAGCGGCCGTGAACGGCAAGGTGAGCAGCTCGTCCGGCGGGTTTAAGGCCACGTTCAGAATACGCGCGTAAACCCCGGGCGGAACCGCCTTTTTGTCATTCGGTATAGGCAGCCCCCCCTCGGCCACGTGAAATATACCCTGAGTGGTCCGACGGTCCGACTTCGGATTATGCAGGACGCCATTGTGCAGACGCGTGCTGGTGAGAATCGAACTCTTACACTCGTCGGCCGAAGGCGGCAGTGAAAGCGCCCGGGCCAAGCCGGGGCGGTCCAGCACCAAAGTCGCCGCCGGCAGATGCGCCACGGGACCGAACTCCTCCAAAGCCGAATACAAAAAATTCTGAATTCGCTGATCTACAGGGCATAAATGTCGCGCCAGTAAACGATCTTTCTCACGGCCTAGCGCCAAGAAATGATCCACCAACCCCGACAACTCGGTGACACCTTCGTCAGTCGAAAGGTCCACCCCAGGCTGACCTAGTTCGCGAAGTTTTAAGTTCAAGTAGGCCAAAACGCGCGGATCACGCGGATCAGGCAGCTTGGGCAGCAGGGCGGCGGCGGTGGAGGCTTCGTCGTGCATAGTGGAAACAAGGTCGGTTTTTGCGGGAATTCGCTTGGCCGGAGACAAAGCTAGTTTCCCGCCAAGTCCTGCGGCAAGCCGAGCCGCTCACCCTGCGAATGAAATCACAAAAAACGCGCAGCTCAAATCGCAGCGGAACACGTCCCCACCGTCGCCCGATAGATCAAAGGCGTGAGGCAGCCTTCGCTTTAGCGCTCTGCAGGCCTCTGGGGATTGGAGTTTGGGGACTAATACCGATCCCGTTAGGAATTTAGACTTTCTATCAGCCTAATCTTTGACCACAGATATCACGGATAACACGGATAAAAAAGACTTTGTGGTGATCCGTGCCCATCCGTGCGATCCGTGGTTTAAGTCTGAAATCTTGGGGTGTTTGGTATAAGCACCCCACCGCGCGCCAGCCGGAGAAATCTTTGACTACCACACCACGCTTCACGGAGACACCGCCCCCATCCCCGCCGCGTCCCGCCTGGCCGAAACTGCGACCAGCCGGGAGCCGCTCCAGTTACATAAAAATCTACCAATCAGATAGAACGAGAGTCATCAGCCTTGGCTTGGTCCACACCGGAAGCGGGTTTAACAATCTCTGAACTCAAATCCTTGTGAATCGCCGGGCCATCCGCCTTCTTGGGCAACTCACTCTGGGCGGAAGTGGCCGTGGCCACCGCGATAGCCGCCGCCGCCGGGATGATCGCACGCAGGGGTGAGGCCTCATCTTCCGCCGCACGCTCCGCTGCCGCGACGGTTTTCACGTGATCCGCACGCATACCCTCCTCCAAAATACTTTGAGGCACAGGCTTTAACCCCCAGATGAGGCCCGTATAGGACAATAGTTTTAGTCCATAGTAGGTGGGGTCGATCTCCCACCAGTAAAATCCGTTGCGTGTGCAACTCTGGTAACGGTGATGGTTGTTATGCCAACCCTCGCCCAAACAAATAATGGCCAGAATAAAACTGTTGCGCGAGTCGTCCTCAGTTTTAAACCGCCGCTTGCCCATCAAATGGGCCATGGAGTTGATGCAAGCAGTGCCATGAAAAAGGGCGGTCGTGCTGATGAAAAATCCCCACACTAGCATCTGCGCTCCGTTCGTTTCTAAACCAGGAGCGTGCCTCTCCAACAAAGCACCCACCCCATACATCGCCAGCGCATACGCGATCGGCACCACCAGATCAAAAC
>CAYNUW010000324.1:0-4013 GCA_964400455.1 uncultured Akkermansia sp. | reverse complement strand
GGAAATTCACACCCAGGGTGTTGGACGCGGCGGTGGCGGGGATGATCGAGTAAGGCAGCGCGTCGTCGGCATAGTTTGGCGAGCCGAGCGCGGTGAGATGGTTGGTTCCGACGGAGTCGTTGGTTGTCGTGATGACACCCAAGGCCGGTCCCTCCACGAAGCGGTAGTGAGCGACGGCAAAAGCTGCTCCAGGCAACACCGTGAAGGCGGGAAAGACCGTGGTAGTTGGGGTGGAGCCGTTTGCGTCGTCGGAGACGATTACACTGTAGATGCCGTTAGCGGCGGTGGTGGCGCTTGTAACCGTGTAACTAGAGCTGTTGGCGCCGGAGATAGCCGTGGGTGTGGCACCAGCGGTGGCCTGATAATACCACTGGTAGGTGAGATTACCGGTGCCCGTGGCGGTGACGCGGAGGGTGATATCGGAGCCGAGCGGGTAGCTGGTCTCGGAGGATCCGGCGGTGACGACCGGGGGCGGGAAGACGATGGTCGGATCGACTATGGTAGTGAGGAGGCCGGTCGCGGGATCGAACTGGTAAACGGTGGTGCCGACGGCTGGCTTTATCCACTTGGTGCCCTGGGGGGCGAAGCCTCTGACCGTGAAAGTGGTGCCGTAGGTCTCGGTGAGGGTGGCGTTATCGACTACCGTCCAAGAGTTGCCGACGCTGGTGCTGGCGTTGGTGAGGTCGAAGGCGAAGTCGCCGTCGAGGGTTACTGTTCCGGAGCCTGTGAGTTTGTTGTTCACGCCGTTGGCGCCGATGGTGAACTGGATGGAGGCGTTGTCGGCTAGGGCGAGCGTGCCGCCTGACACAATGGTGTCGCCCGCATAGGTGTTGTTGCCGCCAAGTGTAAGCGTGCCGAGACCGTTTTTGGTGAGGCCTCCGCCGGTGGAGACGGGGTCGGCGGTGATATCCTTGGCGACCGTGATGCTAAAGCCATTCGTGTCAAAAACGGCTCCGCCGGCCTTGACATTGGCTACGCTGGCCGCAGCAGCGGTCATAAAGTCGACGGTATCCGCTGTGGCTCGCAAGGTGCCACCATTGAAGTTTACAACGCGATTGCCGATCGCGCGACCGCTGACGATCTGACTGATGGCGACTACGCCTCCGTTGAGGTTGAGCGTGTTTGTGGTGTCCGCGCGCTCCGCATTGTTATTGAGGTCGATCACCGAGCTGGCGCCACCGTTGACTAGGCCGCCGTTGACCGTGAGAGCAGAAGCGCCGTTGGAGGCGCCCGGGGCCCACCAGCCGGTGCTGAATCGCACGTCGGTGTTGGCATTAAGATTAAGGGTGCCGCCGTTAACGTTGATCTGACCGCGGCATCCGTCCCACATGTTCATGATGAGCCAGCGTTCGTTCACGGTGGCCACCGATACGGTCGCACCGGTCTCGATGTTTAGGGTGCCGATCGTCGCGGTGCTGCCGGCCAGCGCCATGATGAAGTCGAATTCCGAATTGATGCTCGCGCCGGAGCCTACGTTTACCGTGGCGACGGCGGAGGCACCGGCATTGGTGCCGACGGCAATCAAAAAGGCGCCAATAGCATTTATGGTGGAAGCCCCACCGACGTTGATGGTGCCTGTGGCTACCCCGCCGGTGCTGGCTACTCGGACGTCTTGGGCGTTCAGAACTCCACCGGTCATGTTGAAGGTGCCCGTGCCACCTTCGTTGCTAACATAGAACCAGTTGCCAGGACCGGTGGACAAGGTGCCTCCGGTTTGGTCGAGACGACCTATATTGCCCGAGCCTGTGCCGATAATGATGTCGGCGGGGGTAAACAACGATGTTGTGCTAACGACTGGGAAGTTTCCGGTAGCTGCGTTGATTATGAAGTTCCCCGTCGGATTGGAAGGAGACGAACTCCAGTTTGAGGTGGTATTCCAATCCTGACTAACGGTGCCGATCCATGTGGACTGGGCATGGACAGAGGCAGCCGCTGTGGCCAAAGCTAAAATGGATCCGCAGAGTTTTAGGGACCTGGAACGGCGGACAGGAGTACGAGTCAAATCAACGCTTAGCGGGGCCAGTGAAGATGAGGGATTAAACGGGGTGGTTTGCATGGAGAAAAATGACAGGTTAGAAAAAGAGGGGGCTTTGGGTAATTTTCGCCAAGCAGAGCGATAATCGCTAGAACAACGAACCGAGAGGCGGTAGACCAGAATGGGGCTTATACTGCGATTAGCGTCAACGGACGGAAAAGTACGACACGTGGAAAGAACCTATTTGTTTTCCAAATCAGAATGTCATGCGCGAGGGCGGAGATCATTCAGGCGATGCCGCAGCCACCGACTCAACTTGTCTAAGTGTAAGTGCTAAGTGGTCCCCGTCGGTTGGACAGGTGCAACGGCTTTGCTGGTTATGGTTTGGGTTATCTGACGGAAAGCACATTGAAGTAGGGTCGTAGGGTAGGGAGCTTTGCTCCCATCCCGTCCGCGCGGGCCGCCGCTAGACGGCCATTTGGTTTGCTGTTGAACGCGGTAAACTTCGCCCGAGGTGGTGTGGCCGCAGGCGGAGTGCGGACGGCAGTCATTGTAGAAGGCGAGGTAGGTTATGGGCATCAAACACTGATTCGTAGCGCTTCGGGTAAACCTTCTCGTGTTTGAGCTTGCGCCACAGCCGCTCGACGAATCCGTTGTCCAGGTGCCGGCCCTTGCCGTCCAGCGACAGCCGGACGCCGAGTGCGAGCAGCGGTTGGGTAAACTCTGCGCTGGTAAACTGGCAGCCCTGGTCGGTGTTGAAGGTATCCGGCACGCCGTAAGCCGCGATCGCCCGCCTCACCGCTCGCACGCAGAAGGACGCGTCGAGCATGTTCGACAGTTCCCAAGCCAAGACGTATCGGCTGTGCCAGTCGATCACCGCGCAGAGGTAGACGGAGCCGCCGGCCACCGGGATGTAGGTGATGTCCGTCCCGCAACAGATACGGATAGATCGGATGCGACTTCGCCGCCTTCGACAGGTTTGGCCGGCGATAGATCGCCTTCAGTCCCATCGCGGCCATCAGCCGCCGCACGCGCTTGCGATTCACCGGATGCCTCTGCCTTCGGAGCCATCGTGTCATCTGCCGGCTGCGGAAGAAGGGAAACGCCAGACACGTCCGCATCCTCTCGATATCGTTCGACTCCGGCTTCGCTCGGTGGTGGCGGGTCGAGCCCGGCAATCCGGGCAGATCGTAGTGCAGCTTCACGCTCAAGCCCGGATGCTTCGCTTCTATCGTGCCGCGACGCTCCTCAACTCCCAAACAGTCCAACTTTCTTTGGGTTAATTCAGCTCCATCTGCAGCTGCCCGTTGCGCGCATATAGCTTCTTCTTCTTCTGCGCCGCCGCTATCTCGTTCCTCGCCTGCGCCGACGGTTTGGAGAACACTTCCGGCAGCCGTTCCGCTGTCTCATTCTTCCACGGGACCACCCGCGCCGGGTGCACCTCGTGGCGCTACGCGATCACATACATTCGCTCGATTCGCTCATGGGCCTCAATGCCCGCATGTGCATTGAACGCGGCGCTGAACGAACGACGTTTTTTGACATTCTGGATCTACTTCGAATTTGATCATCTCCACCGTAGAAATTTATGGGGCGAGGTTATTTGCCGCGCAGTAGACAACAAACCACAGCTGCGCATATTGGTATCTATCATCTGGATCGGATGTGTCGTCTAGGACGGCGTTTTCAGGGCCGAGTAAGATAATGAATCAAATTTGATTCCGGATCTTCTTTTCGGTATTTGCTTGCGGAGGCCATGCGGCACGCATTCGACTCACTTGCGTTTCGCTATTGCCGAGATGCTTTTGAATTCTATTCCGTGTTCCTCATGAAGAGTGTGAAACTGGTGCTTATATCAATTTTCGTTGCGACAGCCTTGGCTCAGCAGGACTATAGTTCTGTCATTGATAAGCAACCGTATCTGAGTCCAATTTTGGATCTATGCAAGGTTAAGTGGCCTGAAAATAGAACTATTAATGTTGTTTGCCACGGACACAGCGTTCCCTCCGGGTATTTTAAGACTCCGGAAGTAGATTCT
>CAYNUW010000323.1:3476-4025 GCA_964400455.1 uncultured Akkermansia sp. | reverse complement strand
ATCCGCTCGGAATTGCGCTATCGACGGCTTTTTCAGGCCGCACGCGACGGCATCCTGATCATCGACCCTGAAACGCGCAAAATCGTGGATGTGAATCCCTGCCTCGAGGATTTGATCCAACGTCCGAGAGCCTATATTCTGGGAAAAGAAATGTTTGAAATCGGCCTGCTCTGGGGTGTCGCCGAAAGCCGGGCCATGTTCGAAGCCCTGCGTCTTTTCGGCCATGTTCGTTACGACGACCTGCCCTTAAAAAGCAGCGATGGCTCACAAAAGCACGCGGAGTGCGTGTGCAATCTCTACGCTGAAGGCGAGAGCAGGTTAATCCAGTGCAACATCCGCGACATTTCTGAGCGCAAACAAGGCGACGCGCGCCTGCGCGAGAGCGAGGAACGATTCCGCCTCGGTGCCCGCGCCGTCGGCGATGTGGTCTGGGATCTGGACTTGCGCACAGACGTGCTCTGGTGGAGCGAAGGATTTTATAGCACTTTCGGTTACACACCCGATGAAATTTCCCCACTGCGCAGCTCCTGGGCCGAGCTCCTACACCCG
>CAYNUW010000323.1:0-3466 GCA_964400455.1 uncultured Akkermansia sp. | reverse complement strand
GGAGGATGCCTCGCGGGTCGCCACAAATTTCGCCCAGGCACTCGGTTCCCTGACGGATATCTGGCACGACGACTATCGCGTAAGAAACAAAGACGGCACCTACGCTCCGGTGCATGATTGCGGCTACATCCTGCGCGATCCCGTCGGGAAAGCCCTTCGTGTGGTCGGCGGCTTGCGCGACCTCACCATGCAAAAAATCATCGAGTCTGAATACCTCCGCGCCCAACGCCTAGCCAGTGTCGGCACCTTGGCCGGCGGCATCGCGCATGATCTGAACAATGTGCTCGCGCCGGTCATGCTAGCCGTCGATCTGCTGAGGCATCAGGACGCCGTGGCCGGTCCCTCGTCTATGCTCGACGTGATAGAAAACAGCACAAAACGAGGCGCAGGGCTGCTCCGCCAGGTCCTGTCCTTCACGCGCGGTTTCGATGGCGAAACCATGAACATGTGCCTGGGCCCGATGGTCGAGGAACTCGGTGACATCATCCGCCACACCTTTCCCCGCAACATCCTCATTGAATTGAAAGTCAGCGGTGTTCTCTGGCCGGTGTCGGGGCACCCGGCGCAGATTCATCAAATCCTGCTGAATCTCGCCGTAAACGCCCGCGACGCCATGCCCGGCGGAGGCAAACTCACGCTCGGGGCGGCCAACCTCTTGATCGGTGCCCAAGGCGTGCCACTCAATGAAAACGCCTGCGCCGGTCCTTATGTGAAAATCTCCGTCACCGATACCGGCCTGGGTATGGCGCCCGAAGTGATTGGCCGCGTTTTTGATGGGTTTTGCATCACCAAGAAAGACGGCGTGGTCGCCGGCGCCGCCTTGGCCACCGTGGATGCGATCGTCAAGCGCCACGGCGGCTTCCAAACCGTCGTTAGCAAGATAGATTGTGGCTCGACATTTGAGGTCTATCTCCCCGCCTTGCCACAATCGACGACGCACCAAACTTTAAACGCCGGCGAGTCCGCCTTCCCGTACGGCCACGGCGAGCTCATCTTGGTGGTCGATGACGAAAGGTCGATTCGAGAAATCGCGCAGCATGTCCTCGAAGCCTATCGCTACCGGGTGCTCAGCGCGGGCGGCGGCGAGCAGGCGATCGAATATTTTGCCCGGCACGGATCTGAAGTCGCCTTGATGCTCACCGACTTGTCAATGCCGATGCTTGACGGAGCCGACACCATTCTGGCTGTGCGACAGGTGAACCCCAGACTGCCCGTCATCGCCTCCAGCGGTGTGAATTCTGGCGAGTTATACGACCGCGCGCAGGCCGCCGGCATTCAACATTTTCTTATGAAACCCTACTCGGCGAAAACTCTCTTGGAGGCACTCCACACCGTGCTCGTGCGCCGCCAAAGTTACGGCGAACCCAGCGGATTGGGTCCAGTTCATCCCCCGGTTTGCATGGGGCCTCTCGCCCCAGGGGGTAGCTAAAATCGGCAGAAGAAAGTTACAGAAGAAAACGAAGGGAACGAAGATGACGTAAGTTAAGGCATAAGAGGCAGCTTGTTGACGGGTACCTCGGGGCAGCGAAGGTCCTTCTTTAAACTTTCGCCGAGATCGCTATCTTAAAACACCGTGTATCACTGCTTACCTTCTATGAAATGTGGTTTTTAGGTAAGCCCAAGTTCCGCACCGCACCGCCCACTCCACCCGACCTGTCCGTGCAACTCCAAGACTACTACGCCAGCCTCGGCGTGCCCCGCACCGCCACGGCGGAAGAGATCAAGCTCGGCTTTCGCAAGCTCGCGCGCATCCACCACCCTGACGCGGCCAAGGATAAAACCGTCGGTGAGGCGAAGTTCAAAGAGATCAACGAGGCCTACGAGGTCCTTGGAGACCCGGTAAAGCGTCGGCGTTACGACGAGCTCGGCGCGCATTGGCAGGACGATGCGGGCGCGCGCGACGGCAACTATTTTGACCCCCGCCGCTCTGCGCCGGGCCCGAACACCCGCCGTCACCAAAGACCTTCCGCCGGGAGCGGTTATGAATACGAGGGCACCGGCTTCAGCGATTTTTTCTCGTCGGTTTTCGGTCACGCTCCGCCCGGCGCGCAAGCTGGAGCCGAAGTGGAAGCGGATCTGCTCGTGACGCTGGAGGAGGCCCTGCGCGGCGCGACGCGCAAGATCATGCTTCGGCGTCCCGCCTCCTTCGATGCCACCGAGCGCAGCGATACTTACAAGGTGCGCATCCCGCCCGGGGTGCGCGAGGGCCAGCGCATCCGCCTGGCAGGCCAAGGCAATGCCGGGCACGAAGGCGCCGCGGCCGGCGACCTGTTCTTACGTGTCCGCCTGGCGCGTCATCCGCACTTTGTGGTGGAAGGAGCCGACCTCGCCTACGAGCTGGACCTTGCGCCCTGGGAGGCGGTTCTAGGGGTGGAGGTGCAGCTTCCTGCGCTTGATGGTGCCACCACGCTGCGGGTGCCGGCCGGTGCGGCGGCGGGGATGCGGCTGCGCCTGCGCGGACTTGGACTGCCGCGCGAAGGGGGCGAGCGCGGTGATCTTTTCGCCACGGTGCGGCTCCTCACTCCGACGCCGGTCTCGCATGAAGAGCGGGAGTTGTGGGAACAGCTCGCCAAAGTCTCCCCCTATAAAGCCCGGCCTGGCGCCTGAACCCGGATTCCGGATATGCGGGCAACGGAGACCAGCACCCGCGCCCCGCCACTCGTGCCAGAGTCCGCCATGACGAAGCCCAAACCACTTGGACCACGGATGACACGAATAGCACGGATAACAGCCCTCCACGCCTCCCTGCCTTTGTTCGTGTAACCCGTGCCATCCGTGGTTAGTGACACCGGTATATACTTCCATGATCGAAGGAGCGCTCAGTCACAAGATCATCGGGGCGGCCATGACCGTGTTGAACACCCTCAAGCCTGGTCTTGACGAAAAGCTCTACGAAAACGCCCTCGTCATCGAACTCCGCAAGCAAGGGTGCATCGTCGAGCAG
This sequence comes from uncultured Akkermansia sp., assembly GCA_964400455.1. Lineage (GTDB taxonomy): Bacteria > Verrucomicrobiota > Verrucomicrobiia > Opitutales > Opitutaceae > IMCC26134_A. The sequence goes on along the minus strand of CAYNUW010000323.1, from coordinate 522 downwards.
CAGCGCCATTTCCCTGTGCACTACAAAGGCGAACTGATCGGCACCTTGGTCCCGGATCTGATCATCGATCACGCGGTCATCGCAGACCCCAAGGTCGTCTCGGCTTTCACCGACACCCACCTCGCTCAGATGTCCGGTTACCTGGCTATTACTGAGCTACGCTTGGCGCTCTTGCTCAAGTTCCGTCACGCCAAACCCGAATGGAAACGCGTCGTGCGCTGAACCAAACCGTTTGGACCACGGATTACACGAATAGCACGGATACCAAACCCCCCGCCCTCACGCCTCCCTGTCCCTATCCGTGTAATTCGTGGTTAAAAAACCTCGGGCCATACGCCCCAGCACGGAGCGGGCGATCATCAGCTCTTCGTAGGTGCGGATGATGCGCACCGAGAACGCCGCGAGGCCGAGGGCGAGGGTCAGCGCCGGCAGCACCATGTGCGCGGCGGTGCCGAACCCGGCCGGCGGCAGCCAGCGCAGCGTCAGCGCGAACAGCGAGATCAGCCCGAGGCCGGTCAGGAA
>CAYNUW010000322.1:0-4025 GCA_964400455.1 uncultured Akkermansia sp. | reverse complement strand
ACTTGATAGATCACGAGACAAAGAGCCCAAGCGAAGCCGGTCATGTAGGCGAGTTGGAAGAGTGGCCATTTCCAACCGGCGGTTTCTCGTCGGACGACGGCCAAGGTGCTGATGCACTGCATCGCGAAGACATAAAACACCATCAGGTTGAGGCACACCAGCGGGGTGAAAAGGGGGCTGCCGTCGGGCCGGGTGGCGGCGGCTAACGCGATCCGCAGACGTTCACGGTTCTCGTTCTCGTCGTCAGCTTCCTCGACCGAGAAAATCACGCTCATCGAACTGTTGAATACTTCGCGAGCGGCAAAGGATTGGATGAGGCCGATGCCGATGCGCCAATCGAAGCCGAGGGGAGCGATCACTGGCTCCAGGGTGAGGCCGGCGCGTCCGGCGAAGCTGTGGGCGAGCGGGGTTTTTGGCTGTCCGTCAGCGCTGTCGGGCGCGTCCGGTAGTCGAGGGTAGGTGGCTAGCGCCCACAGGACTACGGAGAGAGCGAGGATGACGGTGCCGGCACGTTTGATAAAGAGCAGGGCGCGCTCGGCCATTTGGAAGAGAACGTCACGCAGGCGGGGTAGGCGGTAGGGCGGGAGTTCGAGGATGAGTGGAGGAGGCGCGCCGCGCAGGAGGGTTTTTTTGAAGAACCAGGCGAAAAAGAAGGCGCCGACGGTGCCCAGGGCATACATGGCGAGCATGAGGCTGACCTGAGTGGTGACCGGGACATCGGTCGTGCCGACCAGGGCGGCGATGAGCAGCAGGTAGACGGGTAGTCGTGCGGAGCAACTGATGAAAGGTGCCACGAGGATCGTCACGAGCCGGTCTTTGGGGTCCTCGATGGTGCGGGCGGCCATGATGCCTGGGATGGCGCAGGCGTAGGAACTGAGCAGGGGTATGAAGCTTTTGCCGTTTAATCCAACGCGGCTCATGACCCGATCCATGATAAAGGCGGCGCGGGCCATGTAGCCGGTGCTTTCGAGTAGTCCGATAAAGAAGAACAGGATGAGGATTTGGGGCAGGAAAATGATGACGCCTTCGACGCCGGCGAGGGCGCCGTCGCTGACAAGGTCGTGGAAGGGGCCGGACGGGATGAGCGCGGAGACGTGCCCGGTGGTCCAGGCCATGAGGGACTCGATCCAGCCCATGGGGGTCTCGGCGAGGGTGAAGATGGCAAAGAACATCGCGGCCATGAGTCCGCCAAACACGAGCCAGCCGCCGACCGGGTGGGTGGCGACGGTGTCGATGCGGTCGCTGAGGGCGATGCCGGGTAGGGCGGGGTGGGCGTCGGCGGGGGAGGCGCCTCCCAGGGTGGCGGCGGCGAGCCGGCCGATGATGGCGTAACGGGCGGCGACGAGTTCACCCGAGGCGTCGATTCCGGCCTCGGTCCAGCGGTGTTTCCACCGGTCGAGCACGTTTAGGGTGGCGGCGGAGTGGGGGGAGGAGCCGGCGACGCGCACCGGGTCGGGGTCGGTGAGAAGGAGCAGGGCTTCGGCGCGGGCGGCGAGGGGGGCGCGGGCGTCGTGGCTTTGCAGGGCCGCCTGGAGATCGGCGACGGCGGGGCCGAGGGTGGCGGGAACCTCCCAGGCGTGGCGGGGCAGGGGCAGGTCGGTGCGGGAGAGCGCGAGTTTTAGCTCGATGAGGCCTTGGCCGTTGGTGGCGGAGCAGGGGATGACGGGTATGCCCAGTTCGCGCTCGAGGTGCTCGGGGTGGACGCGCAGACCGGCCTGGGTGACGAGGTCCATCAGGTTGAGCACGAGGATGACCGGACGACCGAGATCGAGGATTTGGTGAACGAGGTAGAGGTTGCGCTCGAGGTTGGTGGCGTCGGCGATGCAGATGATGCGATCCGGGGTGGGGGTATCGGCGCGGCGGCCGAGGAGGACATCGCGGGTGACGGCTTCGTCGGGGGAGCGGGCGGCGAGTGAATAGGCGCCGGGCAGGTCGATCAGGGTGAGGGGCAGGCCGTGTTGGGTGTAGGCGGTGCCGATCTTGCGCTCGACGGTGACGCCGGGGTAGTTGCCGACCTTTTGTTTGAGGCCGGTGAGGGCGTTGAACAGGGTGGATTTGCCGCAGTTGGGGTTGCCGACGAGGGCGTAGACGGGAGTGCGGTGGCTGGAGTGGGCGGCGGAGCTCATGGCGTGACCTCGACTTGAGCGGCCTCGGTTTTGCGCAGGGAGAGGCGGTAGCCGCGAAACTGGAATTCCAAGGGGTCGCCGAGCGGGGCGATCCGGATCAAGGTGACGCGGGTGCCGGGGAGGAGGCCCATCTCGCGGAGGCGGGTGAAGGCCGGGCCGGTTTTGGGGTAAGCGGTAACGATGGCGGAAGTGCCGATGGCGATTTGATCGAGGGTCATGGTAACGCAGGGCCGCGTCGCGGGGGGCTGACCGGGTAAGGGTGTCAGGTCCGGAGGCCGAGGGGTTCGATCAGGATGGCGGCGGCGGCCTCGTGGTTCAGGGCCAGACGGCAGCCATTGACCAGGCATATGAAGGGGCCGGCACCGCCGACCTTGGTGACAAAGGCGCGTTCGCCGAAGCCCATTTCGCGGATGCGTTGGCAAAAGGCGGTTTCACCCCGCAAGGCGCAGACCCGGCCCGAGCGTCCGGCCGGTAGTTGGCAGAGCGGCAGCGGGTGGAAAGTGGGCGGAGTCATGGGCATCGGGACAGGGAGGATGTGCCCGATAGGCATACTTGGGACTGAGTCTCATCGTCAATCGTCAACCTGGCGAGGCGCAGGTTTGGGCAAAAAATGCTTGGCTGGACTGGCCGCCGGGCGAACGGCGTGCCTGGGGTGGAGACAGCGAAGCTGCGCGGAGGATGGCAGGTGGAGCGCATGGTCCCTAATGCGCTTGGCTTGGGGATCGAACTTGGCGGCTTCGCGTCTTGGCGTGAGGCACTCGGGGGCGGAGGTTTTAAACCGCCAATGAGCTATAATTTACGATAATAAAGCGGGGCGAGGTTTTTGATTGCGGAGGGTGCGGAGAGGTAGTCGCGACGATCCGACGCAAACCAACGTGTTAGGGACAACACGTTCCACCTCGGACGGGTAGACCGTTGGTCTTTGGTGGTTAACCACGGATTACATGGATGTTTACGGATGGCGGGCCGATTCTGGATTCAGGACGTCCGCCAGGGTTTAGCGCAAACGAGACGAGAAGCGGTCTGGTTTCTTTAGCGTAGTAGAATGAAGCGTGTTGCTGATCGGAACGGCGTAGTGGCGATTGGAGCCGATCACGGGAGCAAGGATGGCGGCGAAATAAAGCGCCTGGGTGGCCAGGTCATACTTCGACATACCGAAGAGAACGCCGAGCACGGCCACGCTGAGTCCGGTGACGATGAGGCCTGACATCAGGTTGCGCACGGCGACGGAGGTGGCGATGCCAAGGAAAAGCGCGGGCACGGCGACGGCGGGTTCCAGTGAGCCGAGGAGCAGGCCGGTCAAATAAAAACCCGGCGGATGGACTTCGATTTCTTCCAGGCGATGGAAGAGCAATTGCAGAATCAGGCCCAGGGAAGTGGCCACGGCCACCAGGCCGATGATGAGAATGTGGCCGCGCCCTCCGTCGGGCAGGGCGAGGGCGATGGCTTTTTCGAGCAGCCAGACCCCTGCCCAGGCGCGAGGCAGGTCGAGTAAACAAAGCGGGTGCAGCGTGCCAAGGCGCAGGGCGGCGCGATCCAAGATTTGGGAGACGGTGGCGCGGCGAAAGCGTCCACGCAGCCACCAAGCCGACGGGAGGCACAAAAGCACCAGCGATGCGCTTAGATTGGTTAGTGCGGACATGTTTGTTGGAAGATGGCGGAGCAAAACGAGTGCCTCCAGACCGGCGGCGTAGCGTTGATTAGGATATCAGTAATTATATGTAGGTAGGAAGGGGTAAAGGCGGATATTTGCTTATGGCGAATAAGATCGGTCAGATTGTTCGATTTAAGTCTTTTTTTACACGGCTATGCATTGAAACCGCATTTTCTGCCTAGGGTTTGATTGCGGAGGTAAGGGAGGTCCTAAAATCTCCGGCAGGGTGCAGTCCCCGCCGGAGA
>CAYNUW010000321.1:0-4101 GCA_964400455.1 uncultured Akkermansia sp. | reverse complement strand
AGCTTCATCTTGTGCGCGGTCTGCCATGTGCGCAAAATCACTTCGCCAATACGACCCATGGCTTGGGAGTCCGACGACATGATGGAGATCGCGCCCAAGTCATGCAGGCGGTCTTCGGCGGCGATGGTCTCGGGCCGAATACGCGATTCGGCAAAGGCTACATCCTCCGGGATCTTATTGTCCAAGTGATGACAAACCATCAGCATGTCGAGATGCTCGTCGATGGTATTGACCGTAAAAGGACGGGTGGGATTGGTCGACGAAGGCAGCACGTTCGCTTCGCCACAAACCCGGATGATATCCGGCGCGTGGCCTCCACCCGCCCCTTCGGAGTGGAACGTGTGGATGGTGCGTCCTTTGAATGCGGCGAGGGTATCGTCGACGAAACCCGCTTCATTCAGGGTGTCCGTATGGATGGCGACCTGCACGTCGAGTTCGTCCGCGACGCCTAAGCATGTATCAATGGCGGCCGGCGTGGTGCCCCAATCTTCGTGCAGTTTAAGCCCGAGTGCACCAGCCTCGACCTGATCCCGTAGTGGCTGGGCCGTGGCGCAGTTGCCCTTGCCCATAAAACCCAGATTCATCGGATAGGCCTCGGCGGCCTGGAGCATACGGTGAATGTTCCAAGCTCCTGGAGTGCAGGTGGTCGCCAGAGTGCCGTGCGATGGACCGGTGCCGCCACCCAGCATGGTCGTCACCCCCGAGCTAATGGCCTCGTCGATCTGCTGAGGGCAAATAAAGTGGATATGCGTATCAATCCCGCCTGCGGTGAGAATACAGCCCTCTCCGGCCAGCACCTCGGTGCACGCACCGACGATCATCGGGTTTTTCCGGCCGGTCTTGGGATCGGGAAACACCGAGCCGATGCCATTCTGGATACTGGGGTTGCCCGCATGACCTATACCCACGATCAGGCCATGTTTAATGCCGATGTCAGCTTTGATAACACCCAGTTTGGCGTCGAGGACGAGCGCATTGGTGATGACCAGATCGAGGGACTCAGCATCCGTTGCGGTGCCTGATTGCCCCATGCCATCACGGATGACTTTCCCACCCCCAAACTTAATCTCGTTACCATAGCCGCCGGCCTCGACGATCAGGTCGCGCTCGACTTGGATAAACAGTTCAGTGTCAGCAAGCCGAACCTGATCGCCCACGGTGGGGCCGAACATTTCAGCATATTGGCGGCGAGTGAGTTTTAGAGCCATGGACGGGGGAGTTTTTAACCGCGGATGAACACGAAGAATCGCTAGCAGTGTTATAGCTTGCCGTTGATCTTGGCATTAAAGCCCCAGACCTCACGATCGCCGGCCAGAGCGACGAGCTCCACGTGTTTGCTATCACCGGCCTCAAAACGAACCGCCGTTCCAGCGGGAATATTCAAACGGAAGCCGCGTGCCGCTGAACGATCAAATCTCAATGCCGAGTTCGCCTCGTAAAAATGGAAGTGCGAACCCACTTGAATCGGACGATCACCGGTGTTGGCCACGACGAGCGAAATCGTTGCCAAACCGAGATTGGCTTCGAGCCCTGCATGAGCGGGGTCACTGGCTGGGATGATTTCTCCGGGGATCATAGCGTCAACGAATGGGATGATGAACGGTTACCAGTTTGGTGCCATCGGGGAAAGTAGCCTCTACCTGCACATCATGAATCATTTCGGGCACGCCCTCCATGACATCCGCGCGTGTCAGCAAGGTGGTCCCGTAACTCATGAGCTCGGCGACCGAACGGCCATCGCGCGCACCTTCCATGATTTCATAAGTGATGATCGCAACCGCCTCGGGATAGTTGAGCTTAAGACCACGGGCCTGCCGACGACGGGCAAGGTCGGCGGCAACAACGACCATTAGTTTTTCGCGCTCGCGGGGGGTGAGGTGCATGGGACGTGAAGAGGAATCGGGCTTGGCGCCGGTAAACTGTGAATGGCAGCAATCTACTCAGACCTGCAAATGTTCTTTTACCACTTCATCGGTCAGCTCCGTGATCGGACCGCTGATGGTGACCGCGCCGCGATCCATGGCGTAGAAACGGTCCGCGACTGCTCGGCAGAAGTCCACGTATTGCTCGACCAAAAGAATCGAAAGGCGACCGCTTGAGCGCAGCTTTTTGAGGGTGTCGCCAATTTCCTCAATGATGCTCGGCTGAATGCCCTCAGTGGGTTCATCGAGTAACAGCAGCTTCGGTTTGGTCAACAAGGCACGACCGATCGCAAGCTGTTGCTGTTGACCACCCGACAACACACCACCCTTGCGCGAAACAAACTTTTTTAAAATCGGGAAAAGGGCATATACTTCGTCCATCGCATCCCGAGCGTCGGAACCTTTCACGCCGTGCACCACGAGGCTGATGCGAAGATTCTCCTCCACGGTGAGATGTGGGAAAATGTCGCGCCCTTGAGGCACGTATCCGAGACCAGCACGAGCGCGGCCGGCGGTGTCGAGTCGGCTCAGATCGGTCGAACCGAGGGTCATTACCCCGGAACGCAGGGGACGCAGCCCCATCAAGGCACGCAAAGTCGTGGTCTTGCCCACACCGTTTCGGCCCATCAGGGCAACGACTTCGTTGGGTCGGACTTCGAGGGTCACACCACGCAATATACGCGAGCCGTCGATATCGACCTCGGCAGCGGAGAGATTGAGGAGAGGTTCAGGCATCTTGACGAATTCGATCAATGACGGGATTACGCGGATAATGCGGTGGATGATTTACAACGAATGGCTGGACGCTGGTTGGAACGTTTCACGGGTTGCCGCGAGAGACTTCGGGCGGTCAATGTTTTCCACGGCCCAGGTAGACTTCGCGAACTTTGGGGTTGGATTGCACATCATCGAACTTCCCCTCACACAATACGCTGCCCTGGTGGAGCACGGTCACCTGGCCATCCTGCGAGATCTGTTTTACGAAAGTCATATCGTGCTCGACCACCACGATACTGTGCTTGCCGCGGAGTGACAACAGGAGCTCTCCCGTGCGATGCGTTTCTTCATCGGTCATACCCGCCGCCGGCTCGTCAACCAGCAGAACGCGAGGCTCGGAAGCGAGCAACATGCCGATCTCCAACCACTGTTTTTCTCCGTGGGACAGCAAACCGGCCTTCCACGTCAACTTATCTTCTAGACGGATAAGTTTTAGCAGAGCATCAATCCGATCACGCTGGATTGAATCCAGCCGGTGAAAGAGAGAAGCGAAGACGCCGCGCGGTCCACGCAAGGATAGGACCAAGTTGGTAAACACAGTGTGTTCGGCGAAGACGGATGGAGTCTGAAACTTGCGACCAATACCCAGCCGCTGGATTTCATATTCGTTCAACTTCGTCAGATCCAAGGACGGCGCCGCGTCGGTTTCAGCATACTTTATCTCACCTACATCCGGTTTCGCGCGGCCGGTCAGCAGGTCAAAAAAAGTCGATTTCCCCGCGCCATTAGGTCCGATCACGGTGCGCAACTCCCCTGGGAAAAGGTAGAAGTTCAGGTTATTGATCGCACGAAATCCGTCATAGGATTTGGTGACTTCCTCTGCTTGGAGAATGGGATGCGACATAACGCGGGTTTGAAGTATGAACTGAGACTAAGCTTGGTTGTCCGAAGGGGCACCCCCGACCGACCGAACACGAAACTTGGCGATAACCGCTTTGACTTTACCGGGGATGCTAACGATGCCGCCCGGAAGGAACAAAACGACGACGATGAAAAGGCCCCCGAGTATATAGAGCCATAACTCAGGTGCGGCCCGGGTAGCCCAGCTTTTCAGTGCATTGACAAAAACGGCTCCGATGATCGGTCCGATCAAAGTGCCCCGCCCCCCGACCGCCACCCACACAATGGCCTCGATCGACTTTTCAGGAGTCATCTCCGAGGGGTTAATGATTCCCACCTGAGGCACATACAAAGCTCCGGCCACACCGGTTATCGCGGCTACCAATACGAAAACGAACAACTTGTAACGTGCCGTCGCGTAACCTGAAAAGAGCACCCGGTTCTCGCCATCCCGGATGGCCTGCATCAGGTGACCGAACTTCGCGCGAGTCAACCAGCGGTAGAGCAGAAACACGCACGCTAGCAATACAATCGAGGCAACATACAACCAGCGCCGCGTGTC
>CAYNUW010000320.1:0-4113 GCA_964400455.1 uncultured Akkermansia sp. | reverse complement strand
GTCGATCGGGATGCAGTGTCCCCCAAGGCCGGGCCCCGGATAAAAGGCCATGTAGCCAAACGGCTTGGTCTTCGCCGCTTCGATCACCTCCCAGATGTCTATGCCCATCGCGCCGTAAACCAGCTTCAGCTCGTTGACCAAGGCGATGTTCACCGAACGGAATATGTTCTCCAGCAGCTTGGTCGCCTCCGCAGTCCGGCACGAACTGACCGGCACCAGTTTCTCGATGGCCCGTCCATAGAGGGCGAGGGCCTTCTCCAAACACTGCGGAGTTAGGCCGCCGACCACCTTGGGGATGCGGGCCACTTTGCTATCTGGATTACCGGGATCCTCTCGCTCCGGGGAAAACGCCAGATGGAAGTCGAGGCCCGCCTTGAGACCCGACCCGGCCTCCAATACCTCGCGCAACTCACCATCCGTCGTGCCCGGATACGTGGTGGACTCCAAAACCACCAACACACCTTTGCGCAGATGCGGAGCCAGGGCCCGGGCCGTGTTCAGCACGTAACTAAGATCCGGCTCACGAAAGGCATTGAGCGGCGTGGGCACGCAAAGCACGACCGCCTCCACCTCGACCGACCGGGCAAAGTCGGTGCTAGCCAGAAAACGGCCGGCGGCAACTTGCTCGGCCACCGCCTCCGCCGGTATGTGCTTGATGTAACTACGACCGGCATTGATCGCCTCGATTTTCTTCGGATCTATGTCGAGCCCCAGCACGCGACACCCCGAGCGGGCGAATTGCAGCGACAGTGGCAGGCCCACGTAGCCAAGTCCGACGATGGCGAGAGAGTTCATGTAAGCGGGGTAGAGCAACAAGACCTGGGCCGGGCATCAAGTTCAGGCTTTCGACCTGACTTTGACCGATCAGCCGGCTCGCCGCGCAGCCGATAACTCCCGGTAAACCGACTCGGTGGACCCGCACATCGCTTCCAACGAATACGCCGGCGGCACCGCCCCGATCAGCGGACGTTCGGCCAGCACCCGCCGCACCGTGGCCACCAGCCCGGCGCCGTCCCCCAAGCTTACGCAACCCGCCGGAAAAACCGCCCGCAACTGCTCGCCCACGCCGCCGTGATCGTAACCGACGAAAGCGCGTCCGATCGAAAGCGCCTCCACCACCGTTCGCCCAAACGACTCGGGCTGCTGGGACAAGGACAACACCAGGTCGCTGACCGCCATGATCTCTCGCAAATCCGCACGATGACCCAAAAACGAAACATCGTCCGCCAGCCCCAGACGGCTCACACCAGCCCGCAATTCCACCAAGTAGGCGCGCTTTTTGGGATGGGTATCGCCCACCACCAGACCGTGAACCCGGAGCCCGCCCAACTTCAGCGCCGCCAGCAACTCGAAAAAATCCTCGTGCCCCTTGAGCCGGGTGATGCGGCCGGGCAGGAGCAGAACCGCTTTGCCGGCCAGCCCGCCGTGCTCGCTCTCCCACTTGGCCTTCCAGGCGGCGTCGGGCGAAAAGCCACGGGGATAACCCAACGGATCCACCCCGCGCGGTATGACGCGGAGCACCTCCGCCGGCACCCGCGGATAGTTCTTGGTCACATACTCCCTCACGCTTTCCGACACCGCTATGACCCGCTCGCCCCGCGTCATGATCGCCGAATACGCGTTCACGGAATAAAAGCCGTGCACCGTGCTCACCAACCGCGGCCGCGTGGCCACGTCCATCTTGCGCAAAGCCAGCCACGCCAGCCAACCCGGCACACGCGAACGGATGTGGACGATGTCCGGCCGCTCCCGCTCGAACAGCCGGCGCAACGGCCGCACCTGCCAAAGGGAGCGCAGCTGTTTTTTATGCACCGGCATGGCCACGTGTCGGGCACCGCTTTTCGTCAACGCCTCCACCAGCCGCCCGCCATTGGAAACCACCAGCGCCTCATGCCCGGCGCGCACAAGATGAGCCGCCACTTCCAGACAGCCGCGCTCCACCCCGCCGGAATTCAGCTCGGGCAGGATTTGCAGAACTTTCACGCCGCGCCCTCCGCTTTGACCTCGGCCGCCAACCAGCCCACGCCGAGTTTGCGACACGCCCGCCGCAAGCCGCGCTCTTCCGCTCCGCCGACCACCAGGTCGAGCGGCAGCTCACCGGAGGCATCCACCCGTTTCAAATACTCCACCGAACTCTCGCCCGCTCGCCGCTCCACCCACTCATAACTCACATCATCGGGCACGGCCGCCGGCGGCACCGGTTTGGATCCATCGACATCCGGCCACAACAACCCGCGCCTCCGTTTGCACGGCGCGAGGACGGTGCCCCGGGGGGCCTTGCCTTCCAACACCTGGGGCCGCCGGCCGCTCACCCGCCAGCGGTCCTGCAACCAAAAAACATCCTCGATGCTCACCCGCATCATCCGCTCCAAAAGCTCCATGACTCGCGCCGTCGTCGGCTCGCCATCCCCCAGGGCATGGAAGCGCAGTTCCCACCGGCCGCGCCCCACTGTCCGCAGAGAAATACCCACCACCGCCGCCCCGGTGCGCCGCGCCAGGATGGCCGGTATGGGCGTGCAGCTGGTCAGACGTCCGAAAAACGGCACCAGCTCCCCGATTTTACCCGCCCGTTGGTCGCTCAAGACCCCCAGGACCCCGCCCCGCCGCAAAAAACCCGCCATGCCCAGCGGATTATCGTCCTTCGAAAACAATCCGATCCCGCGCCGCGCCCGCGTCGCCACCACCCGCTCATTCATCAACGGATTGTTCAAAGGCCGATACACCGTCGCCCCGGCCACCCCAGGCGGCAGCAACCTCGGAAACCATTGCGCCAAGGCTTCCCAATTTCCCATGTGCGCCAAGACCATCACCACTCCACGCCCCTTCGCCACCGCCTCGTCGAAAATCGCTTGATCACGCAGCTCCACCGACCGGACCAAGGCCCCTTCATTCATCTCCGCCGTGCACAACGAACACAACAAGTTCGCCCCGCTGCGGCGAAAAACCTCCGCCGTGAGTCCGCGCAGCTCGGCCGGCGAACGCTCGCCCGCCAGGGCTATCCTCAAATTGCGCCCGACCACCCGCGCACGATCCGGCAGGCAGAGGTGAGCCAGCGCCCCGGCGGCTCGCCCAATTTGCGCCACCCAGGCCAGCGGTAACAGGCCAAGCAAACGCTCCAGGACAACATACCCCGCCAGCTCCAACCGCCACTTCAACCGACGCGAGGAAGTCGCCCTAATCGGCTCGCGCACCACCGCCGCGCCCAGATGCGCCAGCTGGGGATGTGGATTGGTCTCGGCCATGGACATGAAAATTTCCAACTTGGGTCGTGCCCCAGCCCAGCGCAAGATCGCTCCCCGGCATTCAACGTTCTCGGCAAAAAAATTACCCTCGCTTGGTTTTCGCTTGCAGAGAATTAACCCCTTGCTTGATTTATTGTTAAATTCACCTCCGGTCCGTGCCCAGAATTCTCCCCTTACGATTACCCCAGTCCGTATTGGTGCCCCTGCTCTCCGCGGTGGCGCTGACTTTGCTCTGGTTGCTGTCCCCGTCCCGCTCCGTCCAGGTTTCCCCACCGGGCGTGGTGGAAATCACCTACATGGGTCCAGGCGGCCCCATCTCCGGTGCCTTGGACGACGCGATCCGGGCCTTTGAGGAAGAGAGTCGCCGCGCCCACGAAGCCGACCCCACCAAACCCATCTATCGGGTCATCAGCGGGCAAAATGCCTCGCGCGGCATGACCGGAGACCCGACGCGGTTCTTGCTCAGCGTCGCGGGCGGCATGCCACCCGACGTGATTTACTTCGATCGCTTCGCGGTCGCCGAGTGGAGCGCGCGCGGCACTTTTGCCGACCTGCAGCCTTTCATTGAGCGCGACGCGGCGATCGGACACCCCGACACCGTTCGGGCCGAAGACTACTACCGCACCACTTGGGAGGAGGTCGTGTTCACCCATCCCGTGACCGGACACACCGGAGTCTACGGCATTCCCGATGCCTTCGAGTCCCGGGCGTTGATCTACAACAAAGACGCTCTCCGCCGCGCGGGCTTTGTTGACGCCGAGGGCGGAGTCGTCGCCCCCGCGACTTGGGAGGACTTGGAAAAAGTCAGCTTGGCGCTGACCGAACGCGACTCGTCCGGTCGCATCAATCGGCTCGGCTTCGCACCCTACAC
>CAYNUW010000319.1:1694-4117 GCA_964400455.1 uncultured Akkermansia sp. | reverse complement strand
GCCCACCCCGCCCCCACCCACCGCACCGCCGGACCCGCCGCCACCCAGGCCGCCAGCCCGGCCGCGACACCCGCCGCCAACGACGCCGCAAACAAGGAAATCGGCTCCGCCCAGCCCACCGCCGCCACATACATCGTCGCCATCACCGTCGCACCCGCCAAAACCACCGCCCCGACGACCACCCCGGCCAAGTGCACACCCGCCCCTGGCCCCGCCCCCGCCTCCTCCCTCGCCCGCCGCCACAACAGCACCACCAGCGGCAGCGCAAAAAAACCGTGCGAAAGATCCGGGTCCGCCCGCCAGCGCGGCCAGAGCAGCACCGCCCACGCCAGCAAACCGAACCCCGCCAAGACCATCGTGCCCAGGGCAAGGCGCTGCGCCCCCCCGGCCTCCCCCCAGCGGTGCATCCAGCAGGCGATCGTCGTCTTCAGCGTCATCGCGCGACCGTGCCCCGCGGCGCGGGCTTTGGCAACCGCCGCCGCACTACTCCCGCGGCCGGACGCGCAACCTCAGAAAGACCCGGCCCTCCGCGCCGTGCTCCGCCGTCGCCGTGCGCCAACCGATAGCGTCCTCCGTCGCACCGTCGGCCCGACCGTCCACGACCCCCGCCGTCGTCCAGTTGCTCAAATCCACGCTGCGTTCCACCCAGTAACGCAGCTCGGGGCGAAGCGGACTGTAGTCCAGCGCCACGCCGCCGGGAACGCCGCGGGCTCCGGGGGCCGCCACGTCCGGCCGGCGGGGATCGGCACCCAGCGCGTATTCCAGCTCGTTGCTCAGCCCATCGCCGTCGGGATCCGCCGCCGAACCCGCCACCAACTCGTCCGCCAGCTCCGACGGCGTAAAGTGCGCCTCGCGCCAGCCCTCCCGCGCCGGCACCGCCGTAAGCCCGCGCACCATGCCGTCACTCTTGCTCAACACCAACATCTCACCGTCGGCGTCCAGCGCCAGACGAATGTCCGCCCGACCGGTGCCCGAGATGGTCGAACCGCCCGGCAGATCCGCATCCGTGCCGCCTCGCGCCCGATAGGCCGCCTGGATGATTTCGAAAAACCGGGAAAAAACCTGCGGCCCCCCCGGCGTCGTCGGATCGTCCCAGCTGATGTCCAGACGCTCGAACCCCGCCTGCGCGGCCGGCCCATTGGCGGCGTGCGCGGCGAGCATCTCCGCCAACGAGGCGTGAAACACGCGCCCGGTCGTGATGTCGCCGAAAACGAAACGCCCGGCCAGCGCCGGCACCGCCCGACCCCGATAGACAAATCCGTTGGCGATCGCGTCACCAAACGGCGCGGTGTGCGGGTAGGCGATCACCGGATAAACCGGCGTCACCGTCTCGCCGGTGGTGGCGGTCCCCACCCGGACCGGCAACACATCCGGCGTCGGCGGGTCCGTCAGGGTCTTGTGGTCCGCACCCGTCGAAATGATCAGACGCTGCGAACCCTCCCGGTGCGGGTAGCCATAATTGGCCCCCGCCTGGAGCACGTTGACCTCTTCCCAGGCATGTTGACCGATCTCCAGCACCAGCAGCGCCTGACTGGGGACGTCCCAATAAAACCGGTGCGGATTGCGGTGCCCGAGCGTCCACACTTCAGGGCGCGCGCCGGCGACGTTATAAAAGGGATTATCCGTAGGGATGCGATAACGGCCGTTGGCCGACACCACGCTCCCGGCGGTCTGCCGGCTCAAATCCGGAACGATGCGCAGCACCTTGCCCACCAGCGTGTCCAAGCGCTGGGGAAAGAAGTGCCGGTCCCCGGCGGTCAACCCGGAAACGCCGTCGTCGTTGCTGTTCGACTCACCCGAACCGCCGTCTCCATTAGCCAAATACAACACGCCCCAGTCGGGGTGCGCGGGGCTCGTCGCCAAGGGATTAAAAATCAAGTCGCCCAGCGGGTGGGTGCTGCCCGTGTAGCCGATGCGCAAGACCTCGCGCGCCGTGCCCTGGAAGGTGAAATCCGACGGCGCGGTATCGGTCCACTCCACCACCACCGCCTGCCGCGAGATACTCCCGGCCGGGGGCGCGACCACCGCCGTGCTGGTGTAGCCGGCCACGTCCAACCCGGGATGCTTGGTGCCCGCGCCACCCAGCGGGATGCGCTGCGCGTCGGTGTTGCCCGAATTCGACTCGATATGCACGGTGTAAAATCGGCCGTTGGTCGGATACTCCGGATCAAACTGAAACGTCACCAGCCCGTTGGCGTAGCCACTCTGCTTGATGAACCGACGGAAAATGCCACTCGGCGTCGCCGGCGTCGTCCCATCCGGCCCGGGCAGAAAGGTGCGGTCGTTGGTGTGCCCCGAGGTCGAGCCATTAAAATCCAGATAGGGCGCACCGGCGGCGGCCTGCTCCAGCAACTCGGCGGACCGCTCCGCCACCCGACCCGCCGCCGCCGCCGCGGACAAGATCTGCAGGTTGCCGTTCAAAT
>CAYNUW010000319.1:1263-1684 GCA_964400455.1 uncultured Akkermansia sp. | reverse complement strand
TCTCCTTCCTCCTCCTCGTCTGCCACTGTTCCTGCTGCCCTTCCTCCACCTCCTCCCGCCGCCGCAGCCGCCGACGACGAGGCAGCCGCCGCAGCAGCTGCAGCCGCAGCCGCTTCCGCCCGCATCTTCGCCGCCGCCGCGGACAGAATCTGCAGGTTACCGTTCAAATCGCAGATCCAGAGCCGCCCGGTAGCCCCCGGCTCGGGCCGGATAAAATTGGTGCGGGTGAAATAAGTCGGGTTGCCGCTTAAACTCGACCCGCTCAACGACAGATTTCCCGACGCCGGCATGCTTCCCCAATCATAGGCGCGCACGACCACGCCCTGCGCCTGCAACACCGCCGGAGCCGACAAAACAAGGCCGAGCAAAAACCGAAAGACGCAGGCAGAAGCCCGCACGAGAGGCAGAGGAAGAAGGGGCA
>CAYNUW010000319.1:0-1253 GCA_964400455.1 uncultured Akkermansia sp. | reverse complement strand
CATGGGGTATGGGTCGACCCTTGCAGCCTCGCAAAAAAAGAAAATCTTATAGGATTCATACGGTTAGATAACGTTGGGTCTTGTAACAAAATCTCGACACTGGGCTCCGCGTTTGCTTAGAAATCTGAAAGAAATCATCTGCCCTCATCGGGCGGCGACTTCTCCAAGGCCACCGCGCCTGCAGTGTTCTTAATTACCCGAGTTTCGGTCCGCGTTCCGCACGGTGCGAGCAAAGCAAATGCATAGGGGATGTTATTCGCTTTTTAACTCCGTGTCAGGGCGCGGACCGTCTCGTTTATGGACCCCGCCCGTGTCGTCTTGACCCATCTTGCGGTCTCCCGAGAGACATTTCGTCCAGGCCGACTCCGCACCGCTCCCCCGTCCGCCCTCCCAAAGCCAGACTTCCGCACTCTGGCCCAAGGTCTGCAAAGACAGCCCCAACATGAATCCTGAAACCCTCACCCAGCTTTCCCGTTCCGCCCTCACCGAGGCCCAGGCCATCGCTCGCCGGCAGGGACACCCCGAAGTGGACACCTGGCACCTGCTCCTCGCCCTGCTCGCCCAGCCCAACGGCATCGTGCCCGCCTTGGTCGACAAGGCCGGCCTCACCGTCGCCGCCCTTCAGCTCGCCGCCGAACGCGAGCTGGAGCGCCTGCCCCGCGCCTCGGGAGCGACGGATACCTCCAAGATCTTCGTCACCCAGTCGGTCAACGACGCCCTCACCCGCGCCGAGACCGAGGCGAAACAGCTGAAAGACGAGTTTGTCTCCACCGAACACCTTTTCCTCGGCCTCGTGGAGGTCGCCAAACCCGACGCCTTCGCCAAGTATCTCAAATCCTTCGGCCTCGACCGCGCCCGCGTGCTCACCGCCCTCAAGGCCACCCGCGGCAGCCAGCGCGTGACCTCCGACAACCCCGAAGCCACCTACGACGCCCTCGCCAAATACGGCACCGACCTCTGCGCCCAGGCCCGCAAGGGCAAGATGGACCCCGTCATCGGCCGCGACGACGAGATCCGCCGCGCCATTCGCATCCTCTCGCGCAAAACCAAAAACAACCCCGTGCTCATCGGCGAACCCGGCGTCGGCAAGACCGCCATCGTCGAGGGCCTCGCCCAGCGCATCGTGCGCGGCGACGTGCCCGAGGGCCTGAAGGACAAGACCGTCTACGCCCTCGACATGGGCGCGCTGATCGCCGGCGCCAAATACCGCGGCGAATTCGAGGAACGGCTCAAGGCCGTGCTCAAGGAGGTGA
>CAYNUW010000318.1:0-4118 GCA_964400455.1 uncultured Akkermansia sp. | reverse complement strand
CTTTAGAAACATAAGTGCCTGAATGGCAGAGTTTCGCCTTTTAGAGCGACCGAACTAGGTCTAGCACGTAAACGCTTTCTCTATTCGAAAGGTTTGAGTTCGGCTTCGGTCCAGGGCTTGGCGCGGGAAGCCTCGGCCTTCAGCACCTCGGTGACTTGGTCTTTGGTGATGAAGGAGGCGTTGTTGCCCCATTCGTGGCGAATGTAGGAAAGGACGTGGGCGATGCGCTCTTCGGTCCAATTGTAGCCACCGCCGGGCACTTTACCGAAAGCGGGCATGAGGCCGTTGTAGCTATTACCCTTCACGGTGATAGGGCCGGAGAGGCCATGGAGAAGCACGCGGATGAGGCGTGCTTCACTGCCAAGCACCCACTCGGCTCCGGCGAGGGGAGGATAAACGCCAGGCACGCCAGTGCCGTTGGCTTGGTGGCAGGCGGCACAGGTGGCATAGAGGCGTTTACCGGAGGCGAGGATTTGTTCGGGGGTGAGTTCTTTGGGGGCGGAGGCGGCGGCTTTGGCCGCGACGGCGTCATAGCGGTGGTCGTAGACGAGGGGGTCGAAATCACCGCGGTAGTGCACCACGTAGATCGAGCAGATGAGGATCATCGCCGAAATGATGCCGAGCAGGAAGAGCGGCATGGGGGAAAAGCCCTCGGAAGGCTCGGCCTTTTCGCGGAGGAGAATGGCGTGAACCTGCTGGATGCTTTGGTCGTTGGCCCCGGCTTGTTCGGCGCGCTCGTGTTGGGGCGCAGGGACGTGTGGGGTAGGGGTGGACTTTGGCTGTTTGTCGGCGCTCATTGGGCGGCCTCCTCGGACTTGTTCTCAGACTTGGGAACGTATTGGCGGGCGGTCTCATCGGGTCCGAGCGGACCGTCTTTCAGCGCTAGCATGTAGGCGATTAAGTCTTTGCCGCGCTGGGTCAGAACGATTTCGTGGCCGGCGGGGGGTTGGTAATGGGCGGGGAGTTTGGACTGGACGGCGTCGGCGGAGGGTTCTCCGACGATGGGGCGGGTCTCGAAGAGGAAACGATAGGGCGGCATGATGGAGCCCTTGGAGGTTATCTGGGGATCGTAGAAGTGCTGGATGTGCCAATCGCGGCCGCCTTCGCCGGCGAAGCGGGCGCCAACGTTGCGCAGGTCGGGTCCAGTGCGCATAGTGCCCAGGTAGACACGTTTCTCGTGGATGTAGTCGCGGGCTACACTGCCGCGATCGCCCCAGCCGCGGTCGAGATCGGTACCGAAGCCAGCGTGGCGGACCTGCTGGGTATGGCAGTAGATGCAACCCAGATCGCGATAGACTTCTTTACCGCGTTCGGCTGCGCCGGGCAGACGTTGGGGGAAGGCTTTGCCCTCGTTCTCATCGAACACCGGTTGAAGGTCGGCGTAGGAGAGATGGTTGGTGAGGACGATGCCGGTCCAGCTAAAGGCTATGGCGAAAAAAACGCCGAGAAAGATGAGCGGTGCGCGATTCACGGTCGGAAGGGTGGTTTCGCCGGTTCAGCGCCCGTGGGCGACGTCAAGGTCGGGGGCTGGGCGGAAGAGGGTGGGGCGGGTGGCTCCGGCCTGGCGGGGCTGGAGACACATCCAGGCGAAGTTGATGGCGAAGGCAATGTGGCCGATGGTGATAAGCACGCCGGTGTAGCTGCGCATTTCGAGCCAGGGCAGGGTGCGTTCGATGATGCCTTTCACTTCTGCGGTGCTTAGGAAAGGCACGAGGGAGGCACCGTCGGCGGGGGGCAGGTTCATGGCGATACCTTGGAGGATACCCGCGGCGGAGAGGCCGACGACGTAGATGGTCATGCCGATGGCGGTGGTCCAGAAGTGCAGGCTGATGAGTTTGGCGGAGGGCCACTCTTTGAGCAGGATGCGGGGGAGGATGTAGTAGATGGAGCCAAACATCACCATGGTGAAGAAGGCATACATACCGTGGTGGGCGTGGGCGACGGTGTAATGGGTGAAGTGGGTGAGCTCGGACCATGAGCGCATCGACATGAGGCAGCCGGCGACCGAGGTGAGGGTGTAGTTGACGCCGCCGAACACGATGAAGCGCAGGGTGGGTGAATATTTGAGGGCGGAGGAGCTGCCGACGAGGGTGAGGTGCTGGTTAAGGCCGGTGACGATGACCGGGACGATCATCATGAAGGAGGCGGCTATGCCGGCGGTTTGAACCCAAACAGGGACGGGACCGCCGATGAGGTGATGCACGCCGGCCCAGTTGT
This sequence comes from uncultured Akkermansia sp., assembly GCA_964400455.1. GTDB lineage: Bacteria > Verrucomicrobiota > Verrucomicrobiia > Opitutales > Opitutaceae > IMCC26134_A. Next base: position 1,901 of record CAYNUW010000318.1, on the reverse strand, counting down.
AGAAAATGGCCAAGGACCAGAAACCGATGACGGAAAGATAGTAGCTGTTGATTGGTTTGCCCAGGACCTTGGGCAGGAAATAGTAGATGGCGGCGAGGCCGATGGGAGTGAACCAGAGTCCCAGGACGTTATGGGCAAACCACCAGTTGACGAGGGCCTGAACGGTGCCTCGGGTGGGTTCAAATACGAGCATGACCTGGGCTACGCCGTAGAGCGTGGGGAACCAGAAGAGGGCGGCGAGGATGTACCACTGGGAGACGTAGATGTGCTGGGCGCGGCCGAAGCGGAAGGTGATGAGTGCCCAGGCCCCCACGAAAGCGTAGGCGATGAAGAGGATGGGGGTCGCGTAGCCGGGGAATTCGAGCCATTCGATGGAGGTGGAGTGTCCGATGGCGATACCGACCATGCCAATGGTGACGCCGAGGTTCCAGAAGGCGGCGGCGATGACGAGCAGGCCGGGGTGGCGGAGTTCGGCGCGGGAGAGGCGGGCCATGAGCCACAGGGCGACGGCGAAGGAGGCGTTGACCGCCCAGCCGTAGATGACGGCGTTGAGGTGCAGGGTGCGCGCACGGCCGAAGGTAAGCCATTCGATGTTACCCAGGAATTCGGGGGCGTGGAGCTTGAAGGATGAGATCAGCGCGAAGGCGGTGCCGATCAGCAACCAGAGAATGGAGGAGCCCAGGAAGTAGAGCGCGGGGATCTTGGCCGAGGCGTCGATCGCGCTCAGCTCGGCGCGTTGCGCCACGTTGGGCGTCTCGGCGGGGCTGAGGGAGGCGGACAGGGAGGCGGACATTTTATCGAGAGAGGAAAACGAAGAGGGAAAACCGCTAAACGGAGGGATTGGCGCTCAAGGCGATGGGAGGGCCGGAGCGTCGGAGGCGGGTTTAGTGGCTGCCACGCTTCCGCGGCTTGGGTTGGTTGAGGGTAAAGTCGGTGGGCTGGCCGACGGGTTCCTCGTCGTCGAAGATAACCTTGGCCCCTTCTTCAAGGTTGCGGAGCTGGCCCTTACGGCTGGCCCAATAGATGCCGTATACCGCGCTCGCGACGATGAGTGCGGACATTGGAAAGGCTACGTAGAGGATGAACCAACTGGGCATCGAGGAGGTGGTCGGGGCGCGAGTTTAGCGGCGGGCGTTTTCCTGGAGGAAGAGTTCGGCGGCGCGATCAAGGGGCAGGCGCACGACACCGGAATCTTTGTCCACCCAAGCGTAGGTGGTGGCTGCCGTCTGCTGTTTGCCTTGGAGCTCGACGAGCAGCGCCTTGCGCTGTTCGGGCGTTTTCACGCCGTCACCGGCGGGGGCGGTCTTATTCGGCAGATAGGCCACGGCCAGGATGAGCAGGAAGATGGCAAGACCGCCGATGGAGGCGAGCAGGGTGGTGGCGAAGGAGCCGGAGGAGGGAGCGGAGGCGTCACTCATGGTGGGTGAGGGATTCGACGATGCGAGGGTCGCGGATCGGGATGAGTTTGGTCTTGGCGAAGCTATTGAGGTAGGCCCAGAGACAGATGCCGCCGATGCCAACGACGGAGGTGGCGATCCAGAGCAGGTTCGTGCTGAGGAAAGGGTAGGCGTCGCCGGTGGCTTTCTTCATGGAGGGCATGACGTTGTAGATCATGTCGACGAGCACGACGAAGCCGATAAAAGTGGCGATGCGGGGCATCCAAGTCTTCGAGAGTTTGATCTTGAAGTGAACGAGGGCGAGGAAGGGCGCGAAGAAGTGACCGAAGAGGAGGAAGAGCCCGACCCATTTCCACTGGTTGGCTCCGCCGTTGGCATAGACCTCACGGAGGTTATACCAGAAGGTTTCCTCCGGGATGTTGGCCATGTAGATGAGGAAATATTGGGAGAAGGAAATGTAGGCCCAGAAGACGGTGAAGGCAAACATCAACATGCCAAGGGAGT
>CAYNUW010000317.1:0-4189 GCA_964400455.1 uncultured Akkermansia sp. | reverse complement strand
GGAGACTCCACGCCGAAGGCCCCTGGCGAGCGGGCCAGGCGCAGTTGGTCGGCTTGGAGATTCGCAACGCCAAAAAGATGCTGCCCACCTACGGCCTCTGGTTCGACCTCGCCGCCGCCGCCACTTCCGGTCGTCGCCATCTCGAAACCCGGCTCGACCCTGGTCAGACCACTCGTTTGGAATGGACCCTACGACCCGACCGCCGCGGCCCGCTCTCCGTCAGCCTCTCCGCCGTAGGCTCACTTTTCCCCTTCGGCTTTCTTAGGAAAACCCTGGCTTCAGGGATCAAACGAGACGTCTTGGTATGGCCTGCCCCGGTCGAGTATCGACACCACCCGACCGGAATACTTTGGCGACCGGCGCGCAGCCAGAATCAGGTAAACCGCCCGGGCCACGGCGGCGATCTGCTGGCTCTGCGCCCCTATGTCCCGGGAGACTCCCCCCGACTCGTGCACTGGAAAGCCAGCGCGCGCCTGCGCGATCTGTTCGTGCGCCAGTTCACCATCGAGGGTGCGGAAGGCTTCTCCTTGCGGCTCGACCCCGACGCCGCGTTATGGTCCCGCCCGGAACAGTTTGAACTGGCCGTGAGCTTGGCCGGCACTCTGGCGGAGGATCTCTTCAAAGTGGAGCGGCTTCAATCAGTCACCCTCGGACGCGAAGCCCCGATGCGGGTGCGTCGCCTGCGCGATGTGGAATCCTTCCTCGATCGCCTGGCCATGCTGACGCCCGCGCCCGCCTCGGGTGGAGCGCCCACGGGCAAACTACCCACCGGCCGGCGCTTGCTGGATCTTCAACCCGACGGCGCGCGCGGCGTCGTCGCCCTGCTCGATGGACAACCAGCGGCCTCAGCTTAACCTCACCGACCTGCGCCGACTGCGCTGGCTGCTGGGGGGCATCCTCGGCATCCTATCCGCCTGGACCGTTTTTCACATGGAGGTGGAGGCCGGCTGGCTCCTGGCGGTCTTTACCCTCGTGGTGCCCGTCTTCACCTTGAAACCGGTGCTCGCCCAACGCCTCCCCCCGTTGGTGCATCGCTTGGCGTTTCCGGTCATCGTGGCGACCTTTGCATTTGACTGGTGGCAGAGCAGGGAACCCCTGCCGGCCATGATCCGGCTCGACTTGCTGTTGCTCGCCTACCGTTGCGTCAGTCCGCGCGGCCGGCGCGAGGATCTGCAGTTGATCCTGCTCGCCCTGTTCGTGGTCGTGGTCACCGGCGTTTTCACGGTCTCGATCGCCTTCGTCCTGCAGATTCTCTGTTTCACCGGGGTGGCGCTGCTCCTGCTCCTCGCCATCACCCTCTCCGACGCGCGCGGCGGCGGCCGCTCCGAAACCACGCCTGGCTGGGAAAACTCGGACTGGACGGAGCTCCTCTGGCGCATGCGCCAGGCGATCGATCCACGTGTAATCACCCTGGGCGTTGCCCTATTCGGAGGCGTCGTGGCCCTGTCCGCGCTGCTCTTCATGGCGCTGCCGCGCTTCGAGATTTCCAACAGTTTTTTCCTCGACCGGCTGATCACCCGACAATCCTTGACCGGCTTCTCCGAGGACGTCCGCTTCGGAGAGGTCGTCAACATCCAGCAGGATACGAGGATGGCCTTCGCGGTCGACGTCAGCGACCCCGCCGCCGTCCCGGCGGAGCCCTATTGGCGGATGCTCGTGCTCGACGAATACTCGGGCCAAGGCTTTCGGGTGTCCGAGGGCCTGCGCGCGAGCTTTCAAATTCAACGCGACAAAAATCAAATCTACGGGGGCACCGTGCGCTCCCGCGAAGACAAGACCCTCTGGACGTTTTACTATCAGCCCGGAATCAGCCGCTACCTGCCCATGACCGGCGGTTTTGGTCGGGTGACTTTCGGCGAGCCTCAAGCCCTGCAAAAGAGCGACGCGCTCAGACTGGCGGCGCTGCAAAACGACCCCGGCAAGATGGTCGGCTACAGAGTCGAAGGCATGGATACCGACGGGGTGTTGCGCGACCCGTTTTTTGCGCGGGAGGGCGTGATTCGGCCCGCCGTTCACGAGCGCCGGCGCTGGCGACGCCCGCCGCCGCCGGACGCTCCCGTCCCCGAGGAGGAAAGCGAGTGGCCCGCCATTCCGGAAAATGCCCCCGACTTTCTGCGCCTCAACCTCACTCGGCCCGAAGATGAGGCGCAGCTGCGCGCCTGGGTAGACGAAATGGGTGGGCCTGGACACGGCGAGGACGTCGCTCGCCGGGCCGCCGCCTGGCTGCAACGGCGGCATGGCTACAGCCTCAGCATGAAACTGGCTCCCGGGGAAGGCGACCCGCTGGTGCGCTGGATGGCCTCCAATCAACCGGGACACTGCGAACTTTTCGCCGGCGGACTCGTCCTGCTCGCCCGGGCCGCCGGCGTGCCGGCGCGAATGGTCACGGGCTTCAAGGGCGGGGTCTGGAATCCGACCAGCGGCAGCATCACCGTGCGTAATTCCGACGCCCACGCCTGGGTCGAAATCTGGGACGAACCCCGCAGCTCCTGGCTGCGCGCCGACGCCACGCCCGGCTCGCGCATCACCCCCCTCGAGCAAAACGACATCAGCCTCGACGGAACCATGATGCTGGAGCAGGACAACAGCTGGGGAGCCCGCATGGACGGCCTCCGCATCTTCTGGTATCGCAGGATCGTCAGCTTCGATTCCAGCGCCCAACAACAAATGCTGCGCGGCACGAAAGAGCGGCTCGAAAGCGGCTTGACCGGCCTCCGCCAGCGACTCGAGACGTGGGGGCAAAACTTTACCGATTGGCTCGGTGAACCTTGGAATTGGCGACGCGCCACCGGACTTATCCTGATCGCGGCCGCGCTCGCCGCCGCGACTTGGTGGGGACGCCGCCTCGCCGGAGACTGGTGGCTCGCCTGGCGCAGTCGCAGGGCCTCCAGCCATCGCGAGGACCCGGTCCGCCAAAAAGCATCACGCTGGCTGGCCCGCTACGAAGCCGCGGAATCCAGATTGATAGGTGGTGAAAGTCTGGCCCGCGCCAAGGCGGATTTGCTGCGCCTCCGTTTCGGTCCGCGAGAATCCTGGCCTTCTCCGGCCCGCACCTTTCGCCGCAGCGCCTTGGAGCTCAAGGCAGCCCGGCGCGCCGGGCCAAAAGGCGCCAAGCCCGGACGATGACCGATGAATTCTAGTCAAAGAAACACCCCGCCCCCGAGCAGGCGCGGTCCGTCGTGCACCGCCAGGATTTGACCGGCCGCCAAACCACGCTGCGGCGCATCAAACACCACTCGCGCGCGGTCCCCCTCCAAAGCCTCGAACACCATGCCCACCCGGCGATCCCGGTAGCGCACCCGCCCCTCCAGACGAAGCACCCCGCCGACCGCCACAGGCGGACGCAGCGCATTCCAACGCAGCCCCCCAATCAAAGCGCTCCCGCTGTGCAGTCCCGGTGCCTGCTCGCCGTCAAACGCCACCAGCAACGCCCGGTCCTCCGCCCGCTTGCCCACCACCACGTAGGCCTTGCCGTCGGTATTGCTCGGCACGCCGATACCCTTGCGCTGCCCCAGCGTGAAAAAATGCAGCCCCCGATGCTCCCCGACCACTCGTCCATCCTCCGCCCGCACGATCGGCCCCGGCGCATCCGGCACGTAGGCGCGCAGAAAATCCGCCATCTTCACCTTGCCAATGAAACAAATCCCCTGGCTGTCCTTCTTCGCCGCCGTCGCCAGCCCGGCCCTCCGCGCCAGCTCCCTCAACTCGGGCTTGCGCAGATGCCCGACCGGAAACCGCGCGTCCGCCAGCTGCGCCTGATCCAGCATCGCCAGAAAATACGACTGATCCTTGTCCGGATCCGCCCCCTCCAGCAGCGCGATCTCCCCGTCCGCCCCCTCCGCCCGCCGCGCATAATGCCCCGTGGCCACCGCCGCGAACCCGTGCTCCGCCGCCCACGCCCGCAACACCCCAAACTTCACCTCGCGGTTGCACATCACGTCGGGATTCGGCGTCAGGCCCCGCGTGTAACCGTCCAGCAGATACGCGACCACCTTCTCCCGATACTCCTCCATCAGGTTCACCACCCGAAAGGGCACCCCCAGTTGCTCCGCCACGCGCCGCGCGTCCCGGATGTCTTCCTCCCACGGGCAATCACCCAGAATATTGTCCTCATTGATCCAGTTCTTCATGTAGGCCGCCTCCACCGGCACTCCCGCCTCCCGCAGCAGCCACAACGCCACCGAACTGT
>CAYNUW010000316.1:0-4204 GCA_964400455.1 uncultured Akkermansia sp. | reverse complement strand
CGCCAACAGCCCGACCAAGGACGGCAAGGATATCCTCGGCTTTCCGATGGAGAACTGGCGCGAAGGCGAGGTGCATGGCGCCTTCGTGCTGCACGCTTCGCTGGACAAAATCGACGCCGTTTCCCTGGCCGGAATGCAGCGCACGTTCGCGTGGATCCTGCCCACCGCATTACTCACCGGAGTGGGAGCTATGTTCTTCGCGCGGCGCACCATCATCCGCCCCTTGGAAGAATCCATTTCGGTCATCGATGCGGCCAGCGCCCAAGGCGAAAGCGCTTCAAGGGAAATCTCCAACGCATCTCAACGCCTCGCCGAAGGTGCCAGCGAACAAGCCGCCTCGCTCGAGGAGACCAGCGCCACCCTTGAAGAGATATCCGGCATGACGCGACGCAACGCCGAGCACGCCGGCAGCGCGGAAACCATCGCGGCCGAAACCCGCCAGGCCGCCGACACCGGGGCCGAAGACATGCGGGAGATGGCCCGGGCGATGGATGAGATCAAGGCCGCCTCCGACAACATTTCGAAGATCATCAAGACGATCGATGAGATCGCCTTTCAGACCAACATTCTCGCCTTGAACGCCGCCGTCGAAGCCGCCCGAGCCGGCGAAGCGGGCGCAGGCTTCGCCGTCGTAGCCGACGAGGTCCGCTCACTCGCCCAACGCTCCGCCCTCGCCGCCAAGGAGACCGCCGAACGAATCAACGACTCCATCCGCAAAAGCGAACACGGCGTCCGGGTCAGCGCCAAGGTGTCGACCAGTCTCGACGCGATCGCCGAGCGCGCACGACGCATGAATGACCTGGTGCGGGAGATCGCCGGTGGATCAAACGAACAAGCCCAGGGCGTCTCCCAGGTGAACACCGCCGTGGGCCAACTGGACGCCGTCACGCAATCCAACGCGGCCGCGGCCGAGGAGTCGGCCTCCGCCGCCGAAGAGCTCAGCGCCCAATCCATGGAACTAAAAGCCGCGGTGGACCGCTTGGTGTCGATTGTCTCCGGCCAGAGGCGCCATGACGATGCCGCCGCACCAAGAAGCGCCACGGTCGAGGCTTTCCACGAACCACGTCCGTCACACGGCACTCTGCCGGCGCCCACCCAGCGGCGGGCACTCCGCAAACCGGAGTAAGCGGCGAGAAACCGGCGCTGGCCGCGACTGCGTTACCGCGACTCCAAGTTAAGTCACCGGCCGCAGCTGGATGCTGTCGATCAGGCGGTCGTTGCTCACGATGTCCGTGGCGACGACCAACTTCATGCCCACCCGCACCGACCCGTCACGCACCAGACGGGTAATCGCCTGCTCGATGGTGTCGTTCGGATCCGAGGCGAAGGGCATGAGCACCGGATACACGCCGCGGAGCAGACGCATGCGACGCAGCGCTTCGACCGAATTGGTGAAGGCGAAGATGGGCGCATGCACCGGACGCATCGCGGCCAGACCCGCCGCCATGAATCCCTGGCGGGTGAAGGTGAGCAGCGCGGCACCGGGGATCTCGTCCGCCAAGTGCACCGCCGAAGCCAACAGCTTGAATTTTTCTCCGGCCAGACGGACTGGCGAGGGCAGCGGATCCAAGTCCTCCGACTCGATACGGCGCGCAACCTTCTGCAGGATGGCGATGCACTCCAAGGGATAACGCCCGACCGTGGTCTCGCCGGAGAGCATGACGCAGTCCGCCCGCTCGTGCACGGCGTTGGCCACGTCCGTGATCTCGGCTCGGGTGGGCATGGGTTGCGTGATCATCGACTCCAGCATGTGTGTGGCGATGATCACCGCCTTGCCCTGGCCCAAGCAGGCCTGCACGGCCCGACGTTGAATGGACGGCAGTTCCTCAAAGGGACACTCGATGCCCAGATCGCCGCGAGCGACCATCAGTGCGTCGGTCGCAGCCACGATGCCATCCAGATTGGCAATGGCCGATTGATCCTCGATCTTGGCGATGATCCGGGCCGGCGACTTGTTTTCGCGCAGAAACTCCCGCAGCTCCTCGATATCGGCCGCTTCCCGCACAAACGAGAGCGCCACGTAATCGATGCCCTCCTGAATGCCGACCAGGGTGTCGCTGCGGTCTTTGTCCGTGAAAGCCGGCAGATTCACCTTAACGCCCGGAAGGTTGATATGACGACGGCTCTTCAGTTCGCCGGGAGTGAGCACGCGGCAACGGATGCGCGCATGGTGTTTCTCCAGCACTTCGAGACGGATTAGACCGTTGTCCACCAGCACGGTGTCACCGACTTTGATGTCATTGACCAAATCCGTGTAGTTCACGTTGACGGAGCGCACCTCTTCGCCGCCACCGGCCGCATCCGGACGCACGGTAAAATCAAACGTTTGCCCCGCCTCCAGTTTTATGGGGCTGTCCACATCCCCGGTGCGGATTTCGGGCCCTTTGATGTCCATCATGATGGCAATCTCCCGACCCACCCGGGCGGAAACCGCGCGAATACGGCGGATGACGGTGCGACACCAGTCGTGGGTCGCGTGAGCCATGTTAAGACGGGCGACATCGGCGCCGGCGAGAATGACCTTTTCCAGCATCTCCTCCGATTCGGTGGCAGGACCGAGGGTGAAGATGATCTTGGTGCGACGCGGAGTCACGGAAGATTCGATTGGAGTCATGGCAACATAGAGCAAACCGCACGCCGTGGGTGACTGGCGAGCACCGAGATGCGGCGAATTTTGGCAATCAGGTGAAAACGATTGCCTTATCGTCCGATCCCGCAGTCCGCGCGTTCAGGCACCTACCACTCCCAAGGCGCAGCCGATCCACCGGCGGGCACGACCTCCCAGCTACAATTTGCGCCCAGACGCGCTCTCAGACCGGCAAAGGCCGTCTCCACCGCCTCCGGACTGTTGCAATCACGGCTGAGGTGGGTGAGAAAAATCCGGCGCCAGCGCGGATGCGCCGCAGCCTCCAGCAAAGCGCAGGCATCGTGGTTGGACAAGTGACCGTGCCGCCCCGCGATGCGTTGTTTGGTGCTCCAGGGTCTCCGATGGTCAGCCTCCAGAAGCCGAGGACAATGATTGCTCTCCACCACCACCACGTCACACGCCCGCAGCCGCGCGGCGAGGCTGGCCGGCGCGTGACCCAGATCCGTGACCCAGGCGAGTGTTCGCCTCGGCGCGAACAAGTCGCCCTCCTCACCGTGCGCAAAACAAAATCCCACCGGCTCTTGGGCATCATGCGGGACCGCGAAACTCCCAATTTCCAGATCACGGAACCTAAAGGTGGTCCCGGTTTCGAAAATGCGCCACGTCGCTTCGCGACCCACCTTCGCCCGGGCGGCCCGAGCCGTGGCTGCATTGGCGTAAATCTCGGTGCGGGGGTGCCTCTTGAAGCCGTCCAATCCGGCCGAGTGATCCCCATGTTCGTGAGTGAGAAAAACGGCATCGACCTCCTCGGGCCGAGTTCCTGCGGCCTGAAGTAACTCGACCAGCTTTCGCCAACCGAAACCTGCATCAATCAACACGCGCGCGCCTTCGGTCTGGAGCAGCGCCGCATTGCCCGCGCTGCCACTGCCCAGAATTTGAAGTCTCATCGCCATTATCCAATCTTGCGTAGTTTCCCCAACCGGCCGCGCGAGCCCAAAAACTCTCAGGGCCCGTTGACCCGCGTCCGCTTTGCTGCTGAGTAGCCCGCTTACACATGGCCCAGCCCGCAAAAAAATCCCGCCCGCCTGCTTCCCGCGCCCCGGCTGTGCGCGCACTGGAAGGCACGGTTTTCATCACCCGCCAAGTCCATTTCAACGCCGCCCATCGCCTGCATAACCCCACCAAAAGCAAACGGTGGAACGACCAAACCTACGGTCTCTGCAACAATCCTCGGTGGCATGGCCACAACTACGTTTTGGAAGTCACCGTCGCGGGCGAGCCGAACCCGGAAACCGGCTACGTCATGGACCTGAGCACCCTCAAGCGCTTGCTCGATGACCATATCCTTCACCTCTGCGACCACCGCAACCTCAACGAGGAGGTTCCGTTTCTGCGCGGGGTCATCCCGACCACCGAAAACCTCGTGATCGCTTTTTGGCAAGAAATCGAACCGCGGCTTCCCGCCGGTCGCCTCCACTCCATAAAACTCTACGAAACCCCCCGAAATTTCGTCGAATATCGCGGCCCCCAACCCTGAACCCACCCGCCCGTTGCATCGCCAGCTAATCCCGCCCGCCGGGACTACGGTTATCGTCTCCAACCGCCTGGCTCCCGCAA
>CAYNUW010000315.1:0-4211 GCA_964400455.1 uncultured Akkermansia sp. | reverse complement strand
CGGCCGCAGACGCGACTCCGAACCAGTTCCTCTTCCGCATCTGACCGACTGGGGCACCGAGCTCCTCAGCCTGCGCGGGCTGCAACGCGGTGTCAGCGAGTAGGTATCGCAAAAACCTTCACGCAGCCGATTGGTCGCAAACTCTAAAGCCGCGATCCGCCCGGGTCGTCTGGCATAAGCTGCTGGATTTGGACTCGTCGCGTCACCCCCGGCCAGCACTCTCCGGGTGCGGACCGGAGATTCCTGAACGAGTGGCCAAATCCATCCCGCCGCGGCGGAAAGAATCGGTCCATCGCGGAATTCAAGCGCAGGCCCACCGGCTGGGCGGTGGCCTACGCTCAAAGCTGGATCCGACCTACGAGGCGTCTGCGAGCCCAAAAGGACATAATCGCCATCATGCCGATCGGCCCCCACGCGTCAGGGCCGGGTAGCGCGCAGGCGGACGAAGAGGGTCGGTGCCGTGCCACGCGGGAACGTCACAGTGATGGCATCGGGTGCGGTGCCGTTTTCCTCCACCGCCACGGCGACGCCAGCCGCAGTGGAACTAGTCGCCCCGATCACCACATCGGTCCAAGAGACAGGTGCCCCCAGCCCGGTCGTGTATTGCACGACGAGCGTCGTGTCGGCCTCGGACCGGTCGGCGCGGCGGAAGGTGAAGACCAAGTCGCCGCCCGACCCGCCGACGGTCGGGGTCAGACCGGCATCGGGCGCAAGGGCCGCACCGCCGAGCACGTATTCGAGGAGATTGGGCAACGCGTCCCCGTCGGGATCAGCCTCGGGGGAGTCGTTGACGCCGGCGCTCAGGCCCTGTTCGCCTGCCCAGACGGCGTAGGGCGTGGGCGCGGCGAGCTGGAGCGGCGCGGCCAGACCGCCGGCGGGATTGACCGTCCCGGGAAAACCCGCGGCGGCTGCGAGAGTCTGGAGCAGCGCGGCCTCCGTATCCGCCGAACGGATATCAATGCGGCGCAGCCCGGTTGGCAAGGTATTGGGCAGGAGCGCGCCCCAGTGGCTCGGGCGGACGGCGACGATGTCGCGATAAAAAGCCGCGTAGCGGGCGTCGATGGCGGCGCCGGTGGCCTCCACCGGAGTGATAGCCAGCGGGCGAGTGGCGGCGATGGTGTCGGCGTAAAGCACGACCAGGCGGCGGGCGGGCGTGCCGGCCTGCCCGTAAACAGCACTGCCGTCGCCGGGGCCGGCGCCGAAACGCAGCACCTGCGCGCCGTCGGCGGCGGTGAGCACGTGCGCGGTCGTCTCGCCGTCGGCACCGTTGTTGAGCAGGAGCCGGGGCCGCAGGGTGTTGCCCGGGGTGAAGCGGGCGTTGCCCGACGGTTCGGTGATGAACCAGCCGGTGAACGTGCCGGCGGCGTCGGCGGTGAACACGTGGTGGCCGGCGCCAAGGTCGGCGGCGAGGAACCGGGGCGAGGCGGTGGAGCGCACCCAGGCTTCGCCCGGGCCGGTAACGAAAATCATGTTGCCCGCGCCGTCGCTCGTGGCGGTGTCGGTCGGGAGCACGACCCGGTTGGCGAAGCGGTAGGTGGCGAGCGGAGCGAGGCCGTCGATGCGACCTCGCCAGGCGAAGGGCACGCGCTCGTTGTTTTCACCCAGGGCGTCCTGGCCACCCTGGATGAACTGCGGGACCAGCAGGGCGGTGAGGGCGAGGGAGCGGAAGGCGACGCCGATGGCGGAGGGCAGGTCGGGGGCGGAAGCCACGAGTTGGTGGGTGCCGGTGCCGGTGAGGACCAGGTCGCCGAAGGTGGCGAGGCCGGCGACGGCATTGACCGTGCGGGTGCCGGCGAGCGTGCCGGAGCCGGACAAGGTGATGGTGACCGGACCGGCGTAGGTGGTGGCGAAAAGGCCATCCTGGTCGAGCACGCGCACGGTGACGGGGGCGAGCGTGGTGCCGCTCTGAGTGCCGACCGGGTAGGCGTCGAAGGCGAGGGCCGCCGCCGGCCGGGGTGCGTTGAGCAGGAAACCCTGCAGTGACACGTCATCGAAGCGGTTGTTGCCCGCGGTGCCGCCCGCGCCCTGGGTGAACGTGACGCGCACGGCGAAGAGCGGGTTGTTCTCGGCGGCAGTCAGGCCGGCGAGGTCGAAGGTTTTCAGCTGCGGCGCGGCGTCGAGCACTTCGTAGGTGGCGAGCGGAGTCCAGTTCGTGCCGTTGGTGGTGTAGGCGACGGTCTGGATGCCGGCGCCCTGGCCGGACCGGCGGGTGGTCCACGAGAGCGTAAGGCCGCCGTAGCCGATGGTCGGCAGGCGCCAGGTTAGAGTGGCGCCGAGGGGATTGTTTATCCGCAGGTGACCGGTGGCGAAATCCTGGCCGGCGGCGTTGTGCACCACCTGGGTGCTCGCGCCGGGGGCGCTTTGCAGGGCGGCGGCGCCGCCGACGGTCTGGCTCGGCTGGAGATAGGTGGCGGCCGTGTCGAAGTTCCACCCGTGCACGGGCACCGGTTCGGGAATGCCGGACAAAACGGAGAAGTCGGCCAGGGCGCTCCATTCGCCGTTCTGATAGGCGCGGGCACGGACCGAGCGGGCCAGGCGCACCGGTAGGTCGATGGTCTCGGGGGAAGGCACGGCGGCGAGCGAGAGACCAAAATACTTGTCGGAACTGTTCGCCGAGACCTGGTGGACCGAGGCGGCGAGCACGTTGACCCCGGGGCGAAGCAGGTGAGCGGCCGTCTGCGGAAGGGTAAACCAAGTCGTCTGGTCGGCGCCCCCCACCGTGGTCGCCGCCAAGGTGGAGTGAACCACGGCGTCGGCGGGCATGTTGTCGCGCAACAACTCAACTCCGTTCAGGTAGAGCACGACGCCATCGTCGCGCAAAAGCTCAAACCGCAACGCGGAGAAATCGTCCTCCGCGCCGAGAGTGAATTCATGCCGGAGGTAGGTGGTGTTGACCTGGGGTCCGGAGGTGCCGGACACCCAGCGCCGGGTGGTGGTGGCGACCGAGTTGGTCGGACTGGCGCCGGCGAAGCCGAGCACGGCCGGACCGGAAGACCAGGACGAAGCCGGGTAAGCGGGGTGGTGCCAGGCGACGCCGTTGAGCTCGGGCGGTTGAACCCCGAGGTCGTAATAGCGCCACGTCGCGGCGCGCGGCACAAGCGTCACGGGGGCGGGGTTCGGGGTGGCGACGGTGACCGGCACGGCGGACGGGTGGATGCCGCCGCCGGTCAGACGCGGGTCGGAGCCATCGGTCATGTAGTAAAACGAAGTGCGGGCGGCGATGCGCAGGGACAGGCCGTCGATGACACCGAAAGGCGCGTCGATGGAGGGGAACCAACCGCGATTGCGATAGTGGCCGACGATGACGTCGCGGCGTTGATCGAGGTAGTCGAGCACGCGGTTGCAGGCCGGCAGCCAAGTGGCGTCACGCGTGTAACCGCGTCCCCAGCGGGCGGACTCGCCGACGATGGCGGTGTCGATCTGGGCCATGCGGGCCTGGATGCGCGCCCGGGCCCTGGCGGGGGTGAGGGCGCCCTCGCCGAAGAGGTGGCGGTGCATGAGGTCGGCTACGCGTTGGCGATACTCGGGGTGTCTGGCGAGACGCCAGTGCAGGATGGAAGGATTGAACTGGTATTGTTCGGTGAAGGTGGTGCCGGCGTCGGTGGTGTCGACCTCCACCCCATAGCCGCCGGCGGCGCCGAGCGAGTGTTCGGCGTCGTGGCGCAGCCATTTGAAGCCACCGGGGCTGGCGCGGTTGTAGAGCGCGTAAAGGTTATTGGGAAAGCCGCCCCAGATGGAGACCGGGCTGTCGGGATCGCCGGTATAGTGGGCGATGAGCATGTAGTGGATGAGATTGTCCTGATCAAGCAGGACGGGCAGCGCGGGATTGCGGGTGCCGTCGGGGTTGAGGCCCCGCGCGCGCCAGTAGTTGCCGGCGTTGACACCCTCGAAGCCTTGGTTGACGGCGAGATCGTGCAGGGCGTGGAAGGCCTCGAAGTTGCCGTCGGAGGCCTGGGTGACGTAGCCGGGCTGGGTGGTCTTGATGGTGTCCCAGTCCTCGGCGGCGCCGCCGAGATGGGTGGCGGCCCAGTCGGCGTCGCCGCGTTCCTGGGAAAGGTAGAGCCCCCAGTATTGGCCGTTTAAATACAGGTGATAATAACGCGAGCGGGTGTGGGGCAGGCCCAGGTCGCGCTGGGTGTCGCGGGAGAAGACCTCGCGCACAAAGGTGTTGTTGGGATCGCCGAGAAAGGCCCAGGAATAGTTCTGGGACG
>CAYNUW010000314.1:0-4234 GCA_964400455.1 uncultured Akkermansia sp. | reverse complement strand
AGAGCAGGGCCAGGCGCGGCAGACGCTCGCCGAGGCGCAGGGCGACGGCGGCGAAATAGGCCGCCATGATCCAAGGTAAAAGGCGCAGGGCGGGAAACTCCAGCCAGGCGGCGGGGGCGGCGCCGAGGCCGCCGACCAGTGCGCCGAGGGCGGCGTAGCCGGCGAGGCGGGCGGTCTGGTAGACGGCGTGCACGGTGTTGGCGTCGGCCGGGGCGCCGCGCGCGGGGGAGAGCAGGCAGGCGAGGGGGCCGCACATGCCGACGCAGTGCAGGCTGGTGACGAGGCCGGCGACGAAGGCGGCGGCGGGGCCGTTAATGGCGGCCAGTTCCATTTCAGCGGGCCTCCGGTGGCGTGGTGGGCGCGGGGGCGGCGGCCGGGGCGGTGGCGAGGGGCACGCGTTCCACGTGGGCGCTGCGGGCGGCGATGAAGAGCGCAATCCAGGCGCAGGCGCAGAGGCCAAAGAGGCCGAGCACGGCGAGGGTGACTTTTGCTCCGCCGCTCATGGAGTTTTCTCCTGCCGGAGCAACTTGGGGTCGGGGCCGCTGAACTCGGCGTCGCGGGCGAGCTCATAGCCGCCCTCGGCGGGGAGGGCGGAGATGACGAGCGGGAAGCGTCCGGGGTAGACGTCGCGGGGCACACGAATCACGAGCGGGCGAGTCTCCTCGGCGAGCGGGGCGAGCACGACCGGTTGTTCGGCTCCGTTGATCGTCAAGGTCTCGGCGGGCGGAGTGGCGGTCTTGGGGGTGACGTTGAGTTGGAAGGTGACCTCGCGGTCGCTCTTGTTGACCAGGCGGACGATGAACTGGTTGCGGACCGTGTCGGCGTCGAGGAAGTAGGGGGCGCCTTGCAGGCGGGTGACGCCGAGCGAGGCGGGGCGGATGGTGGAGAAAGCGAAGGTGGCGGCGCCGGCGCCGATGGCCAGGAGCACGAGGTAGATGAAGATGCGGGGGCGGAGCCAGCGGGTGGGCTGGCCGGCGAAGCCGGCGGTGGAGTCGTAACGCACCAAGCCGGTCGGGCGCTTGAGCTTGGTCATGATGTCGTCGCAGGCGTCGACGCAGGCGGCGCAGGCGATGCATTCGATTTGGAGACCCTGGCGGATGTCGATGCCGGTGGGGCAGACTTGCACACAGCGGTTGCAGTCGATGCAGGCGCCGGCGTCGGGAGTGCCTACTTTGCCGCGTGGTTCACCGCGGTTCGCGTCGTAGCCGATGACCAGGGAGTGGTCGTCGAGCAGCACCGACTGCATGCGACCGTAGGGGCAGATGATGAGGCAGAGCTGTTCGCGGAACCAGGCGAAGTTGAAGTAGAGGAGACCGGTGGCGATGACAATGAAGACGAACGCGCTCCAGTGCTCGGCGGGGGAGTGGCTGATCATCTGCCAGAGACCGGGCAGGGAGACGAAGTAGGCGAGGAAGAGGTGGGTGATGACGGCGGAGAGCAGGACAAAGAGGAGCTGCTTGGCGCCGCGTTTGAGGGCTTTGTCCGTCGTCCAAGGAGCGGCGTCGAGTTTGCGGCGCGCGATGGCGTCGCCTTCGATCCAGCGCTCCACGCGACGGTATACATGCTCAAGGAAGACGGTCTGGGGACAGGCCCATCCGCACCAGACGCGGCCGAGCAGGGAGGTGATGAAGAACAGGGTGAAACCCAGGCCGGTGATGCCGAAAAACAGCAGCCAGGTATCCTGAAAGGCGAGGGTGAAGCCAAACAGGTGGAAGCGGCGTTCGGCGATGTCGAGAAAGACGGCGGGGTGGCCGCCGATGGGTATCCAAGGCAGGAGGAGGTAGACGGCGATCAGCAGCCAGGAGGAGAAACGCCGGGCGCGGGTCCAGAAGCCCCGGACGTCCGCCGGGTGGAGGAAGAACCGAGACCCATCCTCGCGGATGGTGGTCATGCTATCGCGGTTCGGGCGGACGACGGGAAGGGGGGCCATGGTGTTGAGGGGAGCAAGCCGGTCCGGGGGAGCGGTCCGGCGTGGTTGCGGAACGGAGCCTGCGGTGAGGCCGCGCCCGCCGCTCAGGGCGCGGTGTGTTTGCTGAGAATAAAGGCGACGACCTGGGCGGTTTTTTGCGGGCCGAGCACGGGGCCCCAGGCGGGCATGCCTTTGACCAGCACGCCCTCGCTGACGACCTTCATGATCTCGAGGGGGTTGGAGCCGTGGACCCATTCGTTGTCGGCGAGGTTCAGGCCGATGCCGCCTTCGAGGTTGGCACCGTGGCAGGCGACGCAGCTGGAGACGTAGGCCTCGGCCCCGGCGGAGACGAAAGCGGGATTGCGGCTCATTTCCCAGAGGCTGGCGTCGTCGTAGTTGCCGGCGGCGGCGAGTTTGGCGGCGCGGATCTCCTGGATCACGGCGGTGGTGCGTTCGCCGTCGCTGGATTTGCCAAAGTGCTGGGTGGCCATCCAGTAGACGATGGAAAAGGCGATGGTGCCGTAGAGGGTGAGCAGCCACCAATTGGGCAGGCGTTTGTCGTATTCGGAGATGCCGTCGAAAGTATGGGGGCGGAGGGCGTCTTCGCCGGGTTCTTGCGGGGGTTTGGGCGCGTGGTCGGACATGGCGGGTGGGCGTTGGGTTGGCGGCGGTCGAGGGCTTAGTCGGCGAGGGGCAGCTGCGCGAAGCGGTCGCGCTGGGCGCGGGGCATACGCACGGCGCGCCAGGCGATGGTGACGTAGATCGAAAGGGCGGTGATGAAGGCGGTGAGCGTGAAAATGCTCATCCAGTTCTCGAGCAGGAGGCGGCGAAACATGGCGGGGGAGGGTGTCGGACGGGATTGGATTCGGTGGGAAGGGCGGAGGCGGCGCGCGGGGCCGCCTCCGATGTTGGGGAGTCGCTCAGGGCTGGGCGGAGGCGACGACCGGGGTGACGGGCTCGGATTTACCGAGTTTCTGGAGGTAGGCGATGAGCGCGACGATCTGGCGGGAGGGCTCGACCTGGATGTCGGACTCGCGCAGACGGCCGACAATCTCGGCGGCCTGGGCATCGACCTGGGCCTGAATCTCCTCGGGGGTCTGCTCGGGGTAGGGCACGCCGAGGGTGCGCATGACCGCGAGTTTGGCCGGGAGGGCGGCAACGTCGGTGTCCTTGTCGAAAAGCCAGGGGTAGTTGGGCATGTTCGAGCCCGGGGATATGGCGCGGGGGTCGAGCATGTGGTGGTAGTGCCAGGAGTCGGGATATTTTCCTCCCACGCGGGCCAGATCCGGACCGGTGCGGCGGCTGCCCCACTGGTAGGGGTGGTCGTAGATGGACTCGCCGAGGCGGGAGTAGTCGCCGTAGCGCATGACGTCGGGCACGAGGGTGCGGATCATCTGCGAGTGGCAGTTGTAGCAACCTTCGGATACGTAGAGGTCGCGGCCGGCGAGTTCGAGCGGCGTGTAGGGGATCTGGATACGATCCTCCATGTTCTGCGCCTTTTGCACGAGGACGGTGGGGATGATCTGGATCATGCCGCCGGCGGCGACGGCGATAAAGGTGAGCACGGTGAACGGGGCGGCGTTGACCAGGAGGCGTTCATACCAGTCGGCCCAGCCCTTGGCCTTGGCTTCGAAGTGGAGCCAGGCGAGGATGATGCTGGTGACGGTGCCGAAGAGGCCGAGGATCTGGAGAATGGAGCCGCCGAACATCCAGACGCAGGCGAAGAGGGTGCCGAGGGTCGAGAAGACAACGGGCGGGTTGATGAAAGTGCCGAACACGCCGACGCGGGGAGCGGGGGCGTCTTCGACAAAGACCTCGGCGGTGCCGTCCACGACCTTGGCGCCTGAGATGGATTTCCATACGTTGTAACCGAGCAGGATAAAGCCGGCCAGATACAGGGTGCCGCCGACGATGCGCAGCAGCATGAGGGGGCGGATGGTGTTGAGGGTCTCGATGAAGTTGGGGTAGGCCAGAACGGTGCCGCCCTCGGTGGTGGCGTTGAGCATGAGGCCCTGGGTGATGCCCGAGGTCCACATGGCGGCGACGTAGAGCAGGATGCCGACGGTCCCGAGCCAGAAATGGGTGTTGGCGAGGGAGGTGGAGTGAAGGGGTTTGTTCCAGAGGCGGGGAACGAGCCAGTAGATCATGCCGGCGGCCATGAAGCCGTTCCAGCCGAGGGCGCCGGCGTGAACGTGGGCGATGATCCAGTCGGAGTAGTGGGCGAGGGCGTTGACCGATTTGATGGAGAGGAGGGGCCCCTCGAAGGTGGCCATGCCGTAGAAGGTGACGCCGGCGGCGAAGAATTTGAGCACGGGGTCGGTGCGC
>CAYNUW010000313.1:0-4243 GCA_964400455.1 uncultured Akkermansia sp. | reverse complement strand
AAAGCGATACGTCGCGGAATCACAAGCGATGGTAAAAGTGCGGACACGCTGACGATGTGCCAGGCGGCTTGGCAACCGAGATTCAACCGGCGGCCAGGGTGAACGTTTCGGTGACGATCACTCGATGCGGATGCGATAGAAGCGGCGGGGAGCGGGGCCGGCGTCGTGGGTGAAAACAAACTCTTCGCCGCTTACGCCGGGCCGGGTCTCCAGGTCGGTCCAGCCGGCGGTGAGGTCGGTGGTGGTCTGGAGAGTGTAGGCGTAGCCGGCGTGGGCGGCGATGCGCAGGGTGTAGGTGTTGCCCGCGCGCTGCCAGGAGGTGAGTCGGGCGGCGGTGGCGTCGATGACGACGCCGTTGTTGACGAGGTTTTCGGGCAGGGGGCCGGCGGCGGTCATGAGGTCGAGCACGCCGTTGTTGACGAAGGCTCCGGTGGCGGCGAGCGAGGCTCCGCCGGAGATGCGGATGAGGCCGTCGTTGACGACGTCGCCCTCGATGGTGAGCAGGCCGGGACCCGAGGCGCGGATTTCGCCGCGGTTGGCGACGTCCGCGCGAAGTCGACCGAGGCCTTCGAGGCGGGCGCCGGGGGCGAGGTCGAGCGCCTCGGCCTGGAGCAGGCCGCCGGCGAGGCGGAGGGTGCCGGCGGAGGCGATGCGGGCGGAGCCGGTGCAGGCCAGGGAACCGGTGAGATCGATACGGCCGGACTCGAGGTCGAGCGCGCCGACGTATTCGGAACTTCCGGAGAGGGTCCAGGTGCCGGAGCCGACCTTGACAATCTGCACGCCGGAGAGGTCGCCGCCGTGCTGAATGCCGCCGGCGAAGACGGTGTCGAGATCGAGTGCGCCGATGCGGTAGGTGGTGGCGGTCTCGCCCGCGCCGGTCTGGCGGCCGGAGAGCAGAGTGGAGGGGCCGCCGGAGAGGGCACCGAGGTCGATGGTGAGGCCACCGTTGCGGTTGACGAGGCGACCGGCGGCGGTGCCGAGGGCGAAGTGGGCGGAGGGGGAGCCGAGATTGACGTCGGCGGAGCCGACTGAGTTGGCGTTGAGTCGGATCATGCCGGAGCCGGAGCCCCAGTCGAGGGTGCCGGCAAAACCATCCATGCGACCGTTCAGGCTGATGATGCCGGAGACGCCGGAGAGGTTGACCGTGGTGTCGGGGCCGGTGCTGGCGAACGTGTTGGCGGTGGAGTTCACCAAGTTCGAATTGCCGGTGTAGGGGGAGACGAGGGCGGAGGAGCCGGAGAAGAGGAGGGAGTTGGGGAGAAAAGTGGCGGCGTTGGCGAGTTGGAGGGTGCCGCCGTGGATGCGCACCACGCCGGTGCCGAGGGGGGAGGCGGCGGAGCCGAGCACGACCGTGCCGGCGTGGAGTTCGACGCCGCCGGTGTGGGTGTAGGAGGCGGTGTTGTTAAAGGTGACGGACCCGGTGCCGGTTTTGACCAAGGTCATGGGACCGGAGAGGGTGCCCGAGCCGCCGAGGGTGTAGGTGCGGGTGGAGTTGGCAAAGGTGAGGCGGGCCGGCTGGAGCGGGCCGGAGAGGGAGACGAGGCCGCCGGAGCCGGTATCGTCGAAGGTGACGCGGTCCAAGTTGAAGAAATTGGTGGAAGGGCCGCCGGAGAAATTGCCGCTGGTGGTATTCAGATCCCAAACACCACCGGACGGGCCGGTCCAAACGAGGGGAGCGGCGGCGCCGGTCACGACAAGATGAACGTAGGCCGGGTTGGCCCCGGAGGCGGGGCGGACGAGGGAAAAAGTCTGGCGGGTGGTGCCGGCGGGGGCGGGGGGCACGACGTTGAGGGCGGGGCTGGTGGCGGAGAGGGTGGCGGCCCCGTCGATGAGCGGGTAGGTGCCGGGGGCGACACCTTGGGTGAGGTCGAGCAGGTTGAGTTGAAACTGGATGGTGCCGGCGAGGGTGAGGGTGCCGGAAGGCAGGGTGATGCGGTCGCTGGTGCCGGCGGGGTTCGGGGCGAGGTCGAAGGAGAGGGTGGCGCCGGAGGCCGGCGTGAGGCCGGTGGCGGTGAAGGTGCCGGGGGAGAAGTCGCCCGGGCCGGGAGTGAAGCGACCGCCGGACTGGATGGTGACGAGGCCGCCGGTGGAGCCGGAGCCGGCGAGGGTGGCCCCGGAGGCGACGGTGATGGGGGCGGCGGCGAAGGAGCCGTCGAGGCGTAAGGAACCGGCGGATACGGTGGTCAGGCCGGTGTGGGTGCTGGCGCCGGTGAGGGTCCAGGCGCCCGAGCCGACCTTGGTGATGAGGGTGGCGACGGCTCCGGTGGAGCCGCCATTGCGAATGGAGCCGTGGAAAGTGGCGTCCTCGCCGCGCGCGCCAATGCTGTAGGTGGAGGTGTTGGAGTTGCTGGAGTTGGGGGTTTGGGTGCCTTGGAGCTGGGTGTTGGGGCCGCCGGTGAGGGTGCCGATGGCGTAGGCGGTGGTGCCGCCGTTGCGGTTCATGAACTGGCCGGAGCCCTGGCCAAGGTCGATGGCGAGGGCGGCAGAGCCGAAGTTGGTGTTGCTCGTCTGGTTCAGGCGCAGGCGTGGGGTGCCGACGGAGCCTAGGGTGATGCGGCCGGAGTAGGAGGACCAGGAGCCGGCGATGGTCCAGAGGGCGGAGGTATTTACGGTGACATCGCCGGGTCCGGACCAGGCCCCGGTGGCGTTGTGTTGGGTGGTGACGTTGAGGGTGGTGGGGGCGGCAAATTCGAGGGCGTTGGTGACATTGCTGCCGACGACGTCGGGGGAGAGGGTGAGGGAGCCGCCTTCGAGCTGGAGTTTGGCGCCGCCGGCGGAGTCGGAACGGGTGAGCACGAGGCCGCCGGCCTGATGGACGACGGAGCCGCAGTTGTTCGCGCCCGGATTGGCGAGGGTGAGGGTGCCGGAGCCGCGCGTGGTGAGAGGACCGCCGACGATGAGGGCGCCGGGGCCGGAAAGGGTGTAGTTCTTGGTGGTGTCGAAGGTGACGGGACCGGTGGCGAGGTTGGCCGGCAGGGTGAGGGAGGGGGAGGCGGAGCCGCGGTCGTCGAAGAGGGCGTTGTCGCCGGGGGCGAAGGCGATGTTTTCGCCGTCGGGTTTGGTCCAGGTAAGGGCGCTGGTATTCCACGTGTTGGTGGTGTCGTCGCCTTTCCAGACCAGGCTGCGGGGCACGCCTTGGGCGGAGACGAGGATGAGGAAGGACTGGGTCCAGGAGTCGCCCTGAGCGTCGGTGACGGTGAACTCGAAGCGGGCGCGGCCGGCGGTGTTGGGGGTCGGGGTGAAGGTGACGAGGCGGTTGCCGGGTCCGGCTTGCTGTGCGGTGCCGCCGACGAGATTGGCGACGGTGAAGACGGGGGAGTGGGAGTTAAAGCCGAGGGTGTAGCGCGAGAGGTCCACCTGGAGGGAGGAGGGCTCGGCGGTGGTATTGCGCGCGGTGATGGCGTGGGGGCTGGCGAGGAAGTGGAGATACTCTTCGAGGCGGGTGTAGCCGGCGGGGGTGCCGGAGGGCATGTAGGTGGTGCCGGTGAGGAGGCCGCCGGAGGAGGCGAGGGCGGTGTTATGGTCTTGAGAGGAGACATTCCAGCCGAGGGCGGCTTCGTAGGCGTCGGGCATGCCGTCGCGGTCGCTGTCGAGCGGGGCGGGGGCGGAGTTTAGCGCGCCGAAGCCGGCGTTGGAGACGGGCAGATCGCTCTCGCGGGTGATGATGTTGCGGCGGAAATTGAGGACGTTGTTGAAGAGATGAGTGTCCACCTCGTCGCGGAGGGGGAGGCCGGAGAGGGCGTTGAGGCGAAGGGGGCCGGCGGAGGAGACGACTTTTTTGAAGGCGAGGCGGGGGGCGACCGGGACCACGGTGGTGCCGCCGGTGGCGTCCAGGCGGGTGGGGGATTGCACATAGACGGACGGGGAGCTGGAGACGATGCCGTAGCCGTAGTCGGTCCCGTCGAGCACGGTGTTGCCGTTTTTATCGAAGAGATTGTTTTGGAGGAAGAGGGTGAAGTTGGGGTTTCCGTTGCGATCGAGGCCGGCTTTTTCGAGGGCGTAGGTGCGGAGGTTGCCGGGCGGGCTGAGGAAGTAATTGCCGAGGACGTTGGCCTTCCACGGCGCGGGGGTTTCGGAGTCGCCGAGGATAAAGCCGATGTTCCAGTCGTAGGTGACGTTGTTGATCCAATCGAGCAGGCCCCAGGGGCGGGCCTTGGGGTTGCGGGTATGGTTATGGGCCCAAAGGTTGTAGAGGGAGGTGGCGTAGTTCTGGTCCCAGAGGCCGCCGGCGGAGTGGGATTGC
>CAYNUW010000312.1:0-4263 GCA_964400455.1 uncultured Akkermansia sp. | reverse complement strand
AGGCCGGATGGCATCGCGAAACCCACCGCTCAACACCAACGGTGTCCAGCCGGCGGCGCGCAAGACTCCGAGGGTGGACACCGCCGTGGGCTCGATCGTCTCAATGTAGAGCCGCCCCACCGTCGCCACATCCTCCCGTCGCGGCTGAATGATGTCCAGACGCGCGCCAAACACCGCCTCCACCGGCAGCTTTCCATTCATCGCGTCATGGGTCATGGCCTCCACGCGCGCAAAAATCTCGGGCCCGCGGACCCGCCCCAATTCATCAATGCCCTCAATGGCCGAAAGGGTGCTGTCACAATCCAAGATCAAAAGCTTAAGCGGAGAAGACATGTTGCAAAGCGTCCGGCGGCGCCGCCCCGACTTGCAAGCCGTGACTGCTGCGAGTGACCCGCAGGCCGGCGTCAAAAGTTCGCCCGTTCCGCACCGGACAGTCGCCAGTCGATCAGCTCCAATTGCAACGTGCGCCGATCGTTGAAGTGATTCCACGCCAACTCGACCGCCAGATCCAGGGGACAGCCCGTGGGGGGCAGTCGGTCCGCCATCTTCCAAGCCACGCCATGCAGACGCAGCCGTCCGGAGGCATCCTCCGCGGTAAAACGAAAATGCTGCCCCTTAAAAACCTCGGGGCGCTGCCGCAAAACCACACCCATCACCCCGAAAATCGGCTCGGGATTGGCCTGACCAAATGGATGCAATCGCGCCAACTCGTCCATCAAGGCTTCACCGACCTGATCCGCCCTCAGCCACGCGGTGATCGACAACTCCGGCTCGGCGAGACGATCTCCCGCCCGGCGACGAATCGCGGCGGCGAAGCGCTCCCGAAAGGTCGCCAACTGCTCTTTGGCCAAGGCCACCCCGACCGCCATCGGATGACCGCCCCAACTCGCCAACAAATCGGCGCAATCGCCCAGCACCTCGACCAGATTGACGCCCCCCACGCTGCGTCCCGAACCCTTGGCCTGCGTCACCTCATTGCCCAGCACGATGCAGGGCCGGTTGTATTTGCGCGAAACCCGCCCGGCCACGATGCCCACCACACCCGGATGCCAATTGTCCGAATACAGCACGATGCCGGGAGCGTCCGCGTAATGCGCCTCCACCTCGCGTTCCGCCTCTTCCGTGATGGTCCGCTCTATGTCCTGCCGCTCCCGGTTAAAGCTATCCAGCTGGCGCGCCGTCTCCCGGCAGAAACGCGCATCATCGCTCAAAATGAGCTCCACGGAAAGTGCCGCGTCGGCCAGCCGGCCCGAGGCATTGATGCGCGGCCCGATGCGGAACGAGACATCCACCGGCATGACGTCCTGCCCCGCACGCACCCCGGCCACGTCCATCAGCGCGCGCAAACCCGGCCGCGCCGCCTCCCGAAGAATGCGCAAGCCATGGCTGGCCAGGATGCGATTCTCCCCCTGCAGCGGCACCAGATCCGCCACCGTGCCCAACGCCACCAAGTCGAGGTCATCTCGGAGTCGAATACTTTGCGCCAAAGGATGCCCCTCGGCGCGCAATTGCTTCAACAACGCGTGGGCGAGTTTAAACACCAAACCCACCGTGCAGAGATTGCGCCAGGCCTCGTCCCCGGGTTCGTCGTAGGCGTGCGGATTGATCAAGATGCCGTTCGTCAGCGGAGCTTGTTTCGAGCGGTGGTGGTCGACGACCAAAACGTCCACTCCGAGCGACACCAGGTAATCGACCTCGTCGTAGGAATTGGTCCCGCAGTCCAGGGCAATAAACAGGTCCGGCCGGCCTGGCTCGAGCGCGCGGTCAATCGCGCTGCGCGACAATCCGTAGCCGTCCTCCATGCGGCGGGGGACCACGAACCGCGGCGAGAGGCCGAAGCGGCGGAGCAGACCCACCAGAAACGCCGTGCTGCTCACGCCATCCACATCGTAATCCCCCAGGACGACGACCTGTTCCTTTCCCGCGATGGCCCGGCGTAAACGAGCCGTCGCCCGATCCATGTTTCTCAGTCGAAAAGGATCCGCCAGACGAGCCAGGGCGGGTTGCAAAAAGGCCTCCGCCAGCGTCGGGTCGGTCATGCCCGCGCGCAGCAGCAGCTCCGCCAGCACCGGCGATACGCCCAAGGTGCGGGAGAGCCCGGACACTTCGTCCGGAGATACGGGTTCATAAAGCCAACGACGCATGAAATTAACCGGAAAAATCGGGACGGAGCGCCCCGACCAACAAAGAAGGACCTGAGCCTCAGCGCAAAACCAGCAAGAACCGGGCTAGCCGGACCCGTCACGTTCCCCGGAGCCTGCCGGCCCCAGGGAACCAGCGTGCGCGCGCCAGGCGGGAGCGCGCACGATAGGAAAGCAGACTACTGCTCGATCGGTTTGGCGCCGGAGATCTTCGAGCCTGCGTCCCAGTCGTAAACCGGCTTTACGTCGTGACTCTTCTCCACGTGGGAACGATCCCCCTTGTGCCACCAGTAGAAAATCGGGCTGGCGATGTAGAGCGAAGAGAAGGTGCCGGTGATCACACCGATGATGAGCGTGACCGCGATGTCGTTGATCTCGCCACCGGCGACCACGGCCAGCACTATGGCGGTCAGGAAAGTGGTGCCGCCGGTGATGACCGTGCGGGACAAGGTCAGGTTCAGCGAACGATTGATGATGTCGCGAAGCTTGGTGGTGGGATCCAGTTTCAGCTCTTCTCGGATTCGGTCGAACACCACGATGGTGTCATTGATCGAGTAACCGACAATCAGCAGAATCGCCGCGACCATCGCGGCGTTGAACTCGCGGCCGAGGATCACGAACAACCCCACCGTCATCAAGACGTCGTGAGCGGTGGATACGACCGCGCCCACGCCGTAACCGATTTCGAAGCGGAACGCCACATAGACCAGAATCAACACCAAGGACCAGAAGATGGCCCACCCGGCATTGGCCCGGATCTCGGCGCCCACGCTGGGGCCGATGCGTGACTCGCCGATCAACTTAAAATCAGCGGCCGGCAGCTGTTTGACCAGCTCGTCCACCAGCGGCTTGGCCTGATCGAACTTGGTCACGATGCGCAGCAACTCCTGCTCGGCCCCGATTGCCTTGGTGAAGGCCAGATTCAGGTCCAGCACGCCCGCATTGGTGGCGATCTGTCGCACCTGCTCCAAGGTCGGTTTCTCGGCGTAGGCCAGCGTGACCTCATCGCCACCGGTAAAGTCGATGCCGTAGATCTTGTCGCCTTTCACCACCACGGTGACGACGCCTGCGAGCACGATGAGCCAAGAAACGATAAACGCGGGGCGCGCATACTTGAGAAAATCGAACTTGGTATTGTTCAACACCGAGAACATCGGCATTTTCTTCGCCCATCCGCCGTTGATGGCGAAGTCCAAGAACAGACGGCTGATGACCAAGGCGGCGAACATGGTCGAGAAGATGCCGATCGCCAAGGTGACGCCGAAACCCTTCACCGGTCCGGTGCCCAAGCCGACCATGATGCCGGCGGTGATCAAAGTGGTTAAGTTACCATCTAAAATCGCGGAAAAAGCCTTTTCGTAACCCGCATTCAAAGCAGCGGAGAGCGATTTGCCCAAGGCGCGTTCCTCGCGCATGCGCTCGAAAATCAGGATGTTCGAGTCCACCGACATGCCGATGGTCAACACGATGCCGGCGATACCGGGCATCGTGAGGGTGGCGCCGATGCCCGCCATCACGCCGAGGATCACCAGCACGTTGAGCGTCATGGCCAGCACCGCGAGCAAACCGCCGCTGGTATAGAAGACGATGATGAACAGCGCCGTGACCACCAGGCCGATGCTGAAAGCCAGCTTGGCGCTGGCGATGGAGTCGGCCGCCAAACTGGGTCCGACCTCATACTGGCTCTGGACGGCGAGCGGCAGGTCGAGCGGATTGTTGAGCACGTTGGCGAGTTCGATGGCCTCGCGCTGGGAGAACTGACCGGTGATCTCGGCGGAGTCGCTGTTGATCTCCTCCTTCACTCCCGGCGCAGAATACAAGCGGCCGTCGAGCATGATGGCGAGCTGCGCGCGCGCCTCGGGGTTGCCCGTGCGCTGCACCAGCTGATCCGTAAACTTCGCGACCTCGCGGGTGGCATCGGCAAACTGGCGCTGACCCGCGGCGTTGAACTTGAGAATGATGCGGTAACGACCGAACTCATCCATCGTGGCATAGGCATCGCTCACGTTTTCGCCGGTCATCTCCCACGTGCGCTTTATGAAAAGCTCCGTTTCGACGACCTGACCGTTCGCCCCCTCCTGCTCCAAAACCTTGACCTGATAACCGGCTGGAATCTCCACCC
>CAYNUW010000311.1:0-4265 GCA_964400455.1 uncultured Akkermansia sp. | reverse complement strand
ACCAGCTTTTCAAGAGGTTCATGAGGCGGCCTCCAGGAGGGTGGTTTCGGGGCCGGGGGCGACGGGTTCGGCGGCGGGCAGCGGCGGGGCGGACGATTCGTCCTCCGCACGGGCTTCGTGCCGGAGGGCGTCGGCCTTGAATTCGATATCGAGCATGAAGGTGGTTTGTCCCTCCCGGGTGCGGATGTCGCGGGCGGCGGCGGTGGCGATGCCCGGGGTGGTTTTGAGCGCCTTGGTGTAGGCGCCGACGTCGTCGGCGCTGCCGGTCTGGGCCTCGACCTCGAGTTTGAGCAGGCCGCGGGTCAAGGCGCGCTGGAAGACGACGGATTCGGGACGGGCGGGGTTGATGAGATTCAGCATCTCGAAGGGCATGAGCCGGCGTTCGCTGAGTTCGGCGATGCGATTGGCGAGGGATTGGGCGGTCTCGATGGAGCGAACGTCATCGGCTTGGTCGGCGATGCGGGCTTCGGCGCGGCGGCCGGCCAAGCCGAATGCCGAGGCGGCGATTTCAAGGCTGAGGGCCAGGGCGAAAGCGGCGGCGGCGGCGAGCAGGGAGCGCCACAACCAGACGTCACGGCGGGCGGAGCGCCGGCGCTCCGCCAGAAAATCGGGGTCGCGGATGTCGGCGGTTTCGGACCAGTCGCCGGGCAGGGAGCCGAGAATCTGGTCGCCGATGCGGGCGGTCAATGAACCATCCGAAGCGCGGACGAGGGCGGATTCGCCATCCAGGCTGCGGGCCGGGGTGGTGTCGGGCAGGCCGGCGCGGGCGAGCACGGAGGCAAGCAAAGACGGGGCCTGTTCGGGTGGGCCCTCGCGGCAAAGCAGGGCGGATGGCAGGGGTTGACCGGAGGCCCAGGCGAGGGCGGTGATGCGTCCGGCATGGGTCCAAACCAGGGCTTCGGCAGAATCGTTTTGGCGGGCGGCGAGGAGGGGCAGAAAGTCCGGGGTCACGAGGGCGGCGGCGTCCCACGCGGAGGTTTGATCGGTTGAGAAGCGGCGGCGAAAGGCGGCGAAGACCAGGGCGGAATCGCCGTTTTTGGCCGCGACGTAGCCGTGGTAGAGCTGGTCCGGGGGGAACGGGGCGAGGCTTTCGATGGCGAGGGCGAGCTGGGGCCCCGGGGCTTCCTCGGGGACGAGGGGCACGCGTCGGGTGAAGAACAGATCGCCGCGTTCGAGCAACAGGGGTGGCTCGGCGGGGGCGGAAGGCAGGAGGCGTTCGAGCACGGGCATCAGGGAAGGGGGCGATTGTTGTTGGTGACTTCGTCTTCGGCTTCGGTCGGGGCGGCGGTTGGAGGCGCGCTGCCCTCCATGACTTGAAGGATGCGGAAGGGGTAGTTCAACACTTGGTCTGACGAAGTTGAACCGGCCCCGGTTTCTCCGTTTCCGCCGGCGGCGGCCCGGGCCGAGGAGCCGGGGAGGGCGCGGCGGCTGGCGGCAGCCGCTCCCGTCGGCGTTTGGTTGCCGGGGCTGGCGTCGCCGGGACTGCCGGCGCCGGGGTTGGCGGAGGACGGGTTGTTTTGGGCCGGGCCGGTTGCGGCTTCGGGCAGGGAGACGGTGTCGTTCAGGGCGACGAGGGACTCCAAGCGCATGGTGGCTGCACCCTCGCGGGCGTGAACGATGATCCGAATCAGCGAGGCCTCCACGCCGATGCCGGCGACGTCGGTTTGGGCGCCGATGACGGTGGAGACCTGCTGCATGTTGGTGAACCAGGGCATGGCGCCGGGGGCGCGAGGGCCGCGGCCTTCGCGGTAGGTGGCGAGGGCGGCGGTCTGGGTGTCCACCCAGCCGCGGGCGGTGCCGAGGGCGGGGGCGAGGGCGTTGATGTTGGCGTTTTCGAAGGAGTAGAGCGAGTAGCTGTCGCGGAGGGCGAGGCCGAGGGCGGTCCATTGCCCGTCCTCGTCGAAGGCGAAGTCGCGCACGATGCGGATGGCGCGCAGTTCCTCCCAAGACCGGAGCGAGCGGCGGGGGGGCTCGTGGGCGAGCAGGTCGCGTTCGTAGCGGGAGGCCTCGGCCTCGATGTCGGTCGGCGAGTGGTCCTCCCGCATCCAGACAAAGAGGCCGTCGCAGAAGCGGCGGGCGTCGGGTTCGGCCATACCTTGAGCGACGAGAAACTTCACCAAGTCGTCGAAGGTGGCGTTGGGCAGCGAGGCCTTGCCGCTTTCGTCGATGAACTCGTAGGTGATTTCCACGCCCTCGCGGGGGGATTCGCCGGCGTAGCCGTAGGGGTCGTCCCAGCCCTGGGCCGGAGCGTGGAGGCCGTTGTCGAGCTCGCGGATTTCGGCCATGACGGCGATGGCGGTTTCGAGGGCGGCGTAGCAATCGGCGCGGAGGCGTTCGCGGTCGGCTTGGCGGGTGGCGAGGGTGAGCTCGACCGCGCTGCTTTCCATGAACTTCGTGAGCATCATCGACGCCAGCAGGAGGGTGATGAGCACGACCACGATGACGGAGCCGCGCCGGCGGGACGGAGGGGGCGGAGGGCGGCGGTTCATAGCGGGGTGGCGCCTTCGCCGCGGGTGGGGATGTTGACGACGCGCACGAGGGACAGGCTGCCGTGGGCGAAGCCGATTTTCATGCGCACGGGAAGCGGGTAGGTGTTGTCGGTCTCCCGCTTGGGCTGGTCGAGGACTTCCCAGCGGCGAAAGCTCTCGTCGTAATATTCCCAACCGATGCTGTTGACGAAGGGGGAAATGATGAGGCGGCGAGGGGTGTCCGAGGTGGTGGTTTGTTCGAGGCGGGACCGCCAGTGGAGGCGCAGGCCGGAGCCCTCTTCGAGGCCAAGGGACATGGCGACGTCGGGCAGGGGTTGTTCGGGCCAGTCGAGCAGGCGGCTGCCCTCGGCGAGGGTGAACGCGAGTTCCACCTGGGTGGAGCCGCGTTCGTCGCGGACCTCCTCCATGGTCAGACCGCCGCCGGCGGGCGAGAGGGCGGCGGAGCGCAGGAGATCTTCGATGTGGACGGTCACGGCGCGGGCGTGTTGGGCGAAGAGGCGTTCGTCGCGGCCCTTGCCCCAGACCTCGGCCATGGAGAAGACGAAGACATTGAGGGCGACGAGGAGGGCGCCGAGGAGGGAGAGGGCGAGCAGGACCTCAAGCAGGGTGAAGGCGCGAGGGCGGGCGTTCATTGCTGGCTGAGGCGGGCGCGATCGAGGCGCTGGCGGGCGAGGCGTTGGAGTTCGGTGCGTTCGGCGGCGGTGGACCAGGTGGGGCGGAGCAGGCGCAGGTTTTCGCGGGTGCGGACGAGCTCGCCGCCGGAGGCGGAGGGAGGGGCGTCGAATTCGAGCACGACATCGAAGAGGTCGGAGACGCCGGCGGGTTCGATGGTGGCGCGCCAGGTGGCGGTGCGGCCGTCGGGGAGGATGACGTCGCCGCCGCGCTCGGCGGCGGCGCGATCGGGTTCGGACAAAAGGGCGATGCGAGCCCAGCGCAGGTCGGAGCCGGAGCCGTCGCGGTCGCGCAGGGCGGCGTGGGTCTGGATGAGGTTGACGTAGGTGGCTCCGAGCACGACGGCCGCGATGGCAAAGATGGCAAGGGCGACCAGCACCTCGATCAGAGTGAAGGCGCGGGGCGGGTGATCGGCGGCGATGTTTGGTCGGCGCATCATCGGGTGGCGGTTGCCTCGGGCAGGGGCGCGGCGGTCCAGGGGTCGATGGCGTAGGCGCGGCGGGTTTCGCCGCGGATGACCTGGATGCGCACGGGGTCGCAGGCGCCGTCGGGGTAGAAGCGCAGGCGCTCGACCGGGCGCTCCTGCAACATGCCGCCGATGAGGAAGCCGGCTTCGAACTCGGGTTTGACCAGGCGGGCGGTGAGGCCCGGTCGGGCGGGCAGGGTGACGACGTCGTCGTCGCCGACGAGGAAGCCGGCATCCTCGGGGAGCGGGACGAGCTCGATGACGGTGCCGGTCTCGACGGCGCGGGCGCGGGTTTTTTGGAGCAAGGTGAGCAAGGCGGATTCCGGGTCCACGTCGTCGGCTGCGCGCAGCAGGGAGACGGCTCCGCCGACCATGACCGCGCCGAGCAGCGAGATCAGCATGAGCACAAGCAGGACTTCGAGGAGGGTGAAGCCGGCGCGCCGGCCCGCGCCTCCCCGGGCGGAGCAGCCGGGGACTGTTCGGATGCGAATCACCAGTTGCCTACGTCATCGGGGGTGCCTTCGACGCCGTCGGGCCCCTTGGAGAAGATATCGTAACCGCCCTTGTTTTGGGTGCCGGGGTAGCGGTAGACGTAGGCGTTGCCCCAGGGGTCGGTGGGCACCTTGCCGCCCTTGGCG
>CAYNUW010000310.1:0-4281 GCA_964400455.1 uncultured Akkermansia sp. | reverse complement strand
GGGGCAGTTTGGCGGCCATGCCGCGCGCCGGTTGCTGGCCGGCGACACGCTGCACCTCGGAAATACGCCCGCCGGCCAACCAACCGCTATTGCCCCGCCCCCGCCGATCGGCCGGGAATGGCGGCTGCGCGTGCTCTATGGTCCGCACGGCGCGCCCGACTTCTTCACCGAGGCCGACATCACCACCCTTCTCTCCACCGCCTACGAGGTCCACTACAACTCCGCCCGCACCGGCGTGCGCCTCATCGGTCCCAAGCCCGAGTGGGCCCGGCGCGACGGCGGCGAGGCCGGCCTGCACCCGTCCAACATCCACGACAACGCCTACGCCATCGGCGCCATCGATTTCACCGGCGACATGCCCATCATCCTCGGCCCCGACGGCCCGAGCTGCGGCGGCTTCGTCTGCCCGTTCACCATCGTGCAGGCCGAGCTCTGGAAAATGGGCCAGCTCAAGCCCGGCGACAAAGTCCGCTTCCTCCCCCTCACCGCCCAACACGCCCGCGAACTCGCCTACGCGCAGGAATCCACCATCGAAACCCTCCGCCCTTCGCGAACCTCTCTTTCCAAACCATTGTCTCGCGAAGGACATGAAGGCTGCGATGGTCCAAACCAAGGTTTAAGAACTGAAAACCCTTTCTCCGAACCTTCGCATCCATCGCTCCCTTCGCGAGACACCCCGCCCGAGCCCGCCATCATCCACCAACTCCCCGCCCGCCCCACCGCCCCCGCCGTCGTCTACCGCCGCCAGGGCGACGCCAATCTGCTCGTCGAATACGGTCCGCTCCAGCTCGACATCGCCCTGCGCATGAGGGTCCACGCCCTGCAAACCTGGCTCGAACGCCGCCGCCTCCACGGCATCCTCGACCTCACCCCCGGCATCCGCTCCCTCCAGGTCCACTTCGATCAACGCCTGCTCCCCTCCGAACGCCTGCTCGAGATCCTCCTGCGCGCCGAGTCCGAGCTGCCCGCCGTCGACGACATGGAGGTGCCCTCCCGCATCGTCCACCTTCCCCTCTCCTGGGAGGACGAATCCACCCTCCTCGCCATCCGCAAATACATGCAGATCGTGCGCAAGGACGCCCCGTGGTGCCCCAGCAACCTGGAGTTCATCCGCCGTATCAACGGCCTCGATACCGTGGCCGACGTCTACCGCACCTGCTTCGACGCCAGCTGGCTCGTGCTCGCCCTCGGCGACGTCTACCTCGGCGCGCCCGTCGCCACCCCGGTCGATCCCCGCCACCGCCTCGTCACCACCAAATACAACCCCGCCCGCACCTGGACCCCCGAAAACGCCGTCGGCATCGGCGGCGCCTACCTCTGCGTCTACGGCATGGAAGGTCCCGGCGGCTATCAATTCATCGGACGCACCTGCCAGATGTGGAACCGCCACAAACAAACCGCCGACTTCGTCGACGGCAAACCCTGGCTCCTGCGCTTCTTCGACCAGATCAAATTCTACCCCGTCACCAACGCCGAGCTAACCCGCTTCCGCGAAGACTTCCCCCAGGGCAAAGTGAAGCTCCGGATCGAGCCGACCACCTTCAGGCTGCGCGACTACACCCGCTCCCTCGCCACCCACGCGGACGAAATCGCCGCCTTCACCCGAAAACGCGAGGCCGCCTTCGAGGCCGAGCTCCAGCGCTGGATCGCCAGCGGCCAGCTCAATTTCTCCGCCCACGACGAAGCCGCCTCCGCCCCCGACGAAACCGCCATCCCCGATGGCTGCGTCGCCATGCCGGCCCACATCCCCGGCAACGTGTGGAAAATCCTGGTCGAGCCCGGCTCCAGCGTGGCCGAGGGGCAGCCGCTCGTGATCCTCGAATCCATGAAGATGGAGGTCACCGTCGCCGCCACCCGCCCCGGACGGGTCCGCGAAGTGCGCTGCGTCGAGGGCAAACCCGTAAACGCCGGCGAAACCCTCGTCGTCCTCGAAGGCTGAAACCCCAACCCCCTCTCTCGTGAAGGCTGCGAAGGAAACGAAGGTCCAAACTGAAGTTCAAAAAACTCCTCCCCTTCAGTCTTCTTCCGAACCTTCACTCTCTTCCCACCCTTCGCGAGACCCCTCTGTTTCCGCTCTCCGCTCCTGCCTGCAATTCCCCGCCCGCCCATGACCGCCGCCGACCTGCTCCCCTACGCCGAGGCCCTGCTGGCCAAGTGCGACGACTACGCCCGGCGCGACCCCGCCGTCTGGCTCCACCTCCTCCCCGCCGAGACCATCGCCGCCCACGTCGCCGCCGTGCCGCCCTCCGCCCCTCTCGCCGGCCTCACCTTCGCCATCAAGGACAACATCGACCTCGCCGGCGTCCCGACCACCGCCGCCTGCCCCGGCTTCGCCTACACCCCCGGCGCCTCGGCCGCCGTCGTCGCCAGACTCCTCGCCGCCGGCGCCGCGCCCCTCGGCAAGACCAACCTGGACCAGTTCGCCACCGGCCTGGTCGGCACCCGCTCGCCGGCCGGCGCCCCGCGCAACGTATTCAATCCCGACTACATCTCCGGCGGCTCCTCCAGCGGCTCTGCCGTCGCCGTCGCGGCCGGCCTGGTCGATTTCGCGCTCGGCACCGACACCGCCGGCTCCGGCCGCGTGCCCGCCGCCTTCAACCAGATCGTCGGCCTCAAGCCCACCCGCGGCCGCCTCTCCACCCGCGGCGTCGTGCCCGCCTGCCGCTCCCTCGACTGCGTCTCGATCTTCGCGCGCGACGTGGCCACCGCCGCCCGCGTGCTCGCCGCCGCCGAGGGCTGCGATCCCGCCGACCCCTTCTCCCGCCCCGCGCCTGCCCCGACGCCTCCTCCGCTTCCCGCCTCGCCCCGCCTCGGCGTGCCCCGGCCCGACCAGCTCGAATGGTTCGGCAACACCGAATCCCCCGCCCTCTTCGCCACCGCCCTCGATCGCTGTCGCGCCCTCGGCGCCGAAATCATCGAAGTCGACTTCTCCGCCTTTCTCGACGCCGCCCGCCTGCTCTACGAGGGCCCCTGGACCGCCGAGCGCTACGCCGCCGTGGGCGAATTCATCGAGAAACACTCCGCCTCCCCGGAAGCCGCCCGGGCCGCCGGCCTCGACCCGAACGTCGCCAAAATCATCCTCGGCGGCAAAGCCCCCTCCGCCGCCGACGGCTTCCGCGCCACCTATCGCCTCGCCGAGCTGCGCCGCGCCGCCGAGGCCGTGCTCGCCACCGTGGACGTCCTGCTCGCCCCCACCACCGGCACCACCTACACCGTGGCTGAAATCGACGCCGACCCGATTCGACTCAACTCGAACCTCGGCCGCTATAACAACTTCATGAACCTGCTCGACCTCTGCGGCCTCACCCTGCCCGCCGGTCGCTATAGCTTCGGCCCCGGGTTCGGCATCACGCTCATCGCCCCCGCCTGGCACGACGCCCGTCTGCTCGCCTTCGGCGCCCTTTACCTTGGCGAACCCGCCCCCGCTCCCGCAACCTCGGCCGACACCATCCGCCTGGCAGTCTGCGGCGCCCACCTGCGCGGCCAGCCCCTCCACGGGCAACTCACCGCCCTCGACGCCCGTTTCCTCGCCGCCACCGCGACCTCGCCCGATTACCGCCTCTACGCCCTGGCCAACACCCACCCGCCCAAACCCGGCCTCGCGCGCGCCCTGCCCGGACAACCCGGCGCCGCCATCGCGGTCGAAACCTACGCGCTCACCGCCGAGGCCTTCGGCCACTTCGTCGCCGCCGTGCCCCCGCCCCTCGTCATCGGCACCGCCACCCTGGCCGACGGCACCACCACCAAGAGCTTTCTCTGCGAACCCGCCGCCCTCGCCGGCGCGACCGACATCACCGCCCATGGCGGCTGGCTGGCCTGGCTGGCCACCCGCACCCCCGCCGCATAAACACAAAAGGGAGGTCGCAAAAAAACCGGCCGCGCACCTTGGCGCGGCCGGTGATAAACAGGCGGTTTGCTCGCCGAATGGCGGACTTACTTGCCCAACGCGTCGAACTTCGGCGTCAAATACTCGGCGCAGCTGTCGAGCGTCGCCAAGTGGATGTAATCGGCCTCCGGCACCTCGATGCCATGCTGCTTGCGCAGCTCCATCACGATGTCGAGGAAGTCCATGCTATCCAGCTGCATCTGATCGCGCAGGCGAACATCGGACTTAAGGTTGGAAAGATCCTCGTCGGGCGCGATGTCGGCGATGATGTCGAGGACGATTTGCTTGCAGGCGTCTTTGGTCATGAGAGGGGGTGAACTGAGCTCAAAGACTCGGGATTAGGCAACAAAGCGCTTCACAATCAACGTGGAATTAATACCCAACATGCCGAAGGA
>CAYNUW010000309.1:0-4316 GCA_964400455.1 uncultured Akkermansia sp. | reverse complement strand
CCCATCACCTCGCCGCCTACCGCCAACGCACCGGCCGCAGACGCGACTCTGAACCGGTTCCTCTGCCACCTCTCACCGACTGGGGCACCGAGCTCCTCAGCCTGCGCGGCTTAAGGAATACAGAGCGAAACGCGAACGTAGGACCGGACTGAACTTAACAGCCAATACGCCACCCCTCGCTTAGTACTGAGGAGTCTTCGACCGTAAACGGTCTTGATCAAAGAGAAGAAAGAGCTCTCCGCGCTGGCGAAGCGGTTGAGCGGGACTTAGCTCGGCGTCATGCCTTCCATGCGAAAAAAATCCGACCTGCCGAGCAAACCATGCGCGGTGTGCAGGCGGCCCTTTGTCTGGCGTAAGAAGTGGGCGCGGGTTTGGGACGAGGTGCGGTATTGCTCGGACGCATGCCGCGCCCGCCGCGGCGGTGCGACCCGGGGGACGGCGTCGTGAGAACCCAGGTTTTTGAGCGGGTGGTAAAACTGCCGGTGCCGGCGGGGCGAGCCTTTGCTTGGCACGCCCGGCCAGGCGCGCTGGAGCGTCTGACGCCGCCGTGGGAGCGGATCGAACTCGTCTCGCGCGAAGGTTCGGGGCTGGCCGTGGGCACCCGGGTGGTATTGCGGGCCAAGATAGGCCCGGTTTGGCGCGAGTGGGAGGCGGTGCACACGGCCTGCGAGCCGGGGCGGCTGTTTCGTGACGAAGCGCGGCGCGGTCCTTTCCGTCGCTGGGAGCATACTCATCTGTTTACCGACACAACGGATGGCGGGTGTTTTCTGCGCGACCGGGTGGAGTATGTCCTGCCCGGCGGGACGCTCGGCCGACGGGCGGGGGGGGCGTGGGTCAGGCGTCGGCTGGAGGCGATGTTCGCCTGGCGACATGCCATCACGCTGGAGGACTTGGAGCGGTCGGATGTGCTGGCCGGATGCGGTCCGTTGCGGGTGGCGGTGACGGGTGGTTCAGGTCTGATCGGGCGGGCGCTGGTGCCTTATCTGCGCACGTTGGGGCACGAGGTGGTGCGGTTGGTGCGGCGCGAGCCGGTGCTGGGCGACGAGGTGCGCTGGGACGCGGCTTCGGGACGGGTCGATCCGAACGTGGCGGATCGCGGGGTGGATGCGGTGGTGCACCTCGCCGGGGCGGGCATCGCCGACGCGCGCTGGACGGCGGAGCGGCGGTCGGTGCTGAGGTCCAGCCGGGTGGAGGCGACGCAGGCGCTGGCCGGGGAACTGGCGGGCTGGGCGCGTCCGCCGCGCGTGGTGGTGGGTGCTTCGGCCACCGGGTTTTACGGGATCGCTTCGGGCAATGAGTGGCTCGATGAGGCGAGTCCGGCGGGGGGAGGTTTTCTGGCTGGATTGACGCGGGACTGGGAGGCGGCGTGGGCGCCGCTGGCGGCGGCCGGCGTGAGGGTGGTTCGGTTGCGCACGGGGTTGGTGTTGTCGCCGGCGGGCGGGGCGCTGGCCAAGATGTTGCCGGCGTTTCGGCTGGGTCTGGGCGGACCGGTCGGGTCGGGCGGGCAATGGTGGCCGTGGGTGGCGCTGAACGATGTGCTCGACGTGATCGCCCGGGCCCTGGTGGACGAGCGGTTGAGCGGTCCGGTCAACGCGGTGGCGCCCGAGCCGGCGACCAGCGCGGAGTTCGCTCGCACGCTGGGCGACGTGTTGGGGCGGCCGGCGGTGTTGCGCGCGCCGGCGTGGGGGCTGCGGGCGGCCTTGGGGCGGGGGCTGGCCGACGAGGCCTTGCTTGCGGGGCAGCGGGCGCGACCGGCGGTGTTGCTGGCGGCGGGGCACCGGTTTCGGCACGAAAACCTGGAGGAGGCGTTGCGCGCGGTGTTGGGACGCGTTCGCTAAGGTTCCTGTTTTCAGCTTATGGAATTTAATACCGTGATTGTCGGGGCCGGGATCTCCGGTCTGCTGCTTGCCCGTGTCCTGCACGAAGCCGGAGCACGGGTGACCGTGTTTGAGAAGAGCCGCGGAGTGGGTGGGCGACTGGCGACCAAGCGGGTGGGCGAGGCGGTGTTCGACCAAGGGGCGCAGTATTTCACCGCGCGCGAGCCGGTTTTCATCGAACGGGTAAACGCTTGGCGCGCGGCGGGGGTGGTCGAGCCTTGGCCGGGTGGCGACCCCGCGCGTTTCATCGGTCGTCCCAGCATGACAGGCGTGGCCAAGGCGCTGGCCGAGGGGCTGGAGGTGAGGCGCGAGCACAAGGTGACGGCGGTCGGGCGTTGCGGCGATCACTGGTGCGTGGACGTGGAGGATCACGGCTGCGTGCGCGCGGAGCGGCTGTTGCTGACGACTCCGGTGCCGCAGTCGCTGGCCTTGCTGGCGGCCGGCGAGTATGCGCTGCCGGCGGAGCTCGCGGCGGGTCTGGCGGCGGTGCGCTACGATCCCTGTCTGGCGCTGTTGGTGACGCTGGCCGGGCGTTCGCGACTGCCGGTCGGCGGGGTGCGTCGCGACAGCGGGGCGATCCGCTGGGCGGCGGACAATCAGGAAAAGGGCGTGTCGCCCAACACGGCGGCGGTGACGCTGCACCTGGCGCCGGATTTTTCGGCCGCGCACTATGGTCGGACCGAGACGGAGTTGCTGGAGCTGGTCCGGGCGGAGGCGGAGGCGCTGACCGGGGCGCCGATCGCCGGGGCGACGCTGCACCGCTGGAAATTCAGCCATGTGAGCGCGGGCTACCCGGCGCCTTGCGTGTGGCTGCCCGGCGAGCGTCTGGGCTTCGCGGGGGACGCGTTTGGCGGTGCGCGGGTGGAGGGCGCGGCGGTGTCGGGCCTGGCCTTGGCGGAAGCGGTCAAGACCGACCTGCGCAAGCCGGCGTAATCAGAAATCCGATACCAGTATGGCGCGCAAGGACGACGTCGTGGTGGTGGGCGCGGGCCTGGCCGGTCTGGCCTGCGCCCGGGTGCTGCAGGCGGCCGGGCGCGAGGTGC
The DNA here is from genome assembly GCA_964400455.1 of uncultured Akkermansia sp. Lineage (GTDB taxonomy): Bacteria > Verrucomicrobiota > Verrucomicrobiia > Opitutales > Opitutaceae > IMCC26134_A. Next base: position 1,396 of record CAYNUW010000309.1, on the reverse strand, counting down.
GCTTGGTGGAGGCCGGGGATGCGCCGGGTGGTCGGGTGCGGACCGACCTGGTCGACGGTTTTGCGCTCGACCGGGGGTTTCAGGTTTTGCTGACCGCGTATCCGGCGGCGCGGCGGCGGCTGGGTTTCGCGACCTTGGGACTGGGTGAATTCCGTCCCGGGGCGCGGGTGGCCACGCCCGATGGCGAGGGGCGGCTGGGGGATCCGTGGCGTGAGCCGGGGCGGCTGTGGGAGACGCTGCGGGCGCCGGTGGGCTCCTGGGCGGACAAGTTGCGCGTGGGCCGGTTGCGACTCGACGCGACCCGGGGCGACGACGCGCGGGTGTGGGCGAAGGGCGCGGGGCGGAGCGCGGCGGAGGAGCTGGCGGCGCGGGGGTTTTCGCCGGCGATGACGGAGCGGTTTTTGCGGCCCTGGTTGGGCGGCATTTTTCTGGACGCGGATCTGCGCAAGACGCCGGCGGCTCAGATGTTTTTTGTCTATCGTATGTTTGCCCGGGGGGCGGCGGCGCTTCCGGCCGGCGGCATGGGGCGTTTAGCGGAGCAGCTGGCGGCGGGATTGGCGCCGGGCACCCTGCGCCTGGGCGCGGCGGCGGTGCGGGCGGCGGCCGGCGAGGTGACGCTGGCGGATGGTGAACGCCTGCGAGCGCGGGAGGTGGTGGTGGCGACCGAGCCCGACGCCTGCGCGTGCCTGATCGGACGAGAGTCGGCGGCGACGCGCTGGCGGGCGGTGACGACGATTTACTGGGCGGCGCCGGCCAGTCCGCTCGGGGGCGAGCCGGTGCTGTGGCTCAACGGCACCGGTCGCGGCCGGGTGAATCACCTGGCGGTGCCGAGCGACGTGGCTGGCGGTTATGCACCGGCCGGGCGGGCCTTGGTCTCGGCGACGGTGCTGGGCGACGCGCCGGAGGGCGACGAGGTGCTGGCGGGGCTGGCGCAGGCGGAGCTGGCGGAACACTTCGGCGGGCGGGTCGGGGACTGGCGGTTCTTGCGGGTCACGCGGGTGCGCAAGGCGCTGCCGGTGGTGGCCCGGCCGGGAGTGGCGGAGGCGGGGCGGGCCCGGGCGGCGGAGGCGGGCTTATGGGTGTGCGGGGACTCGACCGCGTCGGCGTCGATCGAGGGCGCGCTAGCGTCGGGCGAGGCGGTGGCGGCGGGCATACTGGCGAGCTGAGTCGCTCAAGCTTGCGGGCGGGCGAGACGATAGGGTAGTTGGCAACGAAGCTGCTTTCACCCCATTCCCAAATGACGCTGATCATCCGCGATCAATTGGTTAATCCCCCGACGTGGTTCGCCTCGTTTCGCGATCTCACGCTTTACTGCAACGTCTTCCTCCACGACGACATCGTGATCGAGAGCGAGGACCCCGACCCTTACGTGCGGTTTATGCGTCCGCGAGGCGGG
>CAYNUW010000308.1:0-4335 GCA_964400455.1 uncultured Akkermansia sp. | reverse complement strand
CCGCCGGCGTTGCCGCTCAAGCCAACGAACTGTCCGTTACCGCCGACGTTTCCTACGTCACCGATTACGTGTTCCGCGGCGCCAAGCTCGCCGACGCTTCCCTCCAGCCCTCCGTCGAGGCCTCCTACGCCGGCGCCTACGCCGGTGTCTGGTATTCCGACGCCATCAGCAACAAGGGCACCGACTCCGAGGCCGACCTCTACGCCGGCTACGGCTTCGCGCTCTCCGACACCCTCTCTCTCGACGCCGGTGTCACCCGCTACACCTACAATGGTGGCTCCGATCTCGACACCACCGAAGGCTTCCTGAAGCTCTCGGCTGACGTCCTCCTCTCCCCCACCGTCGCCTACTACTACGATTTCGATCTCGAGGTTTCCACCTACGAAGGCTCGATCGGTTATAGCCTCCCGGTTGACGCGATCAGCAGCTCCCTCGACTTCTCCGCCGTGATCGGCAGCGTCCAGGCTCCTGGCCAAGACCGCACCTACGGTTCTGTTGGTGTCGCCGTTCCCTACGCGCTGAGCGAGACCGCTTCCCTCACCGTTGGCGTCGACTACATCATCAACGACGGCGACGCCCTGATCGACAACGACGAAGACGGCATCGTCGGCAAGGTCGGTCTCTCCATCGGCTTCTAATATCGCTCAGGCGATTTAGACTCCTTCGTTTCACAAGCCCGCTGTCGCCTCCGCGACGGCGGGTTTTTCTTTTTTCGTTGGCAAGCCGGGGATGATTTGCGCGGCCTGCTCTCTGCTTCTAGGGTTGGTTTGAATCTTATCCTATGGAAGCCGAAATCACCCTGCCTGCCGAAGTCGCGGTCATGACCCTGCCCGGGGTTGCGTTTTTTCCGCAGGCGTTGATGCCGCTGCATATTTTCGAACCGCGATACCGGGCGATGTTGCGGGATGTGCTCGACGGTCATCGACAATTCGCGGTGGCGGGCATGGATCTGGACAAGGCGGCGGTGGCTTTTGAGCCGCCCTGCCGGGTGGCGACGATTGGTGTGATTCGCGCGTGCCAAGACCGGGAGGATGGCACGTCGAATCTACTTCTGCAGGGGCTGTGTCGGGTGGAGGTGAGCGATATCATCGAGGAGCAGCCCTATCGGCGGGTCCGAATCCGTCCCTTGGCGAGCGAACCCGGCGGGACTGAGGAGGAGAACATGCGTTTACGTTCGCGCCTGTCTCGCTTGTTGGGGACTCGGCAGCGTTTGAGTGGGGAGGGGTCCGAGCAGCTGGCGAAGTTTCTCAGAACCATCGAAGATCCGGAGATTTATTCGGATTTGGCGGCGTTCAATTTATGTGAGGACGCGGGGTTCAAGCAGCGCTTGCTGGAGACCTTGAGCGTGCGGCGCAGGTTGCAACTGCTCAATCAGTGGGCACAGCGAGAGGTGGACGGGTTGAAGTTGCGGGCCAAACTTCAGGGTGCGCTGGGTGATGACGACATAGGTAACAACTGAACGCGGGTGGTCATCGTTTGGCTGGCGGAGGTAGCGCGTGTGCCAACGGGTCGGTTCATGCGGTAAATTGCGCGGTAATGTCTCGTTTGACGCTCTACGGTGCCTCGGTTCTGCGCGTGGATCTTCGGAGAGAAGGTGGAGCGCCTTGCCGGGAGGAGAGTGAATGTTCGTAATACGAACATTGGCGATGGGAGGTTTTGGGCGAAGACTTCTGGGCGGGATGGTCGCCGTCGACTTCGGTGTCGGATTCGAGTTCTGTTGAACGAAAACTTTATGGCTTGGTGCGGGTTTTGGGTCGCATTGACGGCGCGGGTCCGCTCACTCGCGTGTTCAATTCGTTTAAAACCGCCCCGAACACCGCCATGGCCCACAAAGTTAAAGCTGCCAATCGTCAGACGCTCTTGCCCGAGCTTATCAACGCCAAGATCGCCGCCAAAAAAGGGCCGGTCTCGCAGTTCATCGCCCACCACTATCGCCATTTTAACGCGGCCGCGCTGCTGGATTCTGCCAAGGGCTACGAGGCTCATTTAAAGGCCGGCGGCAAGATGCTGGTTACGTTGGCCGGTGCCATGTCGACGGCGGAGCTCGGATTGACTCTCGCCGAGATGATTCGCCAAGACAAGGTGCACGCCATCGTGTGCACGGGCGCCAACTTGGAGGAGGATATTTTTAATCTGGTGGCCCATGATTACTACGAGCGCGTGCCGGGTTATCGTGACCTGACCGCCGCCGATGAGCAGGCCTTGCTGGATCGGCACATGAATCGTGTGACCGATACCTGCATTCCCGAGGGGGAGGCGATGCGTCGCATCGAGGCGGCCGTGGCTGAGCAATGGCTGGCTGCGGACAAGGCTGGGGAGAGCTACTTCCCGCACGAGTTCATGTATAAGGTCATTCGCACGGGTAAGTTGACCCAGCACTACATGATCGACCCGAAGAACTCCTGGATGCTGGCCGCCTGCGAGAAGAATCTCCCCATTGTCGTGCCAGGCTGGGAGGATTCAACCCTGGGCAACATGTATGCCGGACGCTGCCTTACCGGTGAGATCAAGCGGGTGCATACCGTCCGCACGGGCATCGAATACATGACGGTCTTCGCCCAGTGGTATATGAAGACGGCGAAAGTGCTGAAGAATGGGGAGGGCTCGATCGGCTTTTTCCAGATTGGCGGCGGTATCGCCGGAGATTTCCCGATCTGTGTGGTGCCCATGCTCCATCAGGATCTCGACAAGCCGGACGTGCCGCTCTGGGGCTATTTCAGCCAAATCAGCGATTCGACCACCAGTTATGGTAGCTATTCCGGTGCGGTGCCGAACGAGAAGATCACCTGGGGCAAGCTCGGCCAGAAAACGCCGAAATTCATCGTGGAGAGCGATGCTACGATCGTCGCTCCGCTGATTTTCGCCTGGGTGCTCGGCCAGTGAGGTCGACGGGTTTCCGACCTTTCGCGCGACTTTTCTGTAGCAAGAGGGATTCCGTCAGCCGCTCGCGATTTACGCCGACGCGGCTCGCGTGAAGTTCCGGCTAATTGGCCAGAGGTAAGCGGAGGGTGGCCAGCAAGCCTTGCTTCGGCGCGTCGTCCACGTTCGCCAAGGTAAAGGTGCCCGCACCCAGCTTAGCGACATTTCTTACGATGGCGAGACCGAGGCCCAGGCCTTTGCGTTCATTGGCGCGTTCGAATTGGACGTAGGGCCCGATGGCGGCTTTTTGTGCGGAGGTTAAGCCCGGTCCGGAATCGCTGATGGAAAAGGTGTAATGGTCGGCATCGCTGTGTCCGGCTAACCGCACGGGCACATGTGGCGGCGAGTGCCGGACGGCGTTCTCCAAGAGTTCAGCGAGGGCATCGATGAGGTAGGCGCTCTCCATCGCGAGTCTCCCCGGCTTCACTTCGAGCAGGATGTCGGCGCGCCGCGTTTTGATCATGCGGGCGAGCGCGTTGCGCGCGGCATCCTCGGCGGAGGTCACGGCACGCGGGAGAGGTGTTTGGGCCGCAAGTTGTTTCTCGAGTTCCTGGTGACGCATGATTTTTCGGGCCAAGCGCAACTCCTCCTCGGCGGCGCTGCGAATGATGCCGAGATACTCGCGCAAATCAGCGGGCCGGAGCGTGTCGATTTCCATCTCAATGAGTTCCAACCCACCCAATATGCCATTCAGCGGAGTGAGCAGTTCGTGCGACCAATTGGCCGACGCTTGGCGCTGGCGATCGGCGAGGAGTTGTTCGATTCTTTCGCGCAGGGGGCGCTGCCGGCGCACGCGGGCGTCGATCGCTTCGAGCAGTTCCTGGGTGGTGAAAGGTTTGGTGATGTAGTCGTCGGCTCCGAGGGCCATGCCGCGGCGTTGGTCGTCGCGGGCTGCCCGGGCGGTCAGGAAGATAAAGGGTATATCGCGGGTCGTCGGTTGTGCATGGAGGGCGGCGATAACATCGTAACCGTCCATGCCGGGAAGGCCGATGTCGCACAGCACGAGGTCGGGGTGTTTGGCGGCAAGCGCCACGCCTTCGGGTCCGGTGGAAGCGGTGATGATCTCGTGTCCGTGGATGGACAAGATGTCGGCGAGGGTTTGGCGGATGCCGGGGTCATCCTCAATAATGAGAATATTCATGATGCGGGCGGAGGGGCAATGGGCAGTTCGAACCAGAAGCAGGAGCCCTGGCCGGGGGTGGAATCAAAGCCGACGCAGCCGTCCATCTTTTCGATGATGCGTCGCACGATGGAGAGGCCGAGGCCGTGGCCGGTGACTCGGGACGAGGGTATGCTGGTGAAGGGGGCGAAGAGTCGGTTGCCGATGTCCTTCTCGATGCCGGGTCCTCGGTCCGCGACCCAAAAACGCATCCGCGAGGGGTTGGAACCTGGTGAATGGCCGACCGTGATCTGGGC
>CAYNUW010000307.1:0-4376 GCA_964400455.1 uncultured Akkermansia sp. | reverse complement strand
GGTAGTCGGTGCCTCGATACACTTGGGCGACCGCGATGCCGTTGACTTTTTTGGTGGCGATGTAGTTTGGGGATACGAAGGTGACTTCGGCGGAAGTCACGGCGAGGGCGGGTGAGGCGGCAAGCAGCAAGGCGGCAAGACGGAGCGCTGCCTGCGGAGTGGTGGGTAGGTTCATTTTGGGTGTGTGTTCGGGACTGTTCGGAGGGGGTGATTTCGAATGGGTGGGATTAGCGAAAGCCGCCGGTGAAGGTGGAGCCGGTGCCGAGACGGACATTGGTGCCGACGCCATTTCGGGCGTCGACGTTCACATAGGCGTTGGCGCCAGCGCCGTCGGTTTCCCAGATGCCTCCGCCGGCGTTGCGGCGGAGTGCGATTTGGTTAAAGGTGCTACCGGAGTGGGCGTCGTCGGTGCGGATGCCCTCGGCGCGACCGTCCAAGATATAGGATGCCACGCCGAGTGTGCCGACGGTGGCGCTGCCGCCGGTTTGGAGGAGGATGCCTTGGGAGACGGAGGTGCGGAGGTCGACGACTCCGACGTTGATATCGAAGCAATGGGTCGGGGTAAAGAAGCCGCGTCCGCAGTCGCGAGAAATGACTTTTTGGACCATTACATCGGGGCCGGCGTCGTTGGCGCAGCGGAAGGCGGCGTAGCTGCCGGTGGTGTCACAACGGACGCCGGTGACAGTGCCGACGGTGGTGTTTCTCGTGCGGTTGAGCAGGAGGGAACAAGAGCCCACGTCAGTGCTGAACACGTTGCCGATCACGGCGCCGTCGAGGAGGTTGGTTTCGAAGCCGTGGTTGTTGCCATGGTTGCCGGTCATGCCGGTGAAGGTGGAGGTGCCTTCGTGGCGAAACCCGGTTGCGTAGGCGGTGGTGCTCCGGGTGTTGTTGTCGGCGCGGATGCCGAGACCGTTGATCGTGACGCCGCGGGAGGCGTCGATGGAGAAGGCCATGTTCACGCCGGAGAGCCGGACGTTGTTGCAGCCGGTGATCCAGAAACCGTAGCGGGGCCAGCCCGAGACGCGGACGTTGAGGATTTCGATGTTGTCGGCGCGGTCGGCGCGGATGCCGACGCCGAAGCGGTAGGCGTCGTCAACCGGATTGCCTTGGGCGTCGAGGGAACTGACCGGGTTAACGAGTATGGTGTTGTTTTGGAAGTCGATGATCGTGTGGGACCGCATGTTGATGGCCTTGATGACGCCATTCGCGGTATTGCCGGAGGCACCGCCGGTGCGCACGGTGACCCGTTCCTTGACCGTGCGGTTGGGGGTCAGACTGTTGATGGCGGCATTCACGGCGGCGTAGAATTCCGCGCCGCGATAAACCTGAGTAAGGGAGCCGTTGATGTTTCTGGTGTTGAAGACGACCTCGGAAGTGGTCTGGGCGGCTGCGAGGGCGATCTGCGGAGGCTGGTGCGTGACGAGCGCGAGCTGGTGGCGCTGGTGGGTATGGGTGGGGTGGTGGGGTGTCATGTTGTGGGCGGGGCGAAAAAAGCCGGGTTCGCGCCGGGGGGGCTACTTGGGTGGAAGGGCGGCGCGAAGTATGGTTTCCATGCGCTGGATGTCGCCGGGTTGTAGGTTGCCGAGGGCCATGCTAACGGCCATCAGGCGGTCGCGGGGGTTGTTTATCCGGTTAATCCAAGCTAAAGCGGTCTCGGTTTGATCTGCGGCGGTGATGCGAACCAGCTCGGCCGCCAATTGGTCTCGCTCCTGTCCCGGAGGTTGGGAGTGGAGCCAGGCGGCCGCTTGGGCGGGTTGTTGGACGGCCCAGGAGGTGAAGGCGGCCGAGTTGGCGTGATCGTGCTCTGGAGGGGGGAGCGTATCGCGCCAGGCGAGCCATGCGTCGGTGTCGTGCATGGCCAGGGTGTTGCCGAACACGCGAATGAGTTCCGCGCGCTCAGCCGGGTCGGATACGGTCTCGAGGAGCAACATGCCCGTGGCCGGATCTTCGTAGGCAAGCTGGCCTATGCCGGTGGCGCGGGCGGCGGTGCGTTGTGCGACGGGCATGTGCTCCGTGACTTCAAAGGCGGTTGCGGGCAGTGCGCCTGCACTGGTGACGAGCAAAAGGTTGGTGAGCCGATCTCTCAACAGTGGATCGATGATGGTTTTTATCCAATCCCCGGACTCATGGAGATCGGCGACAACCCAAGGGCCGGCGAGGGCGGTTATGAGCTCGTTGGCATCTCCGCCTGCGGCGGTTCGCACCGCGGAGAGGGTGGCTTCGCGGGTGGCGGGATCGCGGAGTAAGACACTGAAGTAGGAAAGCTCCCCGACGTGTTCGAGGTGGTTTGAGACGCGCAGCCAAAAGTCGAGGCCGGAGGCTGGATCCTTTTGGGCAAGTTCCTTGAAGAAGGCCGCGCGTTCGTAGACATCGACCGGGTCCCCGCTGATTAGACGCTGGCGTAGACTTTCCATCGAAAGACGGACGCGTTCTGCGAGTAGCGCCTCGGGATTTATTTCACGGGACCAAAGATCAGGGAAACGCAGTCCCGGGTCCAACCGGACGAGTCGGCTCCAAAGGTAAAGCGCGAGGGCTTTTTCCTGGTGGGAGTGGGTGTGGCTTCGACTGGTGAGGAGGTTCCACGCCTGTCGCACCGCGTGGTCGTCGAGCGAGGCGACGCGTCCCGAGGAGCGGATCAGGGCGACGGTATCCTGCCAATCGACAGCGAGAAACTCCTCGACGATGCTTCGTAAATCGCGGGTGTTCTCGGAGCTTGGTTTTTGGCTGGACGCAGGAACGGCAGGGGTGGGGGCGGGCGTGGCGTTACGTTGAGCGGTGGGAGCGACGGTTGTGACCGGTCTTATCAGTAGGGCACCAGTCCAACCCACGACCAAGCCTGCGCTCAGGTAGAGAAAACTGGTCGGCAAGCTACGCATGAAAAAACACAACAACACCGTGATTAAGTTGTCAAACAACTATGATTGATTTAGTGATGTAAAATAATGCGAAGTCAAAAAAATCCCCAGGTGATGGATTTTGGGAATTTAAATCACACTGGAATACAGCGGTCGACCGCGAGTTAAGGAACTCTCATCACAGGTTCATCCACATTTGTAAAAGGAGCGAAACATCGAGCCGGGTGTCGTGTGTGGCTAAATGGTTCTGCGTAAGGTTCGGATTCCTGCACCGGACAACACCCTATTATTTTGCGAAAAGCAATTTACGTCACCCACCCCGTCACATCATTGACCGCCCTGGGTCAGATCGAGTGACGCGATGAAGCGATTTCTCTTCGAGGGTTAGAACTTTCCAACGGATTTGGTCTCCTGGAGACCATATTCACCGACAGACGGACGGTTTATTAAAAGTTGTCTTACTGGAAGGTGGGTCTAGTATTTGTTTCGCAGGGCAGTGGGATGTAGGGTGAAGGGGAGGCTCGCATCGACTGTGACCTTACAGAAAAACGTTCGCGACCATGCCCCAAACTCCTCGTGCTTTTCGGACCAATTGTCAGCCGTTTCGGATGTTTGTTTTCTGGCTCGTCTTATGCGGCATGTCGCCGGCGTTCGCCAACGACCCCGGCGGAGGAGCGCCGGGTGTGGGGGCAAACGTCACCCTGACGACCACCGCAACGACCGCCACGCTCGATAACGGCGTCATCAATGCCGTGATCGAAAAGTCCACTGGTCGTATCACCTCCTACAAATTCAACGGCACACAGATGGCGGACCCCGCGAATCCGATCTACTACAGCATGGATGGCGGCGCGAACTACGAGAACCCCAGCGGTTGCGTCTACTCGCTAGTGAGCAGCACGACCGACATGGTCCACATCATGACGAAACGCACGTGGAACGCGAATTCGGGCTATAAGCACGCCTTCGATATCGAGCTCCACTACATCCTGCGCCGCGGCGACACCGGATTGTATGCGTATGCGGTGCTAGATCATCCAGCGAGTTATCCCGCGACCTCAGTCGGTGAGTGGCGCATCGTTTGGAAACTGGCACGCAACACGCCGAGCACATTCATGTTTGAGCGCGGTTACGTGGACGACGACCGCAAGGGTGAGATGCCCACCTATGCCGACTACCAAAAGGCGTCTCCGACCGGCATCGCGGAAATAGTGAAGCTCAACACTGGTATCTGGGCGGGCCGCTACGATGGTAAGTATAGTTACGCCGTTGAATACATCAAACACGGCACCTTTGGCAAAGCCAGCAATGTCGCGAGAAAAGGCGTGTGGTTCGCACTCGGCGGTTTTGACTACTTTAACGACGGGCCGACCCACCAGGACCTTTCGATATCCGAAAGTTATCTGCTGATGCACTTTGGCCGAAACCATTTCGGCGGATCCGGCACCCATGTCGCGGCGGGCGAGGCCTATCGCAAGATGTTCGGCCCCTTCCTGCTTTATTGCAACGCCACCACCGTGA
>CAYNUW010000306.1:0-4382 GCA_964400455.1 uncultured Akkermansia sp. | reverse complement strand
CGGCCGCTTCGAGGTAGTTGGTAAACAGATCGTGGACGATCTGAAGATCATAAGCAATGGCCTCCTCCACCGGTCCATGCTCAGGCGACCAGGCCTTGGGCGTGACCAGCGTTCCATCCGGCCGCTCAATCAATAGCGCGTCCCAAAACTCCACCACTTCCTTGATCACCGGGTAGCCCAGCTGTCGCAGATAATCGAGGTCCAGGGAAAAGGCGTAGTGTTCCCAGAAGTGCTGGGCGTGCCAGCCACTGGCCCCGTTGTTCCAAGTGTAACTGCCTCCTCCAAAAACGCCGTGCTCGGTGCGCAGCGTCCAGCCGGTGGGGGCGGCGGCAAAAGCGCGTTCTTCCCGGGTGCGCTCGCGGGCGACCGGTATCTGACTGGCCACGTAATCAAGAAACACCCGGTGCGATTCGGCCAAGTGCGTGGTCTCCGTCGGCCAGTGGTTCATCTGCACATTGATGTTGGTATGATAATCGCCGCGCCAAGCGGGGTAGTTGGTGTCATTCCAGAGACCTTGCAAATTGGGCGGCAGAGAGCCCGGGCGTGAACTGGCCAGCATCAGGTAACGACCATAATTGAGCACCAACTCCTCCAGATCGGGATCGCGCGTGCGCTCTCCGGTGTAAGCGCGCAAACGCTCGTCGGTGGGCAGCGTGGCCAGCGCCGGTTCGGTGGTCCCCAAATCCACCTGGAAACGCCGATAACGAGCTTGATAATCGGCCACGTGTTCAGCGTGCAGCCGACTGAAGTCCACCGGTGCCAGCGCAGCCAGGCGGCCGGCCACCTTGCCAGCAGGATCGGCCCCTCGCCAACCTCGGCCGCTGTCGGCCAGATAATCGGTATCCGCGGCCAGCACCAACGTGACGCGATCACAGTTTTCGAATACGAGCGAAGCCTCCACCGGCCGGCGCACCAGCGTGCGGGGACCCTTTACGCCCGAGGCCGGCCCCACCCGCTCAACGATGTCGGGAATACGCGCAAACAGATCCGGGGCGGCGGCGACATCAAACTTCTCCGCCCGCAGAGCCCCCCCTTCGGACCGCGCTTTCAAAGTGGCCGCGTAACGCAGTCCCTCAGACCCGAGCCGCCCGGCGACGGAAAGCTCGTCCCCCGCCACCATGGGAGTCGCTGCCTGCAGCACCGTCAGCCAGACGCGACCAGAAAGCGCTCCGGGGCGATCGGCCTCCAGTTGATAAACCAGCACGCCGGCGGGATGGCTGGCGAACGCGGTGCGAGTATAATTCACCCCGCGATAGCGGTAGCTGACGCGGACGGTGGCGGTGTCCAAGTCGAGCTCTCGCCGATAGTCGGAAACCTCGTCGTGCCCTAACTGAAGAAAGATGTCGCCAAAGGATTGGTAGCGACCGGTATTTTTCTCATCTCCAACCCACAAGGTGTCGTGATTAAATTGCAGCCGTTCGATATCGGTGAGGCCGAAGATCATCGCACCCAATGAGCCGCCTCCGATCGGCAGCGCCTCAGTCATCCAAGCACGGGCGGGAGCGGTATAATGCAGTCGCTGAGAGGCGGAATCTACCCGCCACGCGGCTTCGGTCGCATTAACCGGATCACAACCGATCAACATTACCACGGAAGACAAACGCCACCAATAAGAGGGCAACAAGGTCGTCAGCATATTGAGACCTAGCCTTAAATCATGAAAAACAAAAACCAAACCAAAAACAATTAAGTAAACATTTTAGGTATTTATGGCCCATTGATACTCGGTGATACGCAACCCCTTCAGCGAAGCGCATAGTTTACGGTTCGGCTTAGGCGAACGCTTCGTTTACTTCCTTGCCTGGCCGTGTTGCTTTACCCGATGGATTTTGATCTTAGCCGGCAGTAGGTAAATCCGCACATGGGAGTTTGTTTTGATTGTGTGGTTAACACACTTGCCACACACTCAAAGCATCATGAGTTTGCAAATCCTTCTGACGCCAACATCAAAAGCATCTACCTGTCTCGTTGGTCAATCAGGCGTAAAAGTTGCTTATTCGTGATCAGTGAACGTTATGTCCGCCCCGGCCTCCACCACACCTCCGACCGTTCCACTGACAATCGCTCAACTACCCGTGCGTTTGAGAGATCTGCTCAAGCGCGACGTGTGTATGGAGCTGACTCGTTATCAAATCGAACTGGCGCTCCGGCAGGTGCAGGCGGAGGCGGAGGAGCTGCGAAAAACCAGACCCCCTTTTTTGTTTCTCCACGGGAAACCGGTGCGAAGCGAATTTCAGTGTCGTGAAGCCGGCGCCAACGAGTCGCTGATCGCCCTGTCTCAGGGTCTGCAAAAAGTCGCCGCCGCACAGCCCTGTTTACGTGGTTGGGTGGAGGATGATTTAGAGACGTTTCTGCGTGATGGACAACCCGCCTACCTAAAGGGCTTGGCCACACACAAATTTCCTGACGATTGGCAAAGAGCGATCATGCGTTTCGACCAAAGAGTCGCGGGGTTTCGCGCGGCCATCGGCATGGTGCAGACCGCGCTCGGGACGCTGCCCGTAGGCCACCTGCTCTCCAGTCATCCCACCACGTTTGAATATCTCATGCCTGCTCGACAGTGGGGAGCTTTGCTTGATTACGAATTTCGCTTCTTTAATCAGGTGGCGGATCTGCAACGGCGAAGCGTCGAATTGGGGGCCGAGACACTCAGGCGCCTGCCTGACCCGGGATTTAGCTCCGAGGTGGGCAAATGGTCGCGGCTGGACTCCGCCGCGGCCCGGAAGGCCATATCTGAAATGCTCCAGGCCCTCGAGCAACACTCGGTGGTTGCTCGTGCTGCTTACGCCTCCGAGGCCGCCCTGGCGGACACCGGAGCCAATGCCGCCGTGCGCAGTTTTGTCTACCCGATCTGGGAAGCCCTGCGTCAGTTGATGCGGCTGGAAATCAAACCCGAAGAAGTCGAGACCCTGGTTGCTGAAACCGAGCGTATGGTGGCGGCAGCCGGAGGATAATGGCTACGCGCTCACCGGGAGCTCACCGCACAAACATCGGGGCCAGCTTCCATTGACCCAAGATTCGAACACCACCCCGCGGCAGGCCGCCAGTATCCGAAACTCATAAAGCGCCTCATCGCCCAGCCGCATTCGTCCAAACTGCAGGACACAACCGCCTTTGGTGCTTGTTTGATGATTTCACAACGAGGGCTTGACCAAGAGTTCAACTCTCGATGCTCTGTGAATCTACTAGGCGGCCGTAGTTTAGTGGTAAAACTCCACTCTTCCAAAGTGGTCTCGAGAGTTCGATTCTCTCCGGCCGCACCACTTCAAGAAAGTCTTGGGTTCTGCGACGAAAGCCCAAGCGTTTACGAAGTCCACGGGGAGGATTTGATCCCTTATTGGGCGATAGCCTTGGCAAAAGATCGCGCGCTCAACACACTAGAGCATTTAAAATAGAGTTGTAGCCGTTGTAATGGGGTCTAAGAAGGCTGGATGAAGAAGCCGATATCGCTGGATTTGAGGGAGAGGATCGTGGCGGCCTACGAAGGCAAGGAGGGGACGAGGGAGGAGGTGGCCAAGCGCTTCAAGGTGTCGGTGGGGATGGTGAAGAAGCTGTTGGCGCAGAAGAGCCGGACGGGCGACTTGAGGCCGAGATATCGGTTTTGCGGGCGCAAGGCGCGGTTGGAGCCGGAGCATGGCAAGAGCATGCGGCAACTGGTGGAGCGGGAGCCGGACGTGACCTTGGAGGAGATCAAGCAGCGTCTGGGCTTGGACTACACGATAGGCGCGATCCACTGGGTGCTGTCCAGGCTGGGGCTGACATATAAAAAAAGACGCTCCATGCGGCCGAGCAAAACCGGCCCGACGTCGCCAAGGCCCGGCGTGGCTGGAAGCGTGGCCAAGGCTCGCTCGACCCGGCCCGGCTCGTCTTCATCGACGAGTCGGCGGCCAAGACGAACATGACGCGCCTGCGCGGCCGCTCGCCCAAGGGCGAACGGCTGGTCTGCCATGCGCCGCACGGACATTGGCGCACCACCACGATGATCTCCTCGGTGCGGCTGGACGGCACGACCGCCTGCATGACCATCGAGGGGGCGACCAACACCGAGGTCTTTTATGCCTATGTCCGCGAGGTGCTCGTGCCCTCGCTGCGCCCGGGCGACATCGTCATCATGGACAACCTCGGTGCCCATAAGAACGAGCGCACCATCGCCTTGATCGAGGACGCCGGCGCCGAGGTCCGCTTCCTGCCCGCCTACTCCCCCGATCTCAATCCCATCGAGATGATGTGGAGCAAGGTGAAGGCCCTCCTTCGCAAAGCCCAGGCTCGAAACCATCCAGACCTGCTCGTCGCCATCGCCTCCGCCCTTAACGCCGTCACTCCCCAGGACGCTCTCGGTTGGTTTGCTGCTTGTGGCTATAACTTCATTTGAACTGCTCTAG
>CAYNUW010000305.1:1012-4392 GCA_964400455.1 uncultured Akkermansia sp. | reverse complement strand
TACGACATCGGCTACGGCGGCCTCGACCACGTCCTCGCCTCCGGCACCAACGTCAAGGTCCTCATCCTCGACACCGAGGTCTACTCCAACACCGGCGGCCAGTCCTCCAAATCCACTCCCATGGGCGCCGTCGCCAAGTTCGCCTCCGGCGGCAAACCCACCGGCAAAAAGGACATCGCCCTCATGGCCCTCCAATACGGCCACGTCTACGTCGCCCGGGTCGCCTTCGGCGCCAAGGACTCCCAGACCCTCGCCGCCCTCCGCGAAGCCGAAGCCTACGACGGCCCCGCCCTCGTCATCGCCTACAGCCACTGCATCGCTCACGGCTACAACCTCGCCCAGGGCCTCGATCAGCAGAAGCTCGCCGTCGACACCGGCTACTGGCCCCTCTTCCGCTACGACCCGCGCCGCGCCGAGCGCGGCGAGTCTGCCCTCCTCATCGACTCCGCCCCGCCCAAGCTCGGCTTGGAAAAATTCACCGCCAACGAGACCCGCTTCAGCATGCTCGCCGCCGCCGCCCCCCGCCGCGCCGAGGAGCTCACCGCCCACGCCCAGCGCCTGCTCAAGGAACGCTTCGCCCTCTACCAACACCTCGCCGGCCTCAACAAACCCGCCCCGGCGCCCGCCACCCCGGCCGCACCCGCCACCCCCGCCGCCACCCCATGAATCTCGCCACCACCTACCTCGGCCTTAACCTGCGCAACCCCGTCATCGTCGGCGCCTCGCCCTGCTGCGACGACCTTGATCTCTGCAAACGCCTCGAACAGGCCGGCGCCGCCGCCCTCGTCATGCACTCCCTCTTCGAGGAGCAGGTCGACCTCGAGGAAAACGCCCGCCACACCCTGATCGACGGCGTCTCCGGCAGCCATGCCGAGGCCTCCGACTACTTTCCTCACGTCGACGATTACGCCCTCCCTCCCGAGGCCTACGTCCGCCAGCTCGCCGCCCTCAAGGCCACCCTCTCCATCCCCGTCATCGCGTCCCTCAACGGACACCGCCCCGGCGGCTGGATCGACTACGCCCGCCGACTCGAGGCCGCCGGCGCCGACGCCCTCGAACTCAACCTCTACTCCCTCCCCACCGACCCCGAACAGGACGCCGAGGGCGTCGAGGGCGACCAGCTCTTCATCGTCGGCGAGGTCTGCCGCTCGATCAAAATCCCCGTCGCGGTCAAAATCTCCCCCTGGCTCACCGCCCCCGCCCACTACGTCCGCCAGCTCGAACAGGCCGGGGCCAAGGGCGTGGTCATGTTCAACCGGCTCTACCAGCCCGACTTCGACATCGAGGAGCTGGAGGTCCACCCGCACCTGCGCCTCTCCGACCCCGCCGAGTTGCTCATGCGCCTGCGCTGGCTCGCCATCATCTCCCCCCAAAGCTCCCTCACCCTCGCGGCCAGCGGCGGCGTGCACAGCCCGGAGGACCTGATCAAATCCCTCCTCGCCGGCGCCCACGCCGCCCAGATCGTATCCACCGTGCTGCGACGCGGCCCCGAGGCCGTCCGCTCCCTGCTCGTCGGCCTCGTCGCCTGGATGCAGGATCGCGGCTACGAGAACATCGTCGAGTTGCGCGGCGCCCTCAACCACGCCCGCTGCCCCAATCCCACCGCCTTCGAGCGCGCCAACTATCTCCAGATCCTGCAAAGCTGGCGCGTCTGACGCGGCCCGCACCTCTCGCGCGGTGACCGCTTGCGCCGCGCCCGCCCCCCGGCCATGGTGGCCCTTTTACCGCCGTCGCCCGACCACCGCCATGTCCACACCCGCCACGCCTTCCCCCGCCGCCCCCCCGCCCATCCCCGTCACCGTCCTCACCGGCTTTCTCGGCGCCGGCAAGACCACCCTGCTCAACCGCATCCTCACCGAAAACCACGGCAAAAAACTCGCCGTGATCGAAAACGAGTTCGGCGAGGTCGGCGTGGACAACCAGCTCGTCATCCAGTCCGACGAGGAAATCTTCGAGATGAACAACGGGTGCATCTGCTGCTCCGTGCGCGGCGACCTCCTCCGCATCCTCGGCCGCCTCATGAAACGCAAGGACCGCCTCGACGGCGTCATCATCGAGACCACCGGCCTCGCCGACCCCGGCCCCGTCGCCCAGACCTTCTTCACCGACGACGAGATGCGCGCCGCCTACCGCCTCGACGCCATCGTCACCGTCGTCGACGCCCTCCACGTCGCCCAACACTTCGACACCTCCCCCGAAGTCAAAAAACAGATCGGCTTCGCCGACGTGCTCGTCCTCAACAAAACCGACCTCGTCTCCCCCGCCGACCTCGACGCGCTGGAGGCCCGCATCCGCCGGATGAACGCCGCCGCCCGCCTCCTCCGCGCCGTGAATGCCGACGTCCCCCTCGACCGCATCCTCGGCGTCGGCGGCTTCAACCTCTCCCGCGCCACCGAGCTCGACCCCGCCTTCCTCCAGCCCACCTATCCCTTCGAGTGGGCCGGCGCCTACGCCCTCCCCGCCGGCGACCACGAACTCGTCATCGGCCACGGCCACGACCACTGCTGCGGCCACGACCACCACCACGGTGACGAGGGCCCTTCACCCGACCACGACCACTCGCCCGACCACCAGCACGGCCACCACCACCACGGCCCCGCCGGCACCCTCGACCTCGTCGTCATGCCCGTGAAATCCCTCTCCGCGTCCGACCTCGACGCCGCCCGCGACGCCGCCGTGCTCGTCTTCGCCGATTGGGAAAACAACCTCAAACCCGGCGAGACCCTCCGCCCCGGAGGCACCCTTCAACGCCTCCACCTCGGCGACTCCGGCCACGCCCACTTCCGCCTCCACGTCCCCGCCCCCGGCTTCTACCTCGTCTTCGAGGCCTGCGGCCACCACCCCCTCCACATCCACGTCATGGGCGAAGTCGCCCGCCCCGGCTGGCAACAGGACTACGAACACACCCACTCCCACGACGCCGAGGTCTCCAGCGTCGGCATCCGCCACACCGGCGACCTGGACGGCAAAAAACTCAACGACTGGATCGGCCGCCTCCTCAAGGACAAGGGCGGCGACATCTACCGCTCCAAAGGCGTGCTCGCCGTCAAAGGCTCCCCCAATCGCCTTGTGTTCCAAGGCGTGCACATGCTCTTCGACGCCAAATTCGACCGCCCCTGGGGCTCCGCCCCGCGCGAAAACACCCTCGTCTTCATCGGCCGCAACCTCGACCGCGCCGCCCTCAACGAAGCCTTCCAAGCCTGCCTCGCATGAGCCGCCCCGCCTCCCGCCGCCGCCCGGCCTCGCCGTCCGGCGCGCTCCTCCTCGGCGCCCTCCTGTTTGGCCTCGTCGCCTGCTCGGCCCCCCCCCCCCCCCCCCCCGCGGCCCCCCCCCCCGCCCCCCAGGCCCCCCCCCCCCCCCCCAAAGCCGCCCCCCGCCCC
>CAYNUW010000305.1:0-1002 GCA_964400455.1 uncultured Akkermansia sp. | reverse complement strand
ACCGAGCCCCCCCCGCTCGCCACCCTCGCTCCTCCTCCGCCCGAAATCGCCGCCGCCCTCGCCGGCTGGCGCATCGAGGGCCCCAAGGGCTGGGCCTTCACCCAGGCCACCTCCGGCGACGGCCGCGCCCGCGTCGAACGCT
The DNA here is from genome assembly GCA_964400455.1 of uncultured Akkermansia sp. Classification (GTDB taxonomy): domain Bacteria; phylum Verrucomicrobiota; class Verrucomicrobiia; order Opitutales; family Opitutaceae; genus IMCC26134_A. Next base: position 860 of record CAYNUW010000305.1, on the reverse strand, counting down.
TCGACCCCCGCCGCCGCGGCGCCGAACGCTGGACCCTGCTCGAAGAAAACGGCCGCCCCCCCACTGACGAGGAACAACGCCGCTACCGCGACAGCCGCCCCCTCTTCGACTCGGCCGCCGATCTCGCCGGTCAGATCGTGCCCGACCGAGCCGACCTCGTCGCGCGCGACGACCAGTCCTCCACCTACGAGTTCCACCTCCGTCCGGCCGACGAGAAAGACCGCGCCGCCGAACACATGCGCGCCCGCTTCACCCTCGACCATGCCACCGGCGCCATTCTGCGGGTCGAACTCCTTAACCGTCACCCGTTCAAACCCGCCCGCAGCCTCACCATCGAGGAGGCGCGCACCACCGTGACCTACGCTCCGCCCGCCGGTGGTCGGCCCGCGCTGCCCCTCGAGGTCACCATGCGCGTGCGCGGCCAGCGCTTCTGGTTTCGCGATTTCAGCCAAAACGTGACCAGCACCTACCGCGATTTTGAACCCGCCGGACGCGTTCCCACGACTCAACCCGAAAAACCTTTGGAAAACGGCGTTGACAAAGCCGCTGAAGGCTAAGTTTCTGCCCCTCCCCTTTTTTAAAGAAGGGCCACATTGCCCGATAGCTCAGTGGCAGAGCAGGTGACTGTTAATCACTTGGTCGTAGGTTCGACCCCTACTCGGGCAGCCACTTTAACCCCAGGAACATAAGCAAGGTTCTTGGGGTTTTTTGTGACGACGAACACAGCCTACCATGTTTCACCTTGGAAATCCGCCCAACGCAACCGCGAGCTCATTGCCCGATGGCAGAGTCCCGCGCAGCGGGATTAATCACTTGGTCGTAGGTTCGACCCCTACTCGGGCAGCCACTTTAACCCCAGG
>CAYNUW010000304.1:0-4401 GCA_964400455.1 uncultured Akkermansia sp. | reverse complement strand
GCTGGCGCGGATGGGCGGAGGAGATGGCCCCCGCTGGCGATGGTGCCCATGCCGTAGTGAACCTGGAGGGGGGTGGCGGCGATGGAGTAGCCGGCGGGTATGCGGGTGATATCCACGCCTGACCACTTGTCGGGGTCGGCCAGCAGGCCCGGCTCCTCCCGTCCGAGGGGAAATCCTGAGCGCTCGCCGAAGCCGAAGGCGCGGGCGTAGTCGTAGAGTTTTCGGTCACCCAGCAGCATGCCCAATTGGGCGGTGCCGACGTTGGAGGATTTGGCGATGACCTCGGCGACGGTGAGTGGATGGTCGTAGCGGTGGTCGTCGCGCATGAATTTGCGCGGCTTTCCCTGATAGAGGATGGATTCGAGGGTGCAGTCGAATTTCTGCCCCGGGGTGACAAGTTTCTCGTTCAAGGCGCCGGCGGTGGCGACTATCTTGAAGGTGGAGCCGGGTTCGACGAGGTCGGCGGCGGCGATGTTGCGTTGATGGTCCAGCGGGACCGCGCCGAATTCGTTGAGGTCGAAGGTGGGGTGGTTGGCGAGGGCGAGTAGGAAGCCGGTGCGGGCGTCGCTGACGATGATGGTGGCCTTGGCGGGGTTGAATTTTTCCACCAGCGCGCGCATCTCCTGTTCGACGATGTGCTGGACGGCGGCGTCGATGGAGAGGGCCACGCTCCAGCCGTCGGAGGCGGGGACCTCGCGTTCGCGGAATTCGGCGCGTTCGACGCGTTTGCCGTCGCGTTCGATTTCGCGCCAGCCGTCGATGCCGCGCAGGTAGCGGTGGGCGAAGGCTTCGACGCCGCCGGAAGGTTCATCGGCCTTGTTTACGAAGCCGATGAGGTGGGCGGCCAGGGTTTTCTGGGGATAGATGCGGCGAAAGCGGCGCTCGGCGGTCAGGCCGACCACTTTCATCGCGGCGATCGCCCTGTAGTCATCTTCGGATACACCCTCGCGGAACTTGACGAAACGCACGGGCACGCGGCGGACGGAGGCCGCGTCCACGCTGGGGGGCGGGGAGGGTTCTTCCAGGTTTTCCAGCAGCAGGCGGGAGGCGAAATCGGTCACTTCGCTGGCGGTGGCCGCGACGGCGGGCTCGGCATCGGCCGGCTGGGTGGTGGCGGGACGGACTTCGCGCCAGGCGGGCGTATAGAGGGCTTCGAGTTCGGCTGGGTCCATCCGGAGTAGCGCGGCGAGCTCGGCGCGGAGGCGGGTCTGTTCGGCGATGAAGCGGGCTTGGCGCTCCGGGTGTTTGAGGGCGGCGATTTTTTCGGGAAGGGCCCAGGGGTCGATGGCGAGGGTTAGGTCGGTTTTGCTGGTGGCGAGCAGGTCGCCCTTGACGTCGAGGATGTCGCCGCGGCGGGCGTGCTCCACGACGAGGCGGTTACGGGTTTGCTGGATTTGGGCGAGGTAGTGTTCGCGTTGGACGACGTGCAGGTTCACCAGGCGATAGCTCACGGCGATGAAGCAGCCCAACAAGAGCAGGGCTACGACGACCAGGCGTTTGCTATGGGCGAAACCGCGGGTGGACATATTGGGTCAGCGCGGGGCGCCGTTTCCGAGTTGGAAGCGGATGGGTGGGAGGGAGAGCCCGCGTTCGGCGGCGAAGATCTCGGCGTTGCGTTTGGCGGCGAGCAGAGTGGTGGGTGAGGCTTCGACGCGGACCAGCTGGGATTCAGCCGGGGGGACGAGGCCCAAGGCCAGTTCTTGATTACGACGGGCGAGGGAATCGGGCGACTGCTGAGTGGCGATGGCTCCGCCGAGAGCGGCGATGCGACGTTCCAGGTCGATGACGCGTTGGTCGTTAAGTCGGGCGGTGTTGGCGGAACGGGAGATGTCTTGGCGGATGTCCACGATGGCGAAGCCGAGCGCTCCTCCGGCGCCGAGGAAGAGCAGGGCGGAGAGGAGGAGCTGGGTGGCGAAGGCGCGGTTGGTGCGAGGGTGCATGGTGGTGGGGGCGCGGGTTCAGAGTTTGCGGACAGCGCGCAGGCGGGCGGAGCGACTGCGGGGGTTGGCATCGAGCTCGGCGTCGGTGGCAGTCGTGGCTTTGCGGGTGAGAAGGGCAGCCAGGGCGATGCGTTCGTCGGCGGGTCGGTGATCGTCGCGGGATTCGGGCCGGCCGCAGAGTTGGTTGAAGTAACGTTTGACGGGGCGATCCTCGAGCGAGTGAAAGCTGATGACGGCGAGCACGCCGCCGGGGGCGAGGGCGGCGAAGGCGGCGGGGAGGGCGCGTTCGAGGGCTCCGAGCTCGTCGTTGACGGCGATGCGGATGCCTTGGAAGGCGCGAGTGGCTGGGTGGATGCGCGAGGTGAAGCGGTCCTTGGCGGGTATCGCTTTGGCGATGACTTCGGCCAGCGAGGCGGTGCGTTCGAGGGCGCCGGTGCCGCGGGCGGCGAGGAGGGCGCGGACGACGCGGCCGGCGTGCCGCTCCTCGCCGTAGTCGCCGACGGCGCGGTAGAGCATGGATTCGGAGGCGGTCTCCAGCCATTGGGAGGCGGGCAGGCCGTTGCGGGGGTCCATGCGCATATCGGCGGGGGCGTCGTTGCGGAAGGAGAAGCCGCGTTCGGCCTGGTCGAGCTGGAAGGATGAGACGCCGAGGTCAAAGAGCACGCCGTCGAGGCCGGAGAGGCCCAGCTGCGGGAGGCGGCCGAAATCGGTGTCGAGGAGGGTGAAGCGGGAGCCGTAGGCGGCGCGGAGGGCGTCGGCGCGGGGCAGGGCATCCGGGTCGCGGTCGAGCGCGGTAACACGGACATCGGGGGCGGCATCGAGCAGGGCGCGGGTGTGTCCGCCGGCGCCGAAGGTGCAATCGAGGTAGTGTCCGCCGGAGCGGGGCGCGAGCAAGGCCAGCGTCTCGGGGAGGAGAACGGAGATGTGGCCAGGATGCGACATGGGTGCGGCGGAGGGCGGGAGGAAAGGCTTAGGTAGCGCGGCGATCATGGGGGGCGGTCCTCGGGGCGGCGCGGTGGGCGGGGCGGCGGAGGACGGTGGTCATGGGGTCGTCCTCAGATGCCCATCCGCTTGAGGCGGTCGGCCGCTTTCTGGGCGTTTTGGGCGGCACGAACACGTTCCCAGCGGCCGGGTTCGTAAATGGCGAACTTGCTCATCATGCCGACGAGCACGGCGTCTTTGGCGATACCGGCGTAGGCGCGCAGCTCGTCGCTCAGCATGACGCGGCCGGCCTTATCGAAGGTGAAGGCTTGGGTAAGCGAGAAAAACTCGGCCGCAGCCTCCTGCGCTTCGGTATCGGAGAGGGGTTGGGCGGCGATGCGTTCGTAGAGCTTATCCACCTCGGCGGGAGGCAAAACACCGAGGCAACCGTCGAGCGGAACGATCAAAAAGGTGTCGTCCGGAGTGTGCGCAGCCCGCCACGCCGACGGAATCGTTAGCCGATTCTTGTCGTCTAGTGAGTGCTCGAAAGCACCGGTGTAGAACGGTTTGCTGGAGGTGGACATAACAAGGCCGCTAAATAGCGCCCCACGATGCTCCATTTCCTCCCATTTCGCCCCACAAGTCGCAAGGAAAAATCCGGCCAAACTTGTAGGAAGTTATTCACAATCGGTATTTCGGGTAGTTTGAGGTCTGCCTTGCGCCGGTCGTCCGGGTGGGTTGTGGTGGGGGTAACATGTTTACCGGAATCATTGAGGAAACGGGGCGGGTTGTGCGTTTTGAACGTGGGGCGGACGCGTGGAAGCTCCGGATCGCGGCGAAGGTAGCGTTGAAGGGGGTGGCCCTGGGTGACAGCATCGCGGTCAATGGTTGCTGTCTGACGGTGGTTTCTCATGACTCCGATGGTCTTGATTTCGATGTTTTGGAGGAGACGCGGAAGTTAACGAGTTTCCGGGCTTTGGCGGTTGGTTCGGCGGTGAACTTGGAGCGGAGTTTGAGTTTTGGCGGTAAGATGGGGGGGCATTTTGTGACGGGACACGTGGATGGGCTCGGGGAGGTGGAGGTTTTTGAAGCGAGGGGAGCGGATCGTTATTTGCGGGTGCGTGCGCCGGCTGGTGGCGGGCGTTATTTGATCCACAAAGGCAGCATTGCGATTGATGGCATTTCGTTGACGGTTGCGGAGGTGGAGGGAGATTCTTTTGCGGTTTGGTTGATTCCGCACACGGTGACGGCCACCAACCTGGCGGAGAAGCGGCCGGGTGATCCGGTAAATCTAGAATTCGATTTGCTGGGCAAGTATGTGGAGAAATTGATGGTTAGCCGGGCGGGGGGTGGGGCGGTTTCGGCGACGGCTTGATGGGAGATGCGTGCGGTTTTACAGGCTATTGCAGAGGAGTTGGCCCGATTAAAGGCGGAGGGTGAGCATGTTGTGCCAGTAACGGAGGAGGCTCTGGCCGGGCTGCGTGCGTTGGTGGCGGAGCGTGGTGAGCTTGCGGTTGCGGAGCCGGCAGGTGCGTCGGGG
>CAYNUW010000303.1:0-4407 GCA_964400455.1 uncultured Akkermansia sp. | reverse complement strand
GTGTTGTTTAACGAGTCTTGCGTGCGCCCAGTAATAACCCTTAGGCCGAGGAACCAAGACACTTCCAGTTTTAGAACCAGAATTTAGGCACTGTTCCTGTGGTGCGGACCTGAAATCCATCTGGGTTGGTGGAACTGGCGAGCGAAAATGGACGCCATTTCACGTGACCGTCCACAAAGCCTGTGTGACCACCCATAGGCATCTCGCCCTGCATGTGGTTGCTGCGCTCCGTTGGCAGGTTGCTGGGGAGGGCCGCAAAGCTCGATGGTGATGCGGTGGCAGATATGAGAGCATCAACAACAAGGGGACGGCGACTGGCTGGGATAAGCAGTCTGACGCTTCCTTGGGTAACGCTGTAGTCTGCGAGGATACGCTCGTTGAGGTTTTGAGCGGCAATTCCGTCGAACTGTGGTGTGCCGGGTACAAGTAAAATGTAGCTACTCACTGCAAGGCCTCTTCCTTGGAAGTTCCACATCCCCTCAAGGTCCTTGATCTCCAACATGCCAGAAGATGGGCAATACAATGTCTGCCGACCAGCGTCGCCGATGATATCTGCGGCCAGGGAGTGCCTCACATCCCAAGCCCAGAATCCTATGCCAGCTAGTTCATTCCGTGGGAATGAAGCTCTTTTGTTTGTGTTCGCTGAATTGATCAGGCCGATAGTGATCTGGCGCACGTTACTCATGCACTTAGCGCGTTTGGCGGTTTCTCGCACCCGGCTGACGGTCGGGATGAGTATAGCGGCGAGGATTCCGATAATCGCGATGACAGTCAGTAACTCGATCAAAGTGAACCCTTGGCAGGTGGCGGTGCGGCGCGCGGGAATGTGATTCATCGTCGTGGTGATTTCTAGAAATGCCCGGCCGCCGGTGGTGGCGGCGGCCGGACCGTTACGGGAGGCCGACTTTACGGGGCGGTGACGCTGAGGCGCAGGAACCGGCGGGGCTGGGTGGCGAGTGAGACAGCCGTGTCGGTGTAGGTCGTGCTGCCGGCGGTGGTGATCGCGGGGTAGGTGTGTATGGTGGTCCAGGCGGTGCCGAGGTCGTTGGTGGCCTGGATCGCATAGACGAGGGTGGCGTCCCCGGTGTGGCTGAAGGTCAGGGTGAGGTTATCGCCCGAGCGAGCAACCGTGACGGGCAGGGCGCCTGCGACGGTGGGGTTGGTGCCGAGGGCGTATTCCAGCAAGTTGGACTGGCCGTCACCATCGGGGTCGGCCGTGTTGGCGCCGTTGCCGGTGTTGGCGGTGGAGCCAAAGTAAGTCTGGCGCCAAGTCTGCTGGGCGGTGGCGGTGGCGGCCGGGGTGGCGGAGACCTCGGCGGAGCTCGTGCCGGCGATGATGCCGTTGGCGGCGGACACCACGTAGTAGTAGGTCGTTCCGTTGGTGACGCTCGTATCGGTGTAGCTGGTGCCGGTCACCGCGCCCTGGCTGATGGTGGTGTAAACCCCGGAGGCGGTGCCGCGACGGATGGTGTAGCTGGTGGCACCACTGGAGGCGGTCCAGCTCAGGGTGACCTGGCCGCTGCCGGCGACGGCCGCCAGGTTGGTGGGCACGGCGGGGGCGAGGTTCTCGGAGGTCACAAGGAGTTGGAAGCCGTTTAGCGCGACTCGATTGGCGATGGCATTGTCATCGGGCCCGAGATTCCAAGCGATGGTGCCGTCAGGCGCAACCACGCCGGAAAAGGTGACGTAGGCGGAGCCGGTGCCACTGGTGCTCACGGGGTTGTTTGCTTCGACGCGTCGAGCTGCGCTGTCGAAACTGAAGCCGGTTAGGTAGGCCTTGGTGCTCTGGGGAGCTTGGCCGAGGTGGTTGTTGGCCGAGGCCAAGGTGACCGTAGCAGCGTCCTCGGTCTCTGCTTCGAGCTGGGTGGTGGTATTCTTTCCGTAGGCGTAGACCGTGAGGCTGAAGCGGTGCCCGGCGAAGGCCTGGAGGCCTCCGATGGTCGCGCGGAGCGGAGTGGTCTGGTTGTCGGTGTAGAGGTAGTCCCGCATCAGGTTGAGCGAGACGCTCTCGCCGATTAGATCAGTCACGATGTTGTCCTCTACACCTGCGGCGTCGGCGTAGGTGACGGTGAGGCCGGGGAGGGCGAGACCAGTCGATTCCTTGGCGAGGGCGAGGGTAGCGGTGGTGGCGCCGCCGGTTAGGCCGTTCCAGGTGGAGGTGCCTTGCTGGAAGTCAGTGGCCACCTGGGTGCCATCGGTTCGTAGGATGCCGTTGCCCACGAAAGTAGTTGAGCCAGCGGTGTTGAAGTCGGCGTTGATCAGGATCGAGCGGGTTGAGTCGACGACCACAAGGGAGGCCTTGCGGCTGGCTGTGTTGGTGCCGAGCGACGAAACATCGGTGATTTTGACGGTGTATTCGGCGCTATCGGCACCGGTGACAGCGGTGAGGTTCAGCGTGGCGGTATTGGCCGAGGGGATGTCGAGGCCGTTCTTCTGCCATTGGTAGCTTATGACGCCGCCGGAGTTCGAACTTACGGCGCTGGCGGAGAAGGTGACGTTGGAGCCTCCCTTGACCAGCTGAGAGACCGGGGAGGCGGTGAACAGTGGCGGATAAGCCGCGCCGGCCGGGGTCGTGTCGACGATCTGGACGGCGGCGATGCCGCCGGCGTTGACGTCGAGCACGGCATCCTTGGCGGTGATGGTGAGGTCGGAGCCGGTGACGCCGGTGAAACGCACGAAGGTGGCGGGCGTGGCGGTGGCGGCGGCGGCGGCGTCGAGCGAGTCACCGATCATGGCCAGGGGAGCGTAGGGCGCCTCGGCGGTGGGCACGGGATTCAGGGCGTAGGCGTCGTGCTGGAAGTTTCTGTAGAAGTAAGTTGCGGTTCCGGCGCGATCAAGGCTGATGGAGCCAGCGCTTGCGGCTCCGCCACCGGCGACGTAAACGTAAACGTCGTAAGTGCCGTAAGGAATGTTGGTGAGGCTAACGGTAGTGCCGGTGGATGCGCGGGACTCTATGTAGCCGTGTTGCAGCTTTCCGTTGGCGGACTTGGCGGCTGGGATGCCTAGGCCGGTGCGAGCCGACCACGTGAAGGCAGAGGACCAGGTGGCAGTGGTATAACCGGTGTCGCCGTTGCTCTCGGTCAGGGCGAGCGGGGTGGTTTGGTTGGCGACTTCAGTGACGGTGGCGGAGTTGTTCCAATTGGTTGTTGGATAGAAACCGGCGACGTCGGTGGGAGCCAAGGTGGCGATATCTGCGGACCAGCTACCGTTGCCTGCGCCGACGAAGTTAAGACCAATGGAGCGGCGGCCTGCGGCGGGCAATGAGATGACGCGCACCGCAGTGCTTGCGTCAGACGTGACGGCGTAGCCGGGGGTGTTATCCGTGGCTACCACGCGATACACTCCGGATCCGCCGGTGTTCGCGGTATCGAGTGTGTAGGTGGAAGCGGTCTGGCCGGAAAGCAGGACGTTGTCCTTATACCATTGGTAGGTGACGGTCCCTCCCATGTTGGAGGTGCCGTTGGCAGTCAGGGTAACGGGGGTGCCGATGCCAACTGTTTGTGCGCCGGGGGAGACGGTGACGGACGGATTCACCACGGCGACGCCGTTGGCAGAGTTCAGGAACTGGCTGGGCGGCAGCGCGACGCGAGAGAACCGAACTTCGTCGAGATCGCCGCGGAGGACGTCGACATCGCCAGCGTTGTAATCGCCACGACCAAGAGTCCAAGGGGTATCGGAACCAGCTGCGGGGACGTAGAGTCCATCGAAGCCGGTGGTGGAGCCCACGGCGACACCGTTAACGTAAAGAGTGAGCGTGCCTTTGACGGAATCGCCGACGGCGGCTACGTGATACCAAGTGCCCACAGCGGGAACGTAGGTGCTGTTAACTTGAGCGACGGCACCGCTCCGAGTGATGACATCGACCCGGAATCCATTGTTTGCGCCTGAGCCGACGGCGGCACCGGCCTTGGACAAGTAGAAAAGGGCACCGGGACCGGTTCCCTGTCCGGGGTTTCCGCTGTCGTCTCGGCCCACGATGGTTTGCCAGCCATCGAGGTTATCAAGACGGAAGAAAGCCTCGACGGTAAAGTTGTCGAACGGTTCGGTGGCCAAGGTTCCGTCAGTAGGGGCGATGAGCCCATTGGTGCCAGTTGCGGGGAAGTTCACGCCGAGGGTGTTGGAGGCGGCGGTGGCGGGAATGATGGAGTAGGGGAGGGCGTCGTCGGCGTAGTTTGGCGAGCCGAGCGCGGTGAGATGGTTGGTCCCGACTGAGTCGTTGGTTGTGGTGATCACACCTAGGGCGGGCCCTTCCTCGAAGCGGTAGTGAGCTACGGCAAAAGCTTCTCCAGGCAGTACCGTGAAGGCGGGAAATACGGTGGTAGTCGGGGTGGATCCGTTGGCGTCGTCGGAGACGATCACACTGTAGATGCCGTTGGCGGCGGTGGTTGCGCTGGTAACGGTGTAACT
>CAYNUW010000302.1:0-4433 GCA_964400455.1 uncultured Akkermansia sp. | reverse complement strand
CCTTTGGGCGCCCATCGATCCAAGTCTCCAACTCGGCCACGCGGGCCACCGCCAACCAATACTCCACCGTATCGACGCGACCAGCACGCACCAATCCCAAGACCCGCCAAACCGCATCCAGCCCACCCGCCGCCTTAGTCAGCGGCACTTGGCCGCCGAAAACCTTCTCCACCTCCGCCCAGCCCGAGCCCGGATCGTCCGCCAAATGCGCCGCCTTCGCCGCAAGCTCCCCCCGCAACACCCCCAGCTCCGTCGGCTCCGGGTGCAAGCTCGGGGCCGCGCTCGCCCTGAACAGCTTCAAAAATCTGACCGCCGCCGCCGGTGTCCAGGCTCGGGCCGTAGCCAGGGCCGCCAGCAACGGATCCCCCGGCAAGAGATCCAGCCAAACTTCGCGCACCAGCTGCTCCAGCTCCGTCGCCTCATCCGTCACCACCTCGGGCATGACGGGCAATCCGCACAGCGACCCCTCCTGCTGCAAAGTCCGCTGGCAAAACGCGTGGATGGTCGAAACCGCCAGCAGGTCGAGATCGACCAGCGCCTGCCTGAGCCGGCTCGCCGCGGCCGCATCCCGTTCCAGCCGGGCCCGCAGGCAGGCCAGGATGCCCTCGGGCTCTCGCAGTTCCGCCTCCTCCGGCGCGGCGGCCAGCCGCCCCAGGACACGCCGAACCCTATCCCCCAGTTCTCGCGCCGCATCCTTGGTGAAAGTGACGAGCAGGATCTGCCCCAAATGCTCGATCACACCGTCGATCAGCAACCTCGGCACCAGATGGCTGATCGAGTAGGTTTTGCCCGTGCCCGCACTCGCTTCGATCACCGATAAGCCGACCGGAAAATCGGAGTTCGCCAGGTTCAGTTCGACCGGCTCTACCCCACAGGAGGATTCGTCGCCTTGGCTCATGGTTCGCGGTCACCTGGTCCGGTTATGTTTTGGTCTGCGCCCGCCGTGGCGGTGTCCACGCCCGCCCACCAGTCGGCCAGCGGAACGGCGATCGCCTCGGCCCACTCCAACCACTCCCGTCCAGCCTCGCCATTGAAGGGATCCCGGTCCCGCCAGGCGAGCTGCGCCGCGTCTTCCAGTCCCTCGCCTTCCAAACCGCCCGCGCCGGACCTCGACCACACCTCCTCGGCCGCGTCCAAGGCGGCTGCCTGATCACCGCCACTCTGCGCCAAGACCTTGGCAAGCGTCGCGCTGGTTTCCGGCGCAAACGGCAAAGGCCGCCGTTGCCCGACCCAAAAGCCACGCACCAGTCGGGCCAACAGCGCGCCCGCCCGCTCCGGACCGACGAAGCCCGCTCGTTTCACCACCCGGCCGGCTTCCACCTCCGTGCCGCAGATCAACCCGCCCGTCGGCCGGCCCCGCGCCGCCGCAAACGCGAGCATGGGGATCCAGGCCGCCAGCCGGTGGCGGGCGTGCGCCTCCTGACTGTATTTTCCCGCTCGATACACCAACAGCCGCGGCCCCGGCTCTCCCGGCTCGACCGGCAACACCGCCGCCTCCCCGCGCAAATGGCAACGCACCGCCGTCCCCGCGCCCGCTGCGTCCAGCAGGAGCGACAGCTCAAACGCCTCGGCCCGCGCCTCGCGCACGCACCCGGGCAGCACGCCGGTCAGCTCCTGCAGTTCCGTCTCCGCGCTTTGCCAGCGCAGACGGCCGAGCGCACCCGGCGCCAAACCCCGATCGGCGGCCAGCCTCGCCCGCGCCGACTCAGGGTCCGCCTCCAACCCCAGCTTGCTCCGCAGGATCACGTCCGTGACCTGATGATTCTGCAGCCCGTCGAGCTCGATCGGCGCGTCATCCAGCGCTTCATCGTCGTGCTCCTCCTCCGCCGCAGCCACGCCCAGGGCTCTCAACCAGCCGCGCGCGGGATTACGCCAGAACGCGATCAGCGTGGCCAAGCTCAGGTGCACTTCCGCGCCGTGATCAGATCCAACCTCCGGCATCGCAGGTCCCGCCGCATCCCCGGGAAAAAACGGGGTCGCCGCCGCCCGCGATTCCTCGGCCATGCGCGCAGCAGTCCCGGCCGCCGCCTCGTCAAAGGAGGGCGGCAGCTCGGAGCCCCCTCCGTCCGGAGCCAACTGAAAGTAACCCGGGGCAAAAGGCTGAAGCGCGTGGCGGATCCGCCACCGATCGGGTGCCGCGCCTCCCGCCGCAAAAGCCACCGCGCGCAACAGGTCTTCGACACAGGCCGACAAGGGCCCGTCGTGCTGGGTGCGACGGTTGCGATTCGCGGCCGTGAGCACCAACCGCACGGTCGGGGTAAGCACCAGATCAAGAAAAAGCTGCCGATCCCTTCGGCGGGCCTCGGGGTCCGACCGTTCAGGACGCAAGGCCGGCAAACTCCACGCCGGCCGACGCTCCGCCCTCGGAAACGCCTCATCCTGCAAGCCGAGAATCGCCAGCACGCGGCAGGGCAGTCCGCGCACCTGCTCCAACCGCCCGAGAAGCACCGAGCCGTCGAGCGAGGTGCGCAGGCTGGTGGCGTTGTCCAGCCGCGGTGCCAGCCAGTCCGTTACCGCCCCGACATCGAGCACGTCGAGCGCCGCCACCTCCTCCAACTCCGCCACCCAGCGCAAACACGCGACCGCCGGCTCCTCCATCGCGTCGCAACGCAGCAAACCCTCCACCACCACCCGCAGCCGCTTCGCCCAGACGGACGCCGGTACCGGCACTTGCGCCTCGCGCAAACACTGCTCCAGCGTCCACCACCAGTCAGCCAGTCGCAAGGCGCCCGCCTCGTCGTCCGCCAATACCGACGCCACCGGAAAAACCCAGTGCGTCTCACCATCCCCGCCGTCCCTGCCGGCCTCCTCTCGGATCGGCGGCAGCCGCACCCCGGCTTCGCGCGGACCAAACCAAAAACCCGCCGCCAGCCGGTCACGCGCGGCCGGCCAGGCGCCCTCCTCCGCTCCGTCGCTCTCCCCCAGCCCGTGGGTCAGCCCCGAACTCCGCACCCGCTCGACCAAACGGGCTTGCGCCTCGGCGTCATCCGCCACCCCGAGACGCTGTTTCACCGCTTCGAGCGCCAGCAGTTCCAAAAACTCGCTTGCCGCCTGCCTCCCCCCGGCCAGGCGCAACCAAGCGAGCAAGGCCACCAGCACCGGGTTCGCCTCACGCGCCGCCACCGCCGTCAAACGCACCGGTATGCCGTAAGGCAGACCCGGAGCCGGACGCCGCAAAACCGCCTCCGCCAACGGGGCGTAGGCATCGTAGTCGACCACGGCCACCCGCACCTCCTCCGGTTTCAGCCCGGGCAGGTCGCGAAACGCCCGCAACAGTTCGTCGCGCAAAATCTCCAACTCCCGCCGCACCCCATGGCACTCATGCACCCGCAGGCTTTCATCCGGCGACGCGACTGCTTCGACGGACTCCACTCCGCCACGCACCGCCGCCTGCAAACGGGTCAGCACGCTGGTCCCCGAAGTCGAAAACGCCACGTCCGCCCCCGCCTCCGGCCAGGCCGAGTAGTCGTTATCCAAGTCCCCCAATTGCCAGAAAACCCCCGCCGCCTGCTGGCCCAGCGAAATCAACAAGGGATGGCCCCCGCCCGGCGAAGCCGCTTCGCCGGCCCCCACCTCCGCCTCGCTCCCGCCGGCCAAGCGCGCCCGCCGAGCCCGCCGCGAGGGCAAATCCCCCAGGTAGCCGACCGATGGCAGGAGCACGTGCAGCTCCACCACCCAGCCTCGCGCCGTCAGCCAGCGCAGGGTTTGCAGCGCCAGCGGCTCCAACTCGGCCGCGGCCACAAAAAACACCTGCGGTCTGGCCTCGGTTGGCGCGCGCCCCAGGCCCTCCTCTCTCGTGCTCACGAGCTCGGCCGGATGCGGCGGCATCTCGACGCTGTCCGCGATCTTGCACCATAGTCGCCGCTGCCAGTCTTCGGCCGGGTTCGGCGAGGGTAAAGCCGGTTGATGATTGCGCCAAAGCCGCGCCCACGCCGGGCGGAGCCGAAGGGTGCGATCCAACTCGCTCGCCAGCAGGCAGGCGGCGGCGAAACGATCCCTCGGAGCGATGGCACCCGACGAGGAGAAACCCAGCGACGCGGCCACACCGTCCACCTCCGGCAGTAAACGCCAACGCAAGGCCTCCGGCGTCCACGCCCGCATGGCGACCCCCAGCGCACGTTCCGCCGGCCCGAGACCGCCGAGCGCCCCGTAAAACTCGGCCATGGTCACAAACCGCACCCCCATGCTGACCCCGGCGGTGCGCGCCGCCCCCACCTGCAACCACTCGCCCACCACGGCGGACGGAACCACCACCCACGGCGGCATCGGCACCCCGCCTGTCGTCGTCCCCTCCCGCACCGCGTCCGCCAAGTTTTGCCCAAGACGCTCCCACAGCTGCTCCAGCCGATCGGAAACATAAAGTTGGGGGGCGGATGCCATGGTGTAGAAACGGGCGCTACATCAGACTACCGGCGGGGGTCGGACAAGGACTG
>CAYNUW010000301.1:0-4475 GCA_964400455.1 uncultured Akkermansia sp. | reverse complement strand
GGGCAGGTTAATAAAATCATCCACGCCATCAAGATCCACCGCCTGGCCGCTACGGCCCGCGACGTAACCGGGCTAGCCGTTCGCGAGCCCAGGGTGGTTACCCGTCGAGTCGGCGGTCGAACCATCGAAGGCCCAGCGCCCGATCAGGGGAGTCGGGTGGACCCACAGCTGGCGAGGGCGGCTGGCCAGAGTTTCTCCCGCGCCGGTGACCGTGCAGCGGTAGACGCCGGCGTGGCTAAGCTGCGTGTTGCTGATGCGAAGCGTGGCCGTTTTGGCACCGGAGATGGCACCGCCGTCGGTGAGCGCGACGTCGTTTCGATACCACTGCCAGGTGCCGGCGAGCGGGGCTTCCACCTGAAAAACGGCGGTTTCCCCCACGACCACGGCTTCGTGACGCGCCTCGCGGGTGTAAGAAAGGATGCCCATATCCGCGCGAATGGCGGCCATCACGCGAGTGTGGTGATGGCGGGCGACGGTGCCGTCTTCGTTGTCGTAGTTGAACCCACCCGGCCAGATAGCATGGCCATCACCATGTAGACCGTCGGAATAGGCGGCAAAGCTCTCCGCCTGGGCGCGATTGCCGTAAAAACCCTTCCACACACCACCCGAAATCAGGCCGGGGTAGGAGCTATGTGTGCCCATGCCAAAGGTGTGGGCGGCCTCGTGAAAAACGACGCGCTCGTTCCGGGTGCCGCCATAACCCATGTAGCCGTTGTAGTTGGCCTCGGCGGTGGGAATGCCGGGGTTGTAGTAAACGTTCCAGTGTTTGTTGAACGAGCCGTGTTGATTGTAGAATGCGGCTGCAACCGCCACTGAATTAGCAACTTGCTGGGCCTGCGCGGAGGAGGCGGGGTCAAATTGCAGGGTGTAGGTAATGTCAGCCCGCAAGGCGGCGGGAACAACGAAGAGGGCGAACAGCAAAACAAACC
The DNA here is from genome assembly GCA_964400455.1 of uncultured Akkermansia sp. Lineage (GTDB taxonomy): Bacteria > Verrucomicrobiota > Verrucomicrobiia > Opitutales > Opitutaceae > IMCC26134_A. Next base: position 3,546 of record CAYNUW010000301.1, on the reverse strand, counting down.
CGGCCGCAGTGCGCGCGGGAGCCGAGTTGTTCGCGAAACGTTGCAATAAGATCATCGGCATGTGCGGAGGGTAGACAGGGGGGTTGCTGTAGTAGCGGATTTAAAGGCCGATACCCGTCACAAGCACTAACTTTTGCGCGGAGCCCTCCTTTGCGCTCGCCGGCCCACGCCGGCTGTTTTTCTTGGCCGCTTGTGAATGCTCATCCTCTTTTTATTGCTTGGACCACGGTGGCCGACGCGGCGGCGGCCGAGCGTCTGGCGGACGGGGCCATTGCCCAAAATCTCGCGGTGTGCGTGCAGGTGGAAGGGCCGATCCACTCCCATTATGTATGGCAAGGACGCAAAACGGTCGCTCAGGAGTGGCGCATCACGTTCAAATTTTTGCCCGAGCAAGGGGCCGGCCTCTCCGCCTATGTGCAAGGGGCGCACAGCTATGATACTCCGGAGTGGATTGTGGTGGCGGCGGAAAGGGTGGGAGAAAAATACTTGTCATGGGCCCGCGCGCCCCGTAGCTCAATCAACTTTTAACTCGATCGCTCACCCTCGACTCATTTCCGCCATGTCCCAACACGCCAGCCTCCAAGGTGCCAAAGGCATCGTTGTCAAACGTAACGTAATCAAGCGCTTCGAGCGCGTCGCCCTGCTCAAAAAGCGTGGCCAGTGGAAGGAAGGCGACCGCATCATGGGTTTGCGTAAAACCAAGCCTGACGTCTAAGCGCGTCGGCATAATCTAAGGTTTCCGTAAGAAACGGCGAGCCGGCCTTGTGTCGGTTCGCCGTTTTTGCGTGCTAAAGGCGAGATGATCGAATCGACCACGCGTGCCACCGCTCCATTCGTCGCGGTCGCCCGGGATCGTAATGGACCAAAGCGTCTCCATGCTTGGGGTTTTCTTGGGCGGATACCCTAAGCCGAGGCAGGCGATTCTGTCTGGTGGCAATGGCGATTCTCTGGTCCCGGCCTCGGGCCCAGCGCCCGCTCGACCGGTATCGGGAAGTGTTTACCGTTTAGTAGTTGATTCCCTTGGTAGGCAGCTTTTTCGCGATCAAGGGGTTGATGCCGCATGGAGCGGGAGCTAGGGTCAGGCGTGCGGATTGACTGGGAAGCTCGTTTGGTGCGCGCCGGGGTGGGGGAGATGGCCGGGTTTCGGACCGGTCCCCAAGTCCCGGAGGGCGGTGCGTCGGCGCGCTGGAGAGCCGAGCTGGGGTCGCATTGGCATCGGGAAAAACGCGCCGCCGCCGAGCGGGAGGGCGAGCCGGGGCGCCACGAGGAGCCGATACGCGGGGTGCTGGCGCGGCGGGGTTGGCGTTTTGAGCTGGAGGGGCGGGTGGATCGGCGACTGGACACGCCCGCCGGGCCGGTCTGGCGCGAACTAAAAACCACTCTGGCGGCTTTGCCTCTTCCGGCCGAGGAGCTGAGGACGGCCCATCCGGCGCACTTTGTTCAGCTGGGGTTGTATTTGCTTTTGGTGCAGTCCGCTACGGGCGGAGCGTTTCCGCTGGGAGAGTTGCTTTACGTGGAGGTCGGGACCGGGCTGGAGCAACGGGTGGCCTTCGGCGAGGCCGACGCGTGCGCCACGGAGGCGCATCTGGATCAGGCGGCGGATTTTTGGGAAGAGCGACGGCTGGCTCGTGCGCGGGTGCGCGCGCTACGTTGGCGGCCCGCCTTTTCCGCGCCGCGGCCGGGTCAGGAGACGATCATTGCCGATCTCGGCAAGGCGCTACAGCCTAACCGGGCGGTGGTGCTGGCCGCGCCCACCGGCTACGGCAAAACTGGAGTGTTGGTGGAGTGCGCGTTTGCCGCCCTGCGGGAAGGGCGGGTGGATCGGGTGGTTTATCTAACCGGCAAAGCAACGGGACAGCTGCATGTTCAAGCCACGCTGGAGCGCATGTTATCCGATGCCGGAGCGGGGGCGACTCGAGCGGCGGACGAGCCTCCATCGCTCAGCGTTTGGCAACTGCGACCCAAACGGGAACACTGCATAAACACGGTCTATCACTGCACGCGCGCGCAGTGCGTTCATCTACATGATCTGGCGCGCCGCTGGCGAGCCGCCGGGCTGGCGCGGTTTTACCTGTTTCCGAGCGAGGCGCGGACCATGCCGGCCCTGAGGGCGGCGGGACAGGCCGCCGGGGTATGCCCCTACGAAATCGCCCGCGCGGCCCTGCCGGGATGTCAGGTTTGGTTGGCCGACTTTAATCACGTCTTTGCCCCGGCCAACCGGGGGGTGTTGCTCGATCAACCGACGTGGGAGCCGGAGCGCACCCTGCTGGTGGTGGACGAGGCGCATCACTTGCCGGCGCGAGTGGCGGAAGCGTATTCGCACGAGCTGACCGCCGATGAAATCCAGGCGCTGCTCGCCGAGTTGGCGGACGATGCTCCCCGGGCCCTGCTAAGGTGCGTGGAGCAACTGTGGCGACTGGTCGCGGCCCTGCCAGCCAGTGATGCGCTGGACCTGGATGCGGAGGATGATCTGGCGGCGGCTTTGCGTGTGGCCGCCGATGGTTTGGCGAGGTCCGCGCACCTGCTGGAGGCGGTATCGCCGGTCGGGGCGGAGACATGGGGGCGACTGATGGCGCAGGCGGAGTGGATGGAGCAGGCCGCGTTTGAGCGACTGGTCTGGTCGCCGAAGGAAGGGCGAGTGCGACTGACCTGTCTGGATGCGGCCCCCATGCTGGGAGCGCAATTGGCGGAGTTTGGCGCGGTGGTTTTGGCCACCGCCTCGCCGCCACCGGCGGAGGACTTTGCGGCGGCGCTGGGATTAACGCAGGATGTTTTGTCCGTGCTGACGCCGCCCGCGCCCTGGCGCACCGGGGCCTACGATGTGGCGGTGGATCTACGGGTGGATACGACCTACCGTCGGCGGGCCGAGCATTATGGCGCAACGGCCAAGACGCTCGCGCGCTTGCGGAGGGCTTCCCCTGGGGCACCGGTGGCGGCGTTTTTTCCCAGCTTCGCCTATGCGGAAGCCGTCGCGGTGCGACTGGAGCGCGACCATCCTGAGTTACGGGCGGCGCGGCAACCCCGCGGGCTGGAGTTGGCGGAGCAGGAGGCATGGATTGAAGAGAGCCTGGCACTGGCCGATGTGTTGATTTTCGTGCTGGGTGGGGCTTTTGCAGAGGGTATCGACCACCTGGGGGGACGCATCACCCATGCACTGGTGGCGGGGCCGGCCTTGCCGGAGGTGAATGCCTTGCAGCGGGCCCGCGAGTCGGTTCTGGCGCGCACCAGCGGAGATTCGGAAGCGTTTCGCCGGGTCTATGTGGTGCCGGGTCTGCAAAAGGTGAACCAGGCCCTGGGCCGGTTGGTGCGTGCACCTGGGCAGCGGGCGCGGGTCGTGTTGCACTGCCGGCGCTTCGCTGAAACACCTTACGGTGCCTTGCTCGCGCCGGAGTATCAGCTGGGACGGCATGTGCTGGAAGATGCCGATTTTGAGGCGTGGTTGGCGGGTTAGGTTTCGGCGCGACGAGCCACCCAGAAGCGACACTCGACGGAGAAGGCGCGCACGGCGGCGGAATCACGACCCAAGTCTCGGCGCAAGTGGTCCTC
>CAYNUW010000300.1:0-4511 GCA_964400455.1 uncultured Akkermansia sp. | reverse complement strand
CGGGCAGCCTTCGAGGGCTTCGCGGCAGAGCGAGATTTCCTCTTCGGTGGTGGGCTGTTTGTGCACAAAGGAATAGCCGCCCTCGTCGTGGCGGGTGAAAAAGTTCGGTGCCGTCTCGCGGCAGAGATCGCAGTCGATGCACTGCTGATCGACGTAGAACTTACCAGCTGTGTTCTGTTCCCATTTGTCGGATTTATTGGCCATACTGGCCGCGAAAAAGCGCGTCGCTTCGGTCTCTGTCAAGCGGGCAGCGGTATCTTGCGGAGGTTATCAGTTGCCGTTTCACGAAGCGGTCCGGGCGTAAGGGGAAACATCGAGGCAGAACAAAACTTGACCCTGATGCCTGTGGGCGGGGACGCTGAGCCCTTATGAAAGCTGGAATCGTCGGTCTCCCCAACGTGGGCAAGTCCACTCTGTTTAATGCGCTTACTCGCTCCCGCAAGGCCGAGGCGGCCAACTATCCCTTCTGCACCATCGACCCGAATGTCGGCGTGGTCACGGTGCCGGACGAGCGTCTGCAGGTTTTGCAGAAAATCGCCAAAACCCAGGTGGTGATTCCGGCGGCGATCGAGTTTGTGGATATCGCCGGTTTGGTGAAGGGAGCCAGCCAGGGGGAGGGTCTGGGCAATCAATTTCTGGCCAACATCCGTGAGGTGGACGCCATCGTTCACGTGGTGCGTTGCTTCGAAGACGGCGATATCCTGCACACCATGGGTTCGGTCGATCCGGTGCGTGACATCGACGTGATCACGACCGAGCTCATTTTGGCCGATCTGGATGCCGTTCAGAAGCGTATCGACAAGTCGCAGAAGAAAGCGAAGTCGGGCGACAAGGAGGCGCAGGCCGAGGTGGCGCTGCTGGAGCGGCTGGTCCCGCATCTGAACGAGAACAAGCCGGCCAATCTGCTCGAGTGCTCCGAGGAGGAGAAGAAGTTGCTCAAGCTCTTCCAGTTGCTCTCGGCCAAGCCCGTGCTGTATGCCTGCAACGTGGCCGAAGGTGATCTTGCCGACGCGGAGGCGAATCCCTTTGTGCAAAAGGTGGCGGCCTTTGTGAAGGCGCACCATGACGCCGCCTATGTGCCGATCAGCGCGCGCATCGAGGCCGAGCTGATCGATCTGGCGCCGGAAGAGGCCAAGGAATTTCTCAAGGATCTGGGCGTCACCGATTCGGGCGTGAGCAACCTAATACGCGCCAGCTACGCCTTGCTCGGGTTGCAGACCTATTTCACGGCCGGTGAGAAAGAGGTGCGCGCCTGGACGATCAAGCAGGGTTGGAAAGCTCCGCAGGCGGCGGGCGTCATCCATACCGATTTCGAGAAAGGATTTATCAAGGCGGAGGTCGTTTCCTATGCCGATCTCTCCCGCCTGGGCAGCACGGCGGCCGCGCGCGAGGCGGGCAAATACCGGCTCGAGGGCAAGGAATACGTTTTCCAGGACGGCGACGTGGCGCTGTTCCGTTTTAACAACTGAGGGCAGCGGTGGGCGGCCTCGCTGGAGCGCCTGCGCGGTGTAGGGTTCGCCCTCGTGGTGCGCTGTGCGTGAACGGTGTAGGGCTCGACCTCCCGTCGAGCCGCTGTCGAGCCGAGGACAGGGAGAGTCCGAGGCCACCCGGAGCGGCCTCACACGAGGTGAGGCCCCTACGGGGCTGATTGTTGTCGCGCTCAGGCCTTTTTGACGAAGCAGGCCTTGAGCAGGTAGGCCACGCCGTCGATCTTGCAGTCGATCTCGTGGTCGCCGTCCACGAGGCGGATGGAGCGAGCCTTGGCGCCTTGTTTGAGAACTTGGGAGCCGCGCAGCTTGAGGTCTTTGGCGACCACGATGGCATCGCCGTCGGCGAGCACGTTGCCCACCGAGTCTTTGACCACGCGCGGACCTTCCGTGGCGCTGGCGGTGGTATCCTCGCGCGGCCAGTCGTGACCACAGGTCTGGCACTCCCAAAGGGCGGCGCGGGCGAGGACGTCTTCGAGGGTGCAGGCGGGACAGGCGGGAGTAGTCATGGTGCGGGGATGAGCGTGGCGCACGCGACGCGGGCGGCGGCTTCTTCGGCGGATTTTTTGGAGTGTCCCCGCCCTTCACCGACCGGTTGATCGAGGAAGAACACGCGGGAGAAAAACTCGCGTTCGTGGTCGGCTCCGCCCGCGATGCTGGTTTCGTAGCGCAGGGAGTCTGGGCCGTGCACGGGGTGGGCCCACTCTTGCAGGCGGCCCTTGGGGTTTTCGGCGATCATGCCGGCGGCGAAGCGGTTCTCGAGTGAACCGTAGACATCGAGCACGATGCGACGAGTCGTCTCCGGACCGGCGTCCAGGTAGAGGGCGCCGATCAAGGCCTCGAAGGCGTCTTCCAAGTTGGAGGAGCGTTCGCGACCGCCGGTGGCGGCTTCACTCCCGCCGAGTTTCAGGGCGCGGTCGATGCCGATTTCGCGGGCGAGTCCGGCGAGGCAGGGTCCCTTGGTCAGCAGGGAGCGGCGTCGGCTGAGGGTGCCTTCCCGATCCTCGGGGTAACGGGTGTGCAATTCGTGGGAAATCAGCAGCTGCAAGACGGCGTCGCCCAGAAACTCGAGGCGTTGATTGTGCGGTCCCTCGTGCGGGCGTTCATGCGCGTAGGAGGGATGGGTGAGGGCTTCGGTCAGCAGGGCGGGTCGATGGAATGTGTGGCCCAGGCGGTCGAGCAGAGCTTGTTCGGCGGGGATCATGTCGAGGACGGAGCGGGGGTGTCGTTCAGGCGGCGCACACCGGTGCGGTCAAGTGAGGCGAGGAGCTCACGGGCGGCGTGTCCGGCGATGATGAGGTCGGGCGCCACCTCGAGCAGGGGCACGAGCACAAAGGCGCGGTTGCGCATGGCCGGGTGGGGTAGGGTGAGCCGTGGGTGTCGGAGCACGCTGTCGCCGTGGAGGAGGAGGTCGAGGTCGAGGGTGCGTGGTCCCCAGCGTTCGCGGCGTTCGCGGCCGTTGGCGCGTTCGATGGTGAGCAGGGATTCAAGCAGGTCGAGCGGCGGGAGCGTGGTGTCGAGGGCGGCGACGGCGTTGTAGTAATCTTGCTGGCCGGCTGGACCGAGTGGTGCGGTTTCGTAGAAAGCGGAGCGGGCAGCGAGGCGGGTGCCTGGCAACGCGGCCAAGGCGGTGAAGCCCGCCTCGAGGCGGGCGCGTCGGTCCCCGAGGTTGCCGCCGAGGGCCACGTAAGCGCGAACCGCGGCGTCCGGGGAGGTTGCAGGCGTCGCGATCACGAGCGGTCGAGGGTGGCGGTGAGGGCAACGCCCTCGTGGGCGCCGGGGATGGGCACGTGGGGTTTGTGCACGGTCACGGTGGCGGAGAGCACCCGGGGCTGGGCGGCGAGCACGGCGGTAAGGAGTCGGTGGGCTAATCGTTCGATGAGGGCGTGGCGTTCACCCTCCACGATGTCACGACAGAGGGAATACACCTCGGCGTAGTTGACGGTGTGTGCGAGCTCGTCGCTGGCGGCGGCCTGGGTGATGTCCACCCGCAGGTCGAGGTCCACGATCCAAGGCTGGCCGAGTGCGGCCTCTTCGGGAAGCACGCCATGGCGACCGTGGAAGCGGAGTTTCTTGAGGTGAATGGTGGCGAGCATCGGGTGGTGAGAGTCGCAGGCGGCGGGCGGGTGCGCAAGGCGGGGCATCAGGGTTCGCCGGTCTATTCGCGACGCCGACCGGCGGGCTCTACGTGCACGACGACGTGAGTGATGGACAGGCCGGCGGCGAGCAGGGCGTCCTGCACGGCGTGGGCGAGCAGGTGGCCGCGCCGGACGCTGAGTTCGGGCTCCACCTCGATCTCGATCTCGACGAGGTGGGAGAGGCCGGAGCGGCGCACGCGGCATTTGTCCACGCCGAGCACGCCGGGCACGGCGTGGGCGCAGGCGCGCACGGAGTCGTGGGTCTCGGGGGCGGCGGCGGCATCCATGACCTCGCCGAGGGCGCGGCGCAGGATCGAGAGTCCGTTAAACACGATAACCACGCACGCGGCGAGGGCGGCCCAGTCGTCGGCGGCCGCGTAGTCGGGCCCGCCGAGCAGGGCGACGGAGATGCCGACGAAGGCGGCGGCGGAGGTCAGGGCGTCGGCGGCGTGGTGCCAAGCCTCGGCCCCGAGGGCCACGCCTCCATCCGAGGCGCGGGCGAGCCGGCGAGAAAAGGCCCACTTCGTGACCACGATGACGGCGAGCAGGGGTAGGGTGCCCCAGTGGGGGCCTTGGTGGGGGGTTAGGATTTCGTGCAAGGCGTGCACGGCGATCCAGCCGGCGGCGGCGAAGGTGGCGAGGGCGACGGCGAGGGCGGCGAGGGGCTCGGCTTTGCCGTGGCCGTGGGGGTGGTCGGCGTCGGGGGGTTTGGCGGCGTAGCGAAAGCCGGCCCACACGAGGAGGGAGGCTCCGGCGTCGAGCAGCGACTCGACGCCGTCGGCGACGAGGGCGTAGGTGGAGCCGAGGACGCCGCCGGTGAATTTAGCGGCAGCGAGGGCGAGGTTGAGGGCGACGCCGCGCAGAACCAGACGCGCCCCGGCTTCGG
>CAYNUW010000299.1:0-4534 GCA_964400455.1 uncultured Akkermansia sp. | reverse complement strand
CCTCCCGGCCGACGACGCCGGCAAATCCCTCTTTCTCGACCTCGATGGCGCCATGTCCCACGCCGCCGTCTGGGTAAACGGCCGCCTCGTCGGCGGGTGGCCCTACGGCTACGCTTCCTGGCGCCTTAACCTCACCGGCCACCTCGTGCCCGGCGCCGCCAACCAGCTCGCCATCCGCCTCGACAACCCGCCCGATTTCTCCCGCTGGTATCCCGGCGGCGGCCTCTACCGCAATGTCTGGTTGGTCAAAACCTCCCCCATCCACGTCGGCCACTGGGGCACCTATGTCACCACCCCCGAGGTCACACCCGAGCAAGCCGTGGTCACCCTCCGGGTCACGGTCGACAACGACGGCGACACCCCCGCCGTGGCCGAGGTCTCCACCGAGTTCTTCGCCCTCGACGCCGACGGTTCACCCACCGGCGCTGCCGTCGCCCGCACCGCCGGCGCCCGTCTGCACTTGCCACCCCGCGACCACGCCCACACCTCCGCGTCGGTCAACATCTCCTCACCTCGTCTCTGGGGCCCGCCGCCCACCCAGCGCCCCCACCTCTACCTCGCGGTCACCACCGTCTCGAAGGACCGACTTGTCCTCGACCGCTACGAGACCCGCTTCGGCATCCGCCGCTTCGACTCCCGCCCCGACGGGCTTTTCGTTAACGGCGAGCGCATCCGCTTGCAGGGGGTGAACCAACACCACGACCTCGGCGCGCTCGGCGCCGCCTTCAACGAACGGGCCGCCGAACGCCAGCTCCTGCTTCTGCGCGAGATGGGCTGCAACGCCATCCGCATGGCCCACAATCCGCCCGCCCCCGAGCTGCTCGCCCTCTGCGACCGCCTGGGTTTCCTCGTCCTCAACGAGATCTTCGACAGCTGGGTCCGGCGCAAAACCCCCTTCGATTTCCACCTCTCCTTCCCCGACTGGCACGAGCCCGATTTGCGCGCCTTCATCCGCCGCGACCGCAACCACCCGTCCATCTTCCTGTGGAGCGTGGGCAACGAGGTCGGTGAACAATACACCGGCGAGGAGGGCGCCGTGATCGCCCGACGCCTCGCCGCCCTTGCCCGCGAGGAGGACCCCACCCGGCCGTCCACGTTTTCAATGAATTGGGCCAAACCCGACTCCCCCTTCGCCGCCGCCTCCGAGGTCATCAACCTGAACTACCAGGGCGAAGGCATCCGCGACGCCCCCGAGTTCGCCCACTTCACCGGCATAAAAACCCCTCCGCTCTACGGCGCCTTCCGGGAAAAGTTCCCCGAACGCATGATCGTCAGCAGCGAGAGCGCCGCCGCCCTCAGCACCCGCGGCGAATACCTCTTCCCCGTCCACGACGGCCTCAGCGCCCCCGTGCGCGAGGGCCGCGGCGGCGACGGCCAAAACGCCTACGTCAGCGCCTACGAGCTGCACACCGCCGACTTCGGCTCCACCGCCGACAAGGTCTTCGCCGCCCAGGATAGACACCCCTTCGTCGCCGGGGAGTTTGTCTGGAGCGGCTGGGACTATCTCGGCGAACCCACCCCCTACTACTCCGCGCGCAGTTCCTATTTCGGCATCATCGACCTGGCCGGTTTCCCCAAGGACCGCTTTTACCTCTACCAGTCCCGCTGGCGCCCCGACCTCCCCATGGTGCATCTCCTGCCCCACTGGTCCTGGCCCGAACGTGTCGGTCAAGTCACGCCCGTGCATGTCTTCACCTCGGGCGACGAGGCCGAACTCTTCCTCAATGGTCGCTCCCTCGGTCGCAAGAAAAAGGGCGCCTACGAATACCGTCTGCGCTGGGACGAGGTTACCTACGAGCCCGGCCGCCTTTCCGTCGTCGCCTACCGCGACGGCCGGCCCTGGGCCGAGGCCGCCGTCACCACCACCGGCGCACCCGCCGCCCTCGAAGCCACCCCGGATCGCGCCACCATCCGCCCCGACGGCCGCGACCTCGCCTTCGTCACCGTGCGCGTGACCGACACCGAGGGCCGCACCGCGCCGCGCGCCAAACCTCTCCTCGACTTCCGGCTCGAGGGCCCCGGCAGGATCATCGCCACCGACAACGGCGACCCGACCGACCTCACCGCCTTCCCTTCGCTTCAACGGCGCGCCTTCAACGGCCTCGCCCTCGCCATCGTGCGCTTCGACCCCGGCGCCACCGCCGACCTTCACCTCACCGTTACCAGCCCGGACCTGCGCACCGCCACCACCGTTATTCGCCGTCCATCGCCATGATGCCCCGCCTCCTGTGTTCGCCGCTGCTCGCCGCCCTGGTCGTGACCGCGCCACGCCTCGCCGCCGCCTCGGACTCACTCAACATCAACGTCCTCCCCACCATCGTCGTCGAGGCTCCGCCACCCCCCGGTGCCTTCACCGTTTTCGACGCTACCCGCACCGCGCCGGTCGTCACCGACCCCGCCGATTTCGTTGGCGTCACCCGCGCCGCCGGCCTTCGCCCCACCTATCTCGGCCCTCCCGCCAGCCTGCGCCTGCCGGTCAACTCCGCCGACTGACCCGTTTTACTTTCCCTCACCTTTCCATGAACCTCCTCCGCTTAGTCACCTCCACCGCCCTCGCGCTCGCCCTCGCCTTTCCCATCCTTCGGCCGACGCTCTCGGCCTCGACCACCTCAACCACGCCCGCCACCCTCGACCTCCTGCCCGCCATCGTGACCGAGTCCGCGCCGCCCGCCGGCGCATTCACGCTCTTCGACGCAGCCCGCACCGCCCCTCTCTGGCACGATCCGGCCGAGTTCCCCGGCGTCATTCGCGCCCTCGGCGACTTGCGCAACGATCTCGAACGCGTCGGCGCGCGCGCGCCGGAATTGACCGCCACCCGTCCGGCCGACACCCGCCCGGTCCTGGTCGGCACGCTCGGCCGCAGCCCGCTCATTGATCGTCTCGTCGCCGACGGCAAACTCGACCCCTCGGGTCTCGCCGGCAAGTGGGAGAGTTTTGTCATCACCGTGGTCGACCAACCCGCCCCGGGTGTCGAACAGGCCCTCGTCATCGCCGGCAGCGATAAACGAGGCACCATCTACGGCATCTACGAACTCAGCCAGCAACTCGGCGTCTCGCCTTGGTATTGGTGGGCCGATGTGCCCGCCAAGAAACGGCCCGCCGCCCATATCCTGCCCGGCCGCCACCTCTCTGGCGAACCCGTGGTCAAGTATCGCGGCATCTTCCTCAACGACGAAGCTCCCGCCCTCACCAACTGGGTCCAGGCCAACTACGGCGACTACAACCAGAAATTCTACACCAAGGTCTTCGAACTCCTGCTCCGCCTCCGCGCCAACTACCTCTGGCCGGCCATGTGGAACAACGCCTTCAACGAGGACGATCCCGAGAATCCCCGCCTCGCCGACGAATACGGCATCGTCATGGGCACCTCCCACCACGAGCCCATGATCCGCGCCCACAAGGAGTGGACCCGCCGCGACCTCGGCCCGTGGGACTACACCAAGAACGAAGCCAACATCAAAAACTTCTTCGCCGAGGGCATCCGCCGCAACCGCGACTTCGAGAGCCTGATCACCATCGGTATGCGCGGAGACGGCGACGAGCCCATGTCCGAGGCCGCCAATGTCGAACTGCTTGAGCGGATCGTGCGCGACCAACGCGAAATCATCGCCCGCGAAACCGGCCGCCCGGCCGAGGAAACCCCGCAGATCTGGGCGCTCTACAAGGAGGTCCAGGAATACTTTGAAAAGGGCATGCGCGTGCCCGACGACGTCACCCTGCTCTGGTGCGACGACAACTGGGGCAACATCCGCCGCCTACCCACCCCGGAGGAACGCGCCCGGCCCGGTGGCGCCGGCGTGTATTACCATTTCGATTACGTCGGCGGGCCCCGCTCCTACAAGTGGCTCAACACCTACCCGCTCGAAAAGGTCTGGGAACAGATGCACCTCGCCTGGCAATACGAGGCCACCCGCATCTGGATCGTCAACGTGGGCGACCTGAAGCCCATGGAGGTGCCCATCGAGTTCTTCCTCTCCTACGCCTGGGATCCCGCCCGGTGGCCGGCCAACTCCACCGACGCCTTCCTGCGCGCCTGGGCCGCCCGGGATTTCGGCCCGGCCCATGCCGCCGAGGCGGCCGAACTTGTCGCCGGCTACACCCGCCTGAACGGCCTGCGCAAACCCGAGCAGCTCGACCCCGACACCTTCAGCCACCTCCACGAACGCGAGTCCGAGCGCATCGTCGGAGCCTGGGATCGCCTGCGCACCCGCGCCCGCGCCCTCAAAGCCCGCCTGCCGGCCGCCGCCCGCCCGGCCTTCTACCAACTCGTCCTCCACCCGATCGAATCCTGCGCCATCGTGAACGAGCTCTACCAAGCCGCCGGCCGCACCCGCCTCTACGCCGTGCAAGGCCGCGCCTCCACCAACTACGAGGCCGCCCGCGCCGCCGCCAGCTTCGCCGCCGACGCCGCCATGACCACCCGCTGGGCCGCCCTGCGCGATGGTAAATGGAAACACTTCATGGACCAGATCCGCCTCGTCTACACCTCGTGGGACCAGCCCTTCGTCGCCGCCATGCCCGCCGTCGCCGAGGT
>CAYNUW010000298.1:3964-4554 GCA_964400455.1 uncultured Akkermansia sp. | reverse complement strand
CCCGTCTGCGCGCCCAGGGCGACATCACCGTGGGCAACGTCACCGCGACAAACGTTTCCATCGACAGCGACGCCGGCAGCATCATCAACGCCGCCCTCTCGACCAAGAACGTCACCGCGACCAACCTCCGCCTCCAGGCCCAGGCCAGCATCGGCGCCCCGAATCGTCACCTGACCACCAACATCGATAACCTGTCCGCCTTCGCTGCGACCGGTTCGATCTTCGCCACCGAAGACAACGGCGCCACTGTCCAGAACGTCGCCGTCACCGTCACCGACTTCAATTCCGACGCCACCACCACCGGTGTCACCGACGTCGCCCAGTCCGACCTCACCACCGGTCTCAACGGCAACATCGTCCTCGTCGTCACCGCCGGCAACCTCTCCCTCACCGACGGCACCGCCCCCGCTGGCGGCAACTCCGTCCTCGCCCACGGCACCGGCAACGTCCTCCTCCAAACCGTCGCCGGCTCCATCACCGCCACCGCCGACATCCGCTCCGGCACCGGTCATCTCACCCTCAAGGCCCACCAGAGCATCAACCTCGCCGCCTCGGTGGACGTCGTCACCGGAGCCGCCGGCACCCAGGAC
>CAYNUW010000298.1:0-3864 GCA_964400455.1 uncultured Akkermansia sp. | reverse complement strand
TCCTGCTCCAGGCCGCCGGCGCCGGCACCGACATCGTCGCCAACGCCAACGCCGACCTCCACACCACCACCGGCCACATCACCCTCAAGGCCGCCCGCACCATCAACCTCGCCGCCTCGGTGGACGTCGTCACCGGAGCCGCCGGCACCCAGGACCTCGTCGCCTCGACCGGCAGCCTGGTCATGGCCCCGAACGCCACCCTGCAAACCGTCAACGGCGATATCCGCATCACCGTCGGCGACGACGTGCTCGACCAAGTGGTCATCGGCGACATCACCGCGTCCAACGCCAACGTTTCCATCGTCACCACCGGCTCGGTCCTCGACGCCGATACCGCCGCCGATTCCGACATCGACATCACCGCCCGCGGCCTGCGGATCGTCGCCGGCAAGGGCGTGGGCCTGCTCGCTGGCAACAGCCTGGCCGCCCCGGTCAACGCCCTCGAAACCACCGTCGACACGCTCTCCGTCCACGCCCGCGGCTCCGACGGCATGAACATCGTCGAAACCGACGCCGTCGCGATCAACGACGTCATCAGCCCGCTCGACGCCACCAAGTCCGCCACCGTCCAGACCGTCCAGGCCGACGCCACCACCTCGACCACCACCGAGGTCACCCAGTCCGATCTCGTCACCAGCGACGTCAACGGAGCCAACGGCTCCATCGTGCTGCGCACCCTTGGCGGCACCATCACCCTCTCCGAAGGCACCGCCGACGCCGACCTCAACACCGACGCCGCAGTGGTCGCCCATGGCTCCGGCAACATCCTGCTCCAGGCCGCCGGCGCCGGCACCGACATCGTCGCCAACGCCAACGCCGATATCCACTCCACCACCGGCCACCTCACCCTCAAGGCCGCCCGCGACATCGCGCTCGGCGCCTCCGTCGATGTGTCCACTGCCGCCGGCGGCACCCTCTCGCTCGACGCTCAGACCGGCGCCTTGACCATGCACGGCACCAGCACCGCCGTCGCCACCGGTTCCTCCGCCCGCCTCCGCGCCCAAGGCGACATCACTGTCGGCAACGTCACCGCGACGAACGTCTCCATCGACAGCGACGCCGGCTCCATCCTCAACGCCGCCGCTTCCACCAAGAACGTCACCGCCACCAATCTCCGCCTCCAGGCGCAGGCCGGCATCGGCGCTCCGACTCGCCACCTCACCACCAATATCGACGTCCTCTCGGCCCTCGCCTCCACCGGTTCGATCTACGTCACCGAGGATAACGGCGTCACCGTGCAGAACGTCGCCGTCACCGTGCAGGACGTCGTGGCCGACGCCACCTTGTCCGCCGTCACCGACGCCGCCCAGTCCGACCTCACCACCGGCCAAAACGGTAACATCGTGCTGGTCGCTACTCTCGGCGACCTCACCCTCAACGACGGCACCGCCCCCGCCGGCGGCAACGCCGTGCTCGCCCACGGTTCCGGCTCCGTCCGCCTCGAAGCCGCCGCCGGCTCCGTCACTGCCAACGCCGACGTTCGTTCCACCACCGGCCATCTCACTCTCCGCGCCGCGCAGAACATCACGCTCAACGCCAACGTCGACCTCGTCACCGGCACCCCCGGCACCGCCTCCCTCGACGCCGTCGCCGGCACCTTGACCATGCACGGTTCCGCCACCGTGGTCGCCACCGGTTCCTCCCTCCGCCTCCGCGCCCAGGGTGACATCACCGTCGGCAACCTCACCGCCGCGGACGTCTCCATCGACAGCGACGCCGGCTCCATCATCAACGCCGCCGGCACGACCAAGAACGTCACCGCCACCAACCTTCGCCTCCAGGCCACCAACGATATCGGCGCCCCGACCCGCCACCTGACGACCAACATCGACACCATCACGGCCCTCTCCGCCAGCCGCTCGATTTATCTCACCGAGGATAACGCCGCCACTGTCAGCGACGTCGCCGTCACCGTCACCAACTTCAACGGCGACGCCACCACCACCGCCGTCACCGACGCCACCCAGTCTGACCTCCATTCCGACGGCGTCTCCGGCAACATCGTCCTCGTCGCCACCCTCGGCAACATCACCCTCCTCGACGGCACCGCCCCCGCCGATGGCAACGCCGTCTACACCGACGCCCGTGGCCATGTCTTCCTCCACGCCGCCGCCGGTTCGATCAACGCCAGTGCTGACGTCCGCTCTGCCAACGGCCACCTCACCCTCCGCGCCGGTCAGAACATCCAGCTCAACACCGGCGTCGATATCTTCACCCGCAGCCCCGGCACCATCTCGCTCAACGCCGTCGTCGGCACTTTGACCATGCACGGCACCGCCACCGTGGTCGCTCTTAACAGCTCCTCCCGCCTCCGCGCTCAGGGCGATATCACCGTCGGCAACGTCACCGCGACCAACGTCTCCATCGACAGCGACGCCGGCAGCATCATCAACGCCTCGCTCTCCACCAAGAACGTCACCGCGATCAACCTCCGCCTCCAGGCGCAGAATAGCATCGGTGCTCCGACCCGTCATCTCACGACCAACATCGACACCGTCACGGCCCTCGCCTCGACCGGTTCCATCTTTGTCACCGAGGATAACAGCGCCACTGTCGCGGACGTTGCCGTCACCGTCACCAACTTCAACGGCGACGCCACCACCACCGCCGTCACCGACGCCGCTCAGTCCGACTTCACCACCGGCCAGAACGGCGACATCGCCCTCGTCGTCACCACGGGCAACCTCACCCTCAACGACGGCACCGCCCCCGCCGGCGGCAACGCCGTCCTCGCTCACGGTTCCGGCAATGTCCGCCTCGAGGCCGTCGCCGGCTCCCTCATCACCAACGCCGATGTCCGCTCCTCCTTCGGTCACCTGACCCTCCGCGCCGGGCAAAACCTCACCCTCAACTCCGGCGTCGATGTCGTCACCGCCGCCCTCGGCACCGTATCTCTGAACGCCGTCGCCGGTGCCCTGACCATGCACGGCACCGCCACCGTGGTCGCCACCGGCTCCTCCGCCCGTCTCCGCGCCCAGGGCGACGTCACCTTGGGCAACATCACCGCCGACAACGTCTCTCTCGATTCCGACGCCGGCGCCCTCGTCAACGCCGCCGGCTCGACCAAGAACGTCACCGCCACCCGTCTCCGCCTCCAGGCCGAGACCAGCATCGGCGTCCCCGCCCGCCACCTCACCACCAGCGTCGATCTGCTCAGCGCCCGCGCCGCCACCGGCTCGATCTACGTCACCGAGGACAACGGCCTCACCATCGACGGCGTCACCGTCACTGTGCAGGAGATCGGCAGCGATGGCGTCGCCGTCGCTCAGCTCGACGACCTTCAGTCGGACGTCACCACCGGCCTCAACGGTAACATCGTCCTCGTCGTCACCACCGGTAACCTCACCCTCAACGACGCCTCCGCCCCCGCCGACGGCAACGCCCTCGTTGCCCACGGCACCGGCTCCGTCCGCCTCGAAGCCGTCACCGGCTCCATCGCCGCCAACGCCGACGTCCGCTCCACCACCGGCCACCTCGCCCTGCTCGCTGGCTCCGGCCTCACCCTCGCCACCGGTGTCGACATCGTCACCGCCGCCCCCGGCACCGTCTCGCTCAACGCCGGCACCGGCGCTTTGACCATGCACGGCACCGCCACCGTGCTCGCCACCGGTTCATCCGCCCGCCTCCGCGCCCAGGGCAACGTCACCCTCGGCAAGATCACGGCTGCCAACGTTTCCCTCGACTCCGACGCCGCCAACATCTTCCGCGCCGCCCTCTCCGGCCAGAACGTCGTCGCCACCAACCTCCGCCCCCCGGCCCAGCTGTCGGTCGGCCGGCCTAACGACCACCTCGACCTCGAGGTCGGCATCATCACCGCCCTCGCCACCACCGGCGGCATCTTCCTCACCGAGAAGGACGGCCTCA
>CAYNUW010000297.1:0-4556 GCA_964400455.1 uncultured Akkermansia sp. | reverse complement strand
GACTCCCCCTCACCGCCACACTTAACGGCACCGTTATCACCGCCACCAACCCGGCCGACACCCTCTGGAAAATGCCCCCGGTCACCGCCACCACCGGCGCCTTCTCCGGCACTTTCCGTCTGGTGGATACGGTCATCGTCACCCCCGCCACCTCCACCCGCCCGGCCGTGACCAGAACCGTGACCCGCAACGTCACGTTCAACGGCGTGCTCCGCCAGCGCCCCGACTTCGCGTCTCCCGGCGACCGCATCATGGGCGCAGCCCTCTTCCTCATCAGCCCGGCGGACGCCAACGCGACCACTGCAAAAACGACGGTAAGCTTGGAGCTCTTAGCTCCGTGATTACAATTCCGTGCTGGTGAGCGCGCCCCCCGAAAGGGTTCTTCTCCACCAGGCACAGCTTCGTTTTACAGGTTTGGGAAAAGCCTCCTTCGCTCAGCCGGGAACATGCAGTTGCCCGGCTGAGCAGCGGGAGAAAATGCCGGGCACATTCTGGCGCGGATCGAGCGAAAGCCGGAGAGCAGCGGAGATGGCGCGGAGTGAGCCAGCAGGGCTCGGAACACCCGAAAAGTGATTTCGAGTCGAGCGACCCTCCTAAAACGCCGCCAGGATCGCTTAGATGCGATCTTAACGACTGTATGCGTTTGCCTCAGATCACCGGTTTACTCGCCGCGCGTTCCAAACGGGCGATCAATTCGGCCGCAATTGCCGCGAAATGGGCAGCCGCTTCACCGTCGGGCTCACAAGCCACCAAGGGCGCTCCGGCGTCTCCCGCCTCGCGCACCTCCGGTATCAAGGGCACCTGACCGAGCAGGACCGTGCCCAGACTGTCGGCGGTAAGTTGTCCTCCCCCACGCCCGAAAAGCTCATGACGCAAGCCCGCCGGATCGGTGAACCAACTCATGTTTTCGACCACCCCAATTAGGGGCACGTTCACTTTTTGAAACATCAACCCTCCTTTGCGCGCCACCTGGGTGGCCGCCGGCTGCGGCGTGGTCACCAACACCGCTCCATCGAGCGGCAGCGTCTGCACCAAGCTGAGTTGAGCATCCCCGGTCCCCGGTGGCAAATCCACCAGCAGTAGCTCAAGCGGACCCCACTCCACGTTTTGCACGAACTGCTGCACGGTCTTCATGATCATCGGCCCGCGCCACACCACCGGCGTGTTGTCATCCACCAGGAAGCCCATGCTCATCACCTTCACCCCATGCGCCTCCAGCGGCACCAACCGGGCGTTTTCGCCTTCCCCCAAAATGCCCGGTCGCTCTCCGCTCAGACCGATCATCAGGGGCACGGAGGGACCGTAAATGTCGCAATCCATCAACCCTACCCGGCCCGGTCGGCCTAACTTCGCCAAATGTGCCGCCGCCGCCACCGCCAGATTCACGGAAAAGGTGCTCTTGCCCACCCCTCCCTTGCCCGACGCGATGGCCACCGCGTGTCGAGCGGTCTTCGGCGCGCTCCCTCCGCCCAGATTACCCCCGGAGGCCGGTTTGGGCGCCGCCACCGCTATATCGATCACCACCTCCTTCACCCCGGGCAAGGCGCGCAGACACGCCTCGACCTCGCGCTTTAAGTGCGTGGGCACCTTCGGATCGGCCGTAGTCAACGCCAAAGACACACGCGCCGTGCCGTCCAACAAAGCGGCGTTCTTCACCAAGCCGAACGACACGATATCCCGGCTAAAACCGGGGTATTTTACCTGTTTGAGGTGTTCCTTGAGTGCTTCGGGGGACATGGTGTGAATAAATAAAACGCTTTGAATGCCGGATTGGCGTTGAGCGGTCTAATGGCGCGGTAAATAGAGAAGGCGTCAACGCCACACCCTCGATTTTCCCGCCATGCCCTTTTCCTTTTCCCCTCTTGTCCGCTACCTCCGCGCGCCCTTGCTGGCCGCTCTCGCCTGGAGTGTTTCACCGTCGTGCCTGCTCGCGCAGAACAATCTCGGAACAGTCGACATTGTAACCGATCTGAAGACCACCTCGGTCTTGGTCACCGGAGCCACCCCCGAGCTCAACTCGCTCGCCAATCAAGCCTTCGCCGCCCACGGCGCCTTCCGCCGCCAGGCGCAGAACGCCGCCTTTCGCATCTCCTTCGCTCCGGCCGGTGCGGCCAACCAAGTTCAGGTGAGCGTCACTCGCGGCTCCGGAGCCGCCGTGCTGAATCAGACCGTGACCGGCAACACCCCGCGTCATGCCTTGCTCCGGGCCGCCGACCTCGCCGTGCGCGCGACGACCAACCAACCCGGCTTTTTCGCCTCCAAACTCGCCTTTATCGGCGAGCGCTCCGGCAAACCGGAGGTCCACACCTCGGACCTTTTTCTGGGCGAGGCCCGCCCCATCACCAATGACCGAGCCCTCGCCATGACCCCGCGCTGGTCGCCCGATGGAAGTAAACTCATTTACACCAGTTATTTCCGGACAGGTTTCCCGGATATCTTCATCCTCGATCTGGCCTCCCTGCAACGCACCAACTTCGTGGGCTTCAAAGGCACCAACAGCGGCGCGCGCTACAGCCCTGACGGCCGCAGCATCGCCATGGTGCTCTCCGGCGAGGGCAACCCGGAGATCTACGTATCCACTGCGCAAGGACGAAACATCAGCAGAAAAACCCGCACTTCCGCCGTCGAGGCGAGTCCGGTGTTTTCCCCGGACGGCACCCAGCTCCTCTTTACGTCCGACGCCGCCGGCGGTCCGCAGCTTTACCTCATGCCCGTCGCCGGAGGCCAGGCTCGTCGCCTACCCACCCGCATCAGCGGCTACTGCGCCGAACCGGATTGGAGCCGCGCCAAGCCCAACCTCATCGCCTTCACCACCCGCATCGGACGCGGTTTCCAAATCGCAGTCCACGATCTCTCGACCCAAACCGCCCGCCAGGTCTCCAAACAGGCTGCCGATGCGATCGAGCCTTCGTGGCTTGCCGATGGTCGTCACCTGGTCTTCACCGCTCGCTCCGCCGGCCAGAGCACGCTCTGGCTGCTCGACATCGAGTCCGGCAAGGCGACTCAGCTCAGCTCACCCTCCGCCGGCAAACTCTCCCAAGCCAGCGTCTTGGATCCCCGCTGATCCAGCCCGGTCATGTCTGACCACGCGCCGTCCCGGTCCAGCCAGATTGTCACCGTCACGGTGCATCCCGCGCTGGATTGGACCGTCGGTGTGCAAAACCTCTCGCCCGGCGCGGTGAACCGAGCGGAGGACCTCGGCGCCCGCCCCGGCGGCAAAGGCATCAACGTCGCCGCCGCCCTGGCCGCCCAGGGCCGCCCGGTAGCCGCGCTGGGTTTTCTCGGTCGGGAAAACACCCGTCCCTTCAGCGATTTTTTTACCCGTCAGAACATCACCGACGGTTTCATCCGCGTGCCCGGCGTCACCCGCACCGGCATAAAAATCGTCGATCCAGTGCGCGGCGAAACCACCGATTTCAATTTTAACGGCCCCTCCCCCTCGACCGCCGAACAACAGAACCTGCTCGACGCTTTGTCACGCATCGACGCGCCTTGGTGCGTGCTGGCCGGCAGTCTGGCCCTCGGACTACCGCTCGACTTTTACCCGACCGCGATCAGCCGCCTCCGCGCGAGGGGAGTGCGGGTCGCCCTCGATACCAGCGGCCCGGCCTTGTCCGCCGCCCTCGCCGCCGCTCCCGACGTGATCAAACCCAACGAACACGAGCTCTCCGCCTTGCTTGGCCGTCCCCTGCGTGACGAAGCCGCCGTGCTCGCCGCCGCCCGCTCCATCGCCTCGGCCGGTGTCGGGCTGGTGGTCGTGTCTCGCGGTTCCGCCGGCGCTTTGTTTGTGACCAAGGACCAGGCTGTGCGCGCCGTGCCGCCCGCCATCACCGTGCGCAGCACCGTGGGGGCCGGCGACGCCATGGTGGCCGGCATCGTGGACGCCTCGCTCGAGCAGCTAACCCTGGCCGACCTCGCTCGCCGCGCCACCGCATTTTCCCTGCACGCACTCGCTCCCGGCACCGAGCCGTCAGCCCGTGCCGCCGTCGCCCGTTATGCCGCTCAAGTTTTGGTCGACGCCTTGCCTTGACCGTCCCCCGCACACCCTCGGTCTCTTTCTGCCAGCCCGACGCCGATCGCCAGCAACGTAGCGCTCATCGCCAGACGCCACAAATCGGCCGGCTCGTTGAAAACAAGCAGGGAAACCAAAACCCCGAGGGGAATCTTGGCATTGTTCATCGCCGCCAAAGTCCCCGCCGTCACCTTCGCCTGCCCTAGATTCCACAAAAAAAAGCCCGCGCCACTCGCGACCACGCCTAGGAAAACAAGCACCGCCCACTGTTCGGGCCGAGGACTAAACTGAGTCCAATCCACCAGGGGCGCCGCCACCAGCGCCGTCGCGGCGAAACCGCCCAACGCCAGCCAGGCAAACAAATTTGCGTCCCCGCTCACCCGGACCAAGGCCGGCCGCGTTCGCCGGTAGGCGATCTGCCCGGCCGCAAAACACAAGTTGGCTCCCTGCACCAACAGAAACCCCACCATCGCATCCGCCGTGCCGGCTGGCCGTGGAATGATCACCGCCGCACCCACCACCGCCAACACCGCCGCGCCCACCT
>CAYNUW010000296.1:0-4564 GCA_964400455.1 uncultured Akkermansia sp. | reverse complement strand
CCAACCCGCCCGCTCTCCGGATAGGGCCGCGGTCAGCCGATTAGGGAAAATGGGCCCCACCTTGGGTGGGGGCGGGTGGGATCAGGCGGCTAAAGGCGGGGATTGCCATTTGGTGCGGTCGCGGGCATCTGATGGAGGCAACCCCCGCACTCGCGCATCATGACTACGTCACCTTTGTTGTTACTGAGGTTTTTGGGGGTGGGTTTGGGGGTGCTCGGAACCGCGCGGGCGGGGTTGGATTTGAACGGGGATTTGGTGGGCGATATCTGGCAGGGGTATTATCAAGCCCACGGTTTGGCGCCGCAGGTGGACACGGATGGGGATGGGTTTACCAATGCGCAGGAGAGCGTGCTGGGCACGGACCCGCGGGATCCGGCGTCGAATTTGGCGGTGAGTCCGGGGGTTTGGCGGGACGGGTGGTGGTCGGTCTCATGGCCGGCGCGCCGGGATAAACGTTACGTGGTGGAGACGAGTCCGGACTTGGTGACGTGGACGACGGCCAAGGCGGTGCGGGGGGCGGACGAGGAAAAAAGTGAAACCCTGGCGGGTGAAGGTGGGCGGCTGTTTGTGCGTTTGCGGGCGGAGGAGCTGGACACGGACGGGGATGGTTTGAGCGATTGGGAGGAGCGGCGGGTGGGGCTGAATCCGGAGCGGATGTTCAGCGAAGGTTTGGGGAGCAATCCGACCACGCCGACGACGAGCAATCCGCGGATCACGGATCGGGAGCGGCTGGCGACGCTGATGGGGGTGAGTGTGCCGGTGGTGACCCTGGTGGCGATGGACGACGCGATGGCGGAGAACTGGCCGGACCCCGGCGTGGTGGTGGTGCGGCGCAGTGGCGGGGTGGCGCCACTGACGGTGAATCTTAACCTGGGCGGCACGGCGGTGGCCGGGGTGGATTATGCGGAGCCGATGTCCGGGGCGGTGGTGATCCCCTACGGGGCGGACGAAGCGGTGCTGCGTTTGCTGCCGCTGGAGGATGATTTGATCGAAGGGCGGGAGCTCGTGGTGGTGAGCGTGGCGGCGGGAGCGGGCTACACGGTGGGTTCGCCTGGGTTGGCGACCTTGAGGTTGGAGGACGGGGCGGATGGGCGGCCGGCGGAGAAAGCGGCGGCGCGCTTTTTGACGCAGGCGACCTTCGGGCCGGAGCCGGTCGAGTTGGCGCGGGTGCGCGAGGCGGGTTTTGCGGGGTGGCTGGACGCGCAGTTCGAGCGTCCGGTGAATCTGCATTTGCCGCTTTTGCATACCTGGCAGATCGAGCTGGGGGGCACGACCAATTCGCCGAGGGTGTCGTCGGATCATCGTTTGGAGGCGTGGTGGCGGCAGGCGATGCGCACGGACGAGCAGTCGGATCCGCTCCGGCAGCGGGTGGCGTTTGCGCTGAGTCAGATCTTTGTGATCTCGGACCGCATGAGCTCGTTGGCCAACGACCAGCGCGGCATGGCGAGTTATCAGGATGTATTGTTGACCCACGCCTTCGGGCGTTACCGGGACTTGTTGGAGGCGGTGACGCGTCATCCCTGGATGGGCCTGTATCTGAGTGCGCTGCGCAACCGGAAGGCGAATCCGGCGATCAATCGTTTCCCGGACGAGAATTACGCCCGCGAGGTGATGCAGTTGTTTTCGATCGGGCTGTGGTTGCTGAATCCGGACGGCTCGCCGCGTTTGTCGGACGGCACGGAGCTGGATCCCTACGGGGTGGTGGTGCCGGCGGGCCGGCCGATCGCGACCTATGGCGAAGGCCAGATCGGCGAGTTGGCGCGGGTGTTCACGGGGCTGAGTTATTCCCGGCGTTTTACGTCGAGCACGAATCTGGCGGAGATACCGACCACGCGCTTCAGCGACAGCGTGAACATACCCTGGCACCCGATGCGCATGTGGGATGTGGAGCATGACGTCGGGGCCAAGACCCTGTGGTTGCCGGGCAATGCTCCCCTGCAACTGCCGGCGCGGGTGGCGAGCGCGTCGCCGGACACGGGGGCGGCGGGCGACGCCGATTTGGCGGCGGCGTTGGATTACCTGAGCAATCATCCGAACGTGGGTCCCTTCATCGGCCGGCAGTTGATCCAGCGTTTGGTGACCTCGAATCCGACGCCGGGTTATGTGGCGCGGATCGCGGCGGTGTTTGCCGACAACGGCGCCGGGGTGCGGGGTGATTTGCGGGCGGTGGTGCGGGCGATCCTGCTCGATCCGGAGGCGCGGGACCCGGCGCGATTGGACGAGCCGGCGCAGGGTCTGGTGCGCGAGCCCTACACCCGATTCGTGGCGATGGCGCGGGCGTTCGGGGCGGCGCCGGCGGATGTGTCGGCCGGCGGGCGCTACCGGGGCTTTTCCAGCCTGGACGCGGACCTGCTGCAGCGACCCCTGAGCGCGCCGAGCGTGTTCAACTATTATTCGCCCGATTATCTGCCGCCGGGGCGCATGGCCGAACTGGGGCTGGTAGCGCCGGAGCTGCAGATCGTGAACAGTGTGACCGCGATCACGGGGCCGAATCGTTTTTCCAGCGCGCTGGCGGTGACGAGCACGACAGGCTTCACCCAGTTGAATCCCTCGCGACAGTCGGACAACCTGGCGACGCCGGAGGTGGATGAGGGTCTCTGGAACACGCGGGTGGACGAAGCGGCCTGGCTGCCGTTGACGCACGGCGCGCCGGAGGTCTTGGTGCGGGCGTTGGACCGGGCCTTGTGCGCCGGGACGATGACGCCGGGGACGTTTCGCGCGGTGTGCCGGGCGGTGGCGCGCTTGAACGATCCGGCCGCGGCGGGGCTGAGTGACGCGGACCGGCTGGGGCGTGAGCGCCAGCGGTTCCGGGTGGCGGCGCACCTGGTGCTGATTTCGGCCGACGCGGCCGTCTTGAAGTAAACCCCCGACCGCCATGCCACGCACTCTTTCCCGACGCGCATTTCTAGGACAAGCCAGCTGCGCCGCGGTCGGTTCGCTGGGGCTGTTGTCCACGCTGCTGAATCTGCGCATGGCGAACGCGGCGGCCGCGCAGACGCTGCCCGGCGGACAGGATTACCGCGCGTTGGTCTGTTTGTTTTTCGCGGGCGGCATGGATTCCTACAATCTGCTGGCGCCGGCGGCCACGGCGGGGGAGGCGCACGCGGCGTATGTGGCGACGCGGGGCGGACTTTATGATGCGGTGGCCAACGAGGACGGGCTGGCCTTGCCGAACTTGCTGCCGCTGGCCGGCCACGCCACGGATCCGTTTGGCTTCGGGGTGCATCCGCGTTGTGCGGACGACGGAGCGCGGCCCGGCATGGCCTCGCTCTACGGGCAGGGTGCGCTGGCTTTCGTGGCCAACGTGGGCACGCTGGCGGAGCGCCTGACCAAGGAGCGCTACGTCAACGCCACGGGCCGACGTCCGCGCGGTCTTTATTCCCACTCCGACCAGCAGCAGCAGTGGCACACCTCGTTCGCGACCGAAGCCCGCACGCTGGGCTGGGCGGGGCGGGCGGCGGATCTTTTGCACGCGGGCAACCAGGACGCGCGGGTGTCGATGAACATATCCATCTCGGGCAACAATCTTTGGCAGACCGGGCGCACGGTGTTTAACTACAACATCTCGAGCACGGGCAGCACGTTGCCGAGCGAGTATAACTCGCCCTTCGCCACGCCGACGGTGAGCGGCAGCAGTCGCACGGCGAACCGCACCGCCGGCATCGACAATCTGCTCCAGCAGGAGCACCAGAACCTGTTGGACCGGACCTTTGCGGGCAATCTACGCGAGTCGATCGACGCCAGCGCGGCGTTTCGCGATGCCTTTGAGGGCAACCTGATCGAGACCCTTTTTCCGGGCGATCCGGGTTATGTGCCGCCGGCTCCGTATGTGGCGGCGACGTCGAGTTCGAGTCGCGGGGATGACCCGGCGGTGAACCTTGGCCAGCAGTTCAAGGCCCTGCTGCGCACGATGAAGGCGCGGACGGAGCTGGGCCTGCGGCGGCAGACCTTTTTTATCAACTATGGCGGGTGGGACCACCATGACGAAGTGATCGGCAGCATGGAGCGCATGGTGGATGTGGTGAACCGGTGCGTGGCGGCCTTCTGGCAGGGTCTGGGCGAGTTGGGGCTGCGGGAGGCGGTGACGCTTTACACGGCGTCGGATTTTGCGCGCACCCTGACCTCGAACGGGGCGGGGTCGGACCATGCGTGGGGTGGCAACGCGTTTGTGTTGGGCGGCGCGGTGAGGGGCGGTCGGGTGTATGGATCGTATCCGAATCTGACGGCGGGGGGGCCCGATCTGGTGACCACGCGCGGCGCGGTGCTGCCGAGTCTGGCGGTGGACGAGTATTTCGCCGAGCTGGCCCTGTGGCTGGGGGTGGCGCCAGGGGAACTGGAGTCGGTGTTGCCGCGTATCCGGGAGTTCTATACGCCGGGCGGGCCGCCGCCGGTGGGTTTTATGGCGGGAGCGCCGGCATGAGGCGGACGGTGATCGGGGTGGTTGCGTTGGCGGCGGCGGTCGCGGCGGGGTTTTGGCTGGCGTGGCGGGACGAGGTTGGGGAAGCGGCCGCCGCGCCGGCGGTGGTCGGGGTGGCGGACCATGCCTTCGCGCCGGGGGAGCCGC
>CAYNUW010000295.1:0-4605 GCA_964400455.1 uncultured Akkermansia sp. | reverse complement strand
CTTGGCTGGTTCGGTGATCGGTTCAGCCACGGGAGTCGGCTCGGTGTATTACGAGGTGGTGGCGGTGCTTGTGGTGGTGCACACGCTGGGGCGTATGGCGGCGGCGCGCAGCCGGGCGGCGGCGTTGCGGGCGGCCGACGAACTGGCGCGGCGTTTTGACCGCTGCGTGGTCTTGGAAGCGGATGGGCGCGAAACGGAGCGCGCGGTGGCGGACGTCGCGCCCGGCGCCCGGGTGGTGGTGGCGCCCGGCGCGGCCATCGGTGTGGACGGCCGGATCGTCGAGGGGCGCTCCTACGTGGAGGAGGCGGCATTGACCGGAGAGTGGCGACCGGTGGCGCGTGGACCGGGGGATGTGGTTTGGGCGGGCAGCCACGCGGTGGACGGACGGTTGGTGGTGACGGTCGGCAGTGGGCCGAGACGTCTGGACTCGATGTTGCGCGCGGTCACGGAAGCGCGACTGAACCCCTCGGTCTTGCAGGCTCAAGCGGACCGTTTGATCGCGTGGTTTTTACCCGTGGTGGTAAGTGTAAGCGTGGCCACCTTTGTCGGGTGGACGATGGCGGGTTCGGGCTGGGCGCAGGCTTTGTTCAACGCCATGGCGGTCTTGCTGGTGGCTTGTCCTTGCGCGATGGGGCTGGCGACACCGGTGGCGGTGTGGGGTGGTTTGGCGCGTTTGGCGCGTCTGGGGGTCGTGGCCCGCGGCGGGGATTTCCTGGATGCTTTGGCGCGTGTCGATACGGCATGTTTTGATAAAACCGGGACGCTGTCGGAAGATCGGCTTGAGGTGGTCGACTGGGAGTTGGCTCCCGCCTGGACGGGTCGATTGGCGGCGCTGCAAGCGGCGGTGGGGGCGCTGGAGCGAGGACTGGCACACCCAGTGGCGCGTGCGTTGGCCACGCCGACGGGAGGACCCGCGGTGGCGAACGTGAGGGTGGAGGCGGGGCGGGGAGTGAGTGCGCGAGTGGCGGGACTGGGCGAGGTGAGGGTGGGGGAGCGTGAGTTCTGTCGCGGCGAGGAGAGTTTGGGGGAGCTCGGCAAGGTGATTTGGGTGGCGGTCGAGGGGCGCGCCGCGGCAAGGGTGCGCCTGCGCGAACGCTGGCGCGAAGGGGCGGCGGAAGCGCTCGCGGAATTGGGCGAGTTGGGTGTGGAAGTGGAGATTCTGACCGGTGACCCTGAACCGGAGACGAAAGCTGCGCCCTGGGCGAAGGGCACGGCGGTGCGGGCAGGCATGGCGCCGCTGGACAAGGCGGAGAGGGTCGAGGCCTTGCGCCGGGCGGGACGCACGGTCCTGTTTGCCGGGGACGGAGTGAACGATGCGGGGGCCCTGTCGGCGGCGCAGTGCAGCCTTGCGCTCAGCGGAGGCAGCGAGCTGGCGCGAGCGGCGGCGATGGCCGTATGCGCGGGAGAAGATCTGAGACGTTTGCCCGAGTTGATCCGGGTGGCGCGACGGGTAAGGGAGGGGGTGCGGGGCAATCTACGTTTTGCGGCGGCCTACAACACGGCCGGCATGGCCCTGGCGGCGGCGGGCTGCCTGCATCCGGTGGCGGCGGCGTTGCTGATGGTGGGATCGAGCGTGATGGTCGGAGCCCGGGCGGTGCGGAGCGCAGAGCGCTGAATCAATCGTGGGCGGGACGGATAGTCGCCGCATCCAAGGCATGGAAACGGTTTGGGCTTGGAGGCGGGCGTCCGGGTGCGCACGTTGCGCCCATGGTGCGCATTCTTTTTCTCGGCGATATCGTGGGGCGGCCCGGCCGTGAGCTGGTGCTTGAGCGTGTGCCCCGTTTGCGCACGGAGTTGAAAGTGGACGCCGTCATCGCGAACGCGGAAAACTCTGCGGCGGGCTCGGGCATAAACGCTGGCATCGCCAAGGCGTTGCTACAGGGCGGGGTGGACGCGATCACCCTGGGCGACCACGTATGGGATCAACGGGGCTGGGAAAGTGAGATCGACGAGCTGCCGCGGGTTTGCCGGCCGGCCAATCTGCCTGGTAGCTGCCCGGGGGCCGACCATGTGATTGTGAAAGTACGCGATATGCGGCTGGCCGTTTTCACGGTTTTAGGACGGACGTTTATGGGCTTAAAGGCTGAGTGCCCGTTTCTCTGTGCCGACGCCATGCTGCGAAAGCTAGACGGGGTGGCGGACGCCTGTTTGGTCGAGGCGCACATGGAAGCTACGAGTGAAAAAATCGCGCTCGGCTGGCATTTGGATGGTCGGGCGCTGGCCGTGCTGGGCACGCATACGCACGTGCCGACGGCGGACGCGGGCGTGCTGCCCCAAGGCACAGGCTTTATCTGCGACGTCGGCATGACGGGGCCCTATGAGTCGGTGTTGGGGCGCCAAGTGCGGCCGGTGGTCGATCGCTTTTTGGATGGAATGCCGCGCAAGTGTGAAGTGGCGGAGGGCGACGTGAGGCTGTCGGGGGCGATTGTGGAGTATGACGAGGTGGAGAAACGTACCCGGAGGGTGGAGTTGCTGCACTTGCGGCGTGGGCGGTGAGTTGCTCCAGGCGGCTTTCGGGGAGCTCGGCTTCTTGGCTATCCGCCAAGCCGCGGCGGTTTCGCCTGACCCGAAAAACCGGTAAGCGCCGTATTGTCAGAGCGGGTTTGCGCGCTAAGGTGTCGCCTCCATGCCCTTGCCCGTGCCAACACCGAGATATCTTCCGCCGGTCTTTAGAACCCGATGAGTGAGATCACCCAACTTCTGCGCATGATCGAGCAAGAGGGCGGAGGCGATCCGCAGAAGCTTTTGCCTTTAGTGTATGATGAACTGCGCCACCTGGCGGCTAGACGCCTGCGACACGAACAAGCAGCCGTGACCTTACAGCCAACCGCCTTGGTGCATGAGGCCTGGTTGAGGCTGGTGCAGCAAGGCGAACGGGGTTGGAACGATCGGCAGCATTTTTTCCGAGCTGCGGCCTTGGCGATGCGACGGATCTTGGTCGATGAGGCCCGCAAAAAAGCCACCCGCAAGCGTGGGCAGAAGGTGCAGCGGGTGGATATTGCCGATTTGAATCTGAGCTCACCCGAGCCGGACGAACGCGTTTTATTGGTGAACGAGGCCTTGAACCGCTTGGAGAAAGAGGATCCTGAGAGTGCGCGCCTGGTTACCTATCGTTTTTTTGGTGGCTTCAGCAATGAGGAGACTGCCGGACTGCTAGGCATCAGTGAGCGCACCCTCAACCGTCAATGGGCCTACGCCAAAGCCGCGCTGTATCGCCTGCTCAGAGATGAGGATGTCGGAGGACGAGCCGAGTGAATGAAACGGAGCTACAGCGGGAAAAGCGGCTTTTCATGCGATTGCTCGATTTTGAGCACGCCATCGATCGAACGGCTTTTCTCGATCGAGAATGTGAGGGGCAACCGGAATTGCGAAAGCGTTTGGAGGATTTGCTGGAGTTGCAGGAGCCGGCGCAGACCTTGTTGGAACCTTTGTCCGAACATGGAAGCGATCCCGACACGCTGGCGGACAAACGGCTTGAGGAGGCCGTGGTGCACATCGGCCGTTACCGGCTCCTGCGTCGCATCGGTTCCGGCGGCTGCGGAGTGGTTTATCTAGCTGAACAACAAGAGCCGGTCCGACGACGCGTGGCCTTGAAGATTATCCGCCTGGGCATGCACACGCATAGCGTGATATCCCGGTTCGAACTGGAGCGGCAGGCACTCGCGATCATGGATCACCCGAACATCGCCCGGGTTCTAGATGGTGGCACGACGGATTCCGGCCGACCCTACTTCGTCATGGAGTTTGTGGACGGCGTAAAAATAACCGAGTATTGCCTCCGCCATCGATTGCCGACCAGCGAGCGGTTACGCCTGTTTGCCCATGTTTGCCATGCCCTGCAACACGCGCACCAGAAGGGAATTATCCACCGCGACATAAAACCCTCCAATATTCTGGTCACGGCGCAGGACGGGCGGCCGGTGCCGAAGGTTATCGATTTTGGCATAGCCAAGGCCATTGAAGGCCGGGAGTCAAAACCGGCGGCCGAGTTGACGAGGCAGTTTAATCTGGTGGGCACCCCGGCCTACATGAGTCCGGAACAGACTGACGTGGGTAATCCGGATCTGGATACCCGGAGCGATATCTATAGTCTGGGGGTGCTACTCTACGAGTTGCTCACTGGGCGGACGCCGTTTCCCAGCCGGGAACTCGAAGCTGCGGGCTTGGAAGAGATGCGCCGGATAATTCGTGAACGCGAAGCCCCCAAGCCTTCGGCGGTGATCGCTGGATTGCCGATGGCGGAGCAGCGTGCCTTGGCCTATCAGCATCAGACCGAACCCTCCCGGCTGGTGGCCGCAGTCAAGGGAGATTTGGACTGCATAGTGAGCACGGCCTTGGAGAAGGATCGGGGCCGCCGTTATGAAACTGCGTTTGGTCTGGCGATGGATATTCGCCGACATCTCGCGAATGAGCTGGTGGCTGCCCGCCCGCCCAGTCGGGTTTATCGGCTCGGTAAACTGGTCCGCCGAAATCGTCTGGTGTTTTTGGTGGGCGCTTTGGCGGTCGCCTCGCTGGCGGCCGGCTTGGGGGCCTCGACTTGGCTGTTGTTGCGTGAACGCACCGCCTTGCGTGAACAGGCGAGGCTGCTGGAACAAGCCGAGGCTC
>CAYNUW010000294.1:218-4619 GCA_964400455.1 uncultured Akkermansia sp. | reverse complement strand
AGGGTTGGAGGTGTTGGTGCAGCTGGTGATGGCGGCGATGAGCACGCTGCCGTGGCCGAGCTTGGTGCCGCCGACCTCGGCTGTTACGGTGGTGAACTCCTCGGCCTTTTTGCCAAAGCCGTTCTCGGGAACGGGCTTCGAGAAGGCGGTGACGAACTCGTTCTTGAGCTTGGGCAGCTCGATGCGATCCTGCGGGCGCTTCGGGCCGGCGACAGACGGGACGACGGTGGAGAGGTCGAGCGCGAGGTCGGTGGAATATTCGATCTCACCCTTCTGCGGAATACCCCAGAGGCCCTGTGCTTTGTAGTAGCCTTCGTAGAGGGCGACGTGCTCGTCGGAGCGGCCGGTGGCGCGCAGGTAGTTGGAGCACTCGCCGTCGATGGGGAAAAAGCCCATGGTCGCGCCGTATTCGGGGGCCATGTTGGCAATGGTGGAGCGGTCCACCACGGGCAGGGCGGCGGCGCCGGGGCCGTAGAACTCGACAAACTTGCCGACCACCTTGGCCTTGCGGAGCAGCTGGGTGAGGGTGAGGGCGAGGTCGGTCGCGGTGACGCCCTCGCGGAGCGCGCCGGTGAGGTAAACACCGACGACGTCCGGTGTGAGGAAATAGACGGGCTGGCCCAACATGCCGGCCTCGGCCTCGATGCCGCCCACGCCCCAGCCCACGATGCCGATGCCATTGATCATCGTGGTGTGCGAGTCGGTGCCGACGAGAGTATCCGGATAATAAACACCTCCGTCATTGAGCACGCCCTTGGCGAGATACTCGAGGTTGACCTGGTGGACGATGCCGATGCCGGGAGGCACGACCTTGAAGGTGTCAAAGGCCTGCATGCCCCACTTGAGGAACTGGTAGCGCTCGCGATTACGACTGAACTCCAGTTCCAGATTCTTCTGCAGCGCGTCCGCCGAGCCGGCGAAATCCACCTGCACGGAATGGTCCACCACGAGGTCGACGGGCACGAGCGGCTCGATGATCTTCGGGTTTTTACCGAGTTTCGTTACTGCCGAGCGCATGGCGGCGAGATCCACCAAGAGCGGCACACCGGTAAAATCCTGCAATACCACGCGGGCGACGACAAACGGAATCTCCTCGGTGCGCTCCGCCTTGGCTTGCCAGCTGGCAAGATCCCGAACCGCCTGCTCGGATACGCGTTTCCCGTCGCAATTGCGCAGCAGGGATTCGAGGACAAGGCGAATGGATACGGGCAGCTTCCTGACATTAAAGCCGGCTTTTTCGAGCGCAGGCAACGAGTAGAAAGCGAGCTCGGCACCGTTGGCGGAGAACTTTTGGAGCGTGTTAAAGGGATTCGGAAGGCTCATCGTAGTCGTGGTAAGTCAGAGAAAGTCGGATAAGAAATCGCCCGCGCATGGGAGCGCGGGCGACGGCCGGACGGCACTTTATTTGGCTAGCGCGGCCTTGATTGCCTCGAAATTGGGCAAATCCTTTGGCGTCGGCGTCTGCTCGGCGTAGCTGATCACACCGTCGAGACCGATCACAAAAGCGGCGCGGGCCGACGTGTCGCCGATGCCGGCCAGTCCGGGGAACAGCACGTCGTAGGCCTTGGTCACGGTTTTATTTAAGTCAGAAACCAGCGTGAGTTTGATTTTGTTCTGCTGCGCCCAGGCCTCCTGCGCGAAGGGGCTGTCCACACTGATGGCGATCACTTCGGCACCCAATTCAGCGTAGGCGGACAAACCGCCAGTGACATCACAAAGCTCGGCCGTGCAAACACTGGTGTAAGCCAGGGGGAAAAAGAGCAGCACGGTCTTTTTTTTGCCAAAATTGGCCGAGAGCGTGACATCGACGAGACCCTCGGAGGTCTTGGATTTAAGAGTGAAATCAGGTGCGCGGGTGCCGACGGTGAGAGCCATGATGATGAATAGTTTGAATAGGTGAGTGGCGACTTGGGTGCATCGCCCGCTAGGTCAGGCGACACGAGGTTTTAACATGGACTCCCGCACCGCCCACCGCAACCCGTTTTTCATCTCTCCCTTTCTTCCAATCCCCCGCCGCTCCTAAACAGAATCTGTCGCGCACTTAAAAGCAGTCCGGCCGAAAAACATCCGCGTTTAAAATGCTGCACGGTTGCCCATCGATAATCCAACCATCACGTTTTTGTGCCGTGCGCGCCCCTCTCAACGAACTACGCATCCTTCTCGATGTTCATAATCGCCTCGCTGTCCGGCCGTCCCCGCTAGGGCTTCAGCCGGCCGAAGCGAGCGACTGCGCCGACGCCTGCGACAGTGAGCTCGCGCTCCTTATCCCCTCGCCCGCCCCGCAATCGTCCAACGAGACCGTCCGTATCGCCACCCTACCCGACCGGCGCGTCGACGCCCCGCCCGCGGCCGCGCAGCTACCGGCCGACGTGCACTTTCGCTCCTTCGCCGAACTCTCGGCCAATCCCGCCCAGCTCTCCCCCACCCTCTCCGCCTTGCTTCGCGCTCTGGAGCCTCGCCTCGCCGAGCTGCCCTACGCCCATCTCGGCCCCAACGACTTTATTTATAAATTTCGCCCCGCCCACGAGCGCAACGCCGCCATCTACGACCAGGATCCCGCTTCCCGCGCCCTCTACCAATCCACCCTCTGCGCCGCCATCAAAGCCCTCGCCCGCCGCCACGAACGCTCCGCCGCCGAACCCGTTCCCCTCGACTTCGGCTCCGTGCGCTACCTGCTCCCCAGCCACTTCGGCTTTTGCCTCGGAGTGAAAAACGCCATCGAGCGCGCCTACGAAACCCTGGCTGAAAACCCCGGCCGTCGGGTCTTCATGCTCTCTGAGCTCATCCACAATCCTTTCGTCAACGACGACCTGCTCCGCCGCGGGCTGCGCTACCTCCAGTCGGACAAGGGCGTGCCCTTCGCCGTCTCCGGCCGCAAAATCACCGCCGACGCCCCGGCCACCGCCGACGATCCCGCCCTCTGGGACACCCTCACCCACGAGGATATCGTCATCATTCCCGCCTTTGGCGCCACCGACGAGGACAAGCGCCGCCTGGTCCGCCGCGGCCTCTCCGTCTTCGCCCACGACGCCACGTGCATGCTCGTCGAAAAGGTCTGGAAGGCCGCCCGCGCCTACGGCCAGGACGGACACACCGTCATCATCCACGGCAAACACGAACACGAAGAGACCAAGGCCACCTTCTCCCACACCCGCCGCCACGCCCACGCCGTCATCGTCCGCGATCTCGCCGAGGCCCGCCGGCTCTCCGCCTATCTCTCCCGCCGCGCCGATCCCGCCGCCCAGGCCGACTTCGAACGCGACTTCGCCGGTCGCCATACCCCCGGCTTCCTCGTCGCCTCCCACCTCGATCGCGTCGCGGTGGTCAATCAAACCACCCTGCTGGTCAACGAAACCCGCGCCATCATCGACCACCTCCGCCTCGCCTACGCCTCCGTCTTCGGCCCCGACGCCCCCGCAGCCCCCGCTCGCGTCGGCGGCGGCGGCCGGGCCGACACCCTCTGCTACGCCACCCAGGTCAACCAGGACGCCCTCGCCCGCGCCCTCGCCCGCCCGCTGGACGCCGCCTTCGTCATCGGCGGCAAAAACTCCTCCAACACCTACCAGCTCCATCGCCTCTGCGAAGAACGCCTCGGCCCCATGGCCTTTTTTATCCAAAGCGAGGCCGACATCCTCTCCCTCGACGCCGTTCGCCACTACATCTTCCCCGCCCACGGCCCCGGCGCCGCCGGCGGCCGGCACGAACATCGCCCCCTCTGGCCCGGCGAAACCTTTGATCGCCCGCGCGAAATCCTGATCACCGGCGGCGCCAGCTGCCCTGACGGACTCATCCAGCAGGTCATTGCCCGCCTAAACACCTTTTTCCCCGCCGACCGTCTCCGCCCGGTCGACGCCGTGCTCGCCGATCTCGAGCGCCCCGCCGCCCCCGTCGCCCAACCATGACCGACCGCGAATCGCTCCGCGCCGCCGCGCTCGCCGCCCTCCAGGCCGAACTCGACCGCCAGACTCACGCCGCCCTCGACGCCCGCGACGAGTCCATCAGCGAAGAGAGCCGCCCCGAAAACAAATACGACACCCACGCCCAGGAGGCCGCCTACCTCGCCGAAGGCCAGGCCCGGCTCGCCTCCGAACTCGCCGCCGCCCTCGCCGCCTGGCGCGCCCTCGACTTTCCCCCCGCCGGCCACGACCGCGTCGTCGCCGGCAGCCTCGTCACCCTCGCCACCGGCTCCCGCCGCGAACACTGGCTGCTCGGCCCCGCCGGCGGCGGCCTCGAAATCTCCGCCCCGGGCCGCGGCCGCGTCACCGTCATCACCCCCGTCTCCCCGCTCGGCCGCGCCCTCGCCGGACGCCGCGTCGGCGACCTCGTGCCCGCCCTGCGACGCGGCGCTCCGCCCGCCCGCATCGAGCGCATCGATTGACGCCCCCGCCTTTCCGCCCCTCC
>CAYNUW010000294.1:0-208 GCA_964400455.1 uncultured Akkermansia sp. | reverse complement strand
CGACTACGCCCCCACCGGCGACCAACCCCAGGCCATCGCCGCCCTGTCCGCCTCGCTCCTCGCCGGCCACAAGCACCAGACCCTGCTCGGCGTCACCGGCTCCGGCAAAACCTTCACCATGGCGAACCTCATCCACGCCCGCGACCGGCCCGCCCTCGTCATCTCCCACAACAAGACCCTCGCCGCCCACCTCTACTCCGAGTTCAAA
>CAYNUW010000293.1:0-4628 GCA_964400455.1 uncultured Akkermansia sp. | reverse complement strand
ACCTGTTGCGCTTCACCACCGCGGGTTCGGTGGACGACGGCAAATCCACGCTGATCGGAAGGTTGCTTTACGATTCTAAAGCTATCTTCGAGGATACCTTGGAGAACCTGGAGCGGGTGACCGAGCAGCGCGGTGAAGAGCATCTGAACCTAGCTCTTTTGACCGATGGGTTGCGGGCCGAGCGGGAACAGGGAATTACGATCGACGTTGCTTATCGCTACTTCGCGACGCCAAAACGGAAATTCATCATCGCCGACACTCCCGGCCATATCCAATACACGCGCAACATGGTAACGGGGGCCTCCACGGCCAACTTAGCCATCATTCTAATCGATGCACGCAAGGGGGTTATCGAGCAAACCTGTCGTCACTCGTTTATCGCGTCGCTGCTGGGCATTCCCCACCTGGTCGTCGCGGTGAACAAGATGGATCTGGTGGATTTTTCCGAAGCGCGGTTCAAGGAGATCGTTGCTCAATTCAGTGAGTTCGCCAGTCGCCTTTCCATTCCCGACGTTAAGTTTATCCCTATCTCCGCTTTGCATGGAGACAACGTGGTGGAGAAGTCCGAGCGGATGCCGTGGTATCAAGGCGGAGCGCTTCTCTACACGCTAGAGACGGTCTACATCGGCAGTGATCACAACCACGTCGACCCCCGGTTCCCGGTGCAAACGGTGATCCGCCCCAACAGCGATGAGCACCACGATTTCCGTGGTTTCGCCGGTCGCGTCGCCAGCGGCGTCTTTAAGCCTGGAGACGAAATCATTTCTCTGCCGAGTGGACTGCCGGCGCGAATCAAGAGCATTCACGGTCCGGGTGGCGAGCTGACGGAGGCTTTTGCGCCCATGTCGGTGGCCATCACGCTCGATCGGGAAATCGATACGTCCCGAGGCGATCTTTTCGCCAAGGTCCATAACCAGCCGGCGGTCAGCCAAGACATCGAGGCCATGGTTTGCTGGTTTAATCCCAAGCCGCTCAACCCGAGCGGCAAATACATCATTCGCCATGCCACCCGGGAGGCCAAGTGCGCGGTCAAGGCCGTTCGTTACAAGGTCAACATCAACACCCTGCACAAAAATACCGAAGATCTCACCTTGGGTATGAACGACATCGGGCGAATCCATGTGCGCGTGGCGGTTCCCT
This sequence comes from uncultured Akkermansia sp., assembly GCA_964400455.1. Classification (GTDB taxonomy): domain Bacteria; phylum Verrucomicrobiota; class Verrucomicrobiia; order Opitutales; family Opitutaceae; genus IMCC26134_A. The sequence continues at coordinate 3,488 of CAYNUW010000293.1, read as the reverse complement.
TGATGGTGGATCCCTACAAGCGTAACCGCACCACCGGGAGTTTTATTCTCATCGACGAGTTTACGAATGCCACGGTTGGAGCGGGCATGATTTTGTGGCCGGACGGCAGCGATCGCTCGGCCCAAGACCAGTTTGCCGACATGGGGGGGCTTTAGGACCAAGCCGACCGCTTTCCTTCGTGAGGTTCATTTCTGAAATCTGAGTGGCGGTTGGCCTCGGTCTTGATTTGCTGCGCGCATGAGTCTGCCTGCTAAACGCCAAGCCTTGATTGATGATCTCGTAACGCTTCCTGATGCCGAGGAGCGTTTTGTGTATCTTATGGACAAGGCGAAGAAATGGCCCCCCTTGGATCCGGCACTAAAGACCGAAGATCGTTTACTGCCGGGCTGTGTGTCGCGTTTGTGGTTGGCTCCGGAGTATCGCGAAGGGCGTTGCTGGTTTCGCATGGATGCGGAAGCGCTTATCTCCAAAGGCATCGCGGCGGTGGTGTGTGGCTTTTATTCGGGCGAAACGCCGGAGGAGATCTTGGCGCACGAGCCGGACTTCCTGGGCGAAGCCGGTTTGACCCAGGTGCTTTCCGCCAATCGTAGCAATGCGCTGAGCAATCTGCGTCGACGCATCAAGACATACGCGGAGGCATGCGCCGCCACACCGCCGGCCTCGGCTATTGGCACCTAGTGCGGCGTTTTGCTGGCGTGCCAGCCATCGCCTCGATGGCAAAGATGCCCGCCGCGGCGCCGGATTAAGATTTGAGCAATTCTTCCGCGTGGCGGCGGGCGCTGGCGGCGTGGCGGTCGCCCAACATGCGGGCCAGCTCGCCGACGCGCTCGTCGCGGCGCTCGTGCACCGCGCGGATGCGCACCACCGCGCGTTCGCCGCTTTGGTCCTTCTCGACCAAGAGGTGCGCGTCGCCCAGGCCCGCCACTTGGGGCAGGTGGGTCACGCACAGCACTTGGTGACCGCGGGCGATTTCCGCCATCTTCTCGCCCACCACCCGGCCGATCTCGCCGCCGACGTTGGCGTCCACCTCGTCGAAGACCAGCACCGGCACGTCGTCGAGCTCGGCCAGCACGGTCTTGAGGGCGAGCATGACGCGGGCGAGCTCGCCGCTGGAGGCGATGCGGGCGAGCGGGAGCGGGGCCTCGCCGTCGTTGGGGGAGAAAAGGAACTGCGCGGCGCAGTCGCCCTGGGGGCCGAGCTCGTCGAGCGGCACGAGGGCGATTTGGAACTCGGCTTTTTTGAAGCCGAGCTGGGCGATGCCCTTGGCGGCGACGCCGGCGAGTTCGCGGGCGGCTTTTTCGCGGCGTTTGCGCAGGGTGGCGGCGGCGGTGGCGGCGGCGCGGCGGGCGGAGGCGATCTTTTCGTCGAGGCGGTGGAGGGCGCCTTCGAGGTCGCCCTGGATGGCGAGGCGGCCGCGCAGCTCCTCTCGGGCGGCGAGCACGGCGGCGACGTCGGGGCCGTGGCGGCGGCGGGCTTCGAGCCACGCGGCCATCGACTCTTCGACGCGGGCGGCGTGCTCGGGGTCGAGGTTGACCTGGTCGGCGAGGGCGCGGTAGTCGCCGGCGAGGTCGGCGAGTTCGATGCCGGCCGCGTTGAGGCGCTCGCCGAGGACGCGGGCGGCAGGGTCGATCTGCTCCAGCTGGTGGGCCTCGCGCAGGAGGGCGCCGAGGCGGCTGGCGAGGCCGTCTTCGCCGGAGAGGCCGGCGTCGAGCGCGGCGCAGAGTTGCAGGATCTCCTGGCCGCGGCTGAGGCGGGCGTGGTCGCGTTCGAGCGTGGCGATGGCCTCTTCGGCGAGGTCGAGGGCGTCCAAGCGGGCGAGCTGGGTTTGGAAAAACGCGATCTGGTCGGGGGCGAGGCGGGTCTCGCGGGTCACGCGTTCGCGCTCGGTCAAGAGGTCGCGCCAGGCGGCGTAGGCGGCGTGGTAGGCGGCGAGTTCGGTGTCGGCGCGGGCGAAGAGGTCGAGCAGTTCGAGCTGGCAGGATTCCTTGAGCAGGCGGCGGGGTTCGCTGGGGCCGTGGAAGTCGATCCAGCGTTCGCCGAGGCGTTGGAGGGCGGCGAGGGTGGCGAGGCCGCCGTTGACGCTGATGCGCGGGGCTTTTTCGCGGGGGAGGGAGCGTTTCAGCACGAGCACGCCGTCTTCGCAGGGGGGCAGGTCGAGTTCGGCGAGCAGGGCGTCGATTTTTTCCGGCCGGGCGAAGTGGAGGGCGGCTTCGACCTCGCAGGCGGGGGCGCCTTGGCGGATGAGGGTCTTGTCCGCGCGTTCGCCGGCGAGCAGGGCGAGGGCGCCGAGGAGCACGCTTTTGCCCGCGCCGGTCTCGCCGGTGACGACGGTGAAGCCGGCGTCGAATTCGAGGGACACCTCCTCGAGCAGGGCGAGGTTGCGGATGCGCAGGTTTTGAAGCATGGCGGTCGGAGCAGCCGAGTGAGCGCGCCGTCCGGTGCGGGGCAAGCGGGTTCTGGGGCGATCAGGCTCCGGCGCGAGCAAACTCGCGGGCGCACTCCTCGGCGGCGCGAGTCAGAAGGGCGTCGGCGGTTTCGGCGGGGAGCGTCGTTTCAAGCAGGTCGGCGAAGGCGAGGAAGTAGGCGATGGCGTGTTCGCGGCGGTGACGTTCGAGTTCGCGGCGGCCGCCGGGCAGGCGGGCGAGCACGGCGGGGTCGTCGAGGTCTTCGAGGTGGCGGAGGTCGTCGCGGTCGAGGCCGAGTTCACGGAGGCGGTCGAGCACGTATTCGAGGCGCAGGCCGGTGCCGGCGCAGTAGTCGGCCGGGATCTCGCTCCACTCGGCCAGGACCGGGGCGCCGAGTTCGTGGATCTCGGCCGGGCTGAGGCGGGTGATGGTTTGCACGAGGTGTCCGCAGTTGCAGCGGCCGAAGTGCGACCACTGGTAGGCGTCGCCGGCGGCGAGGCGGGCGGCGGTTTCGCGGAGGACGTTGATGAGGGCGCGACTGGGGATGGCCATGGACTGACGCAATGCACGAGCCCACGCGGCGCAAGCGGTGGAGCGGGTCGTCGCACGCTTGTCACCGCCAGGGCGTAAGCGGAGGCGCCGGGGCGGGCTCAAGCCGGACTTCAGGCTCAATCGGTGGTGCTGAGGGCGCGGAGCAGCTCGTCAAAGGTGGTCATGCCGGAGCGCACGCGGTCCCAGCCGGACTGGGCGAGGGTGGTCATGCCGTTGGCAATGGCTTGTTCGGTGAGGGCGTGGCCGGACTCGCGTTTGACGATGAGGTCGTGGAGGGGCTTTGGGTGGAGGATCTCGAAGATGCCGACGCGGCCGCGGTAGCCGGTGCCGCGGCAGGCGCGGCAGCCGACGGGGGCGGAGAGTTCGTGCACGCCGTCGGCGAGGGCGGGGGGGAGGCCGAGGGCGACGAGGTCGGCCTGGAGGCGTTCGCGCGCGATGGGGGCGGGTTTGGCGCAGGCGGGGCAGAGGCGGCGGACGAGGCGCTGGGCGATGACGAGCTCGACGGCGGAGGCGACGAGGAAGGGCTCGACG
>CAYNUW010000292.1:0-4668 GCA_964400455.1 uncultured Akkermansia sp. | reverse complement strand
CAGCGCACGGGAGGTAACCAAGAGCAGCGCCTACAAAGTCGAGGCCTTCCACGCCCGCGACCTCGGCATCCTCGGCGTCGTGGACCCCGACGGCGTGCACTACTTCCGCAAACCCTTTCGCCGCCACACGGTGATGAGCGAGTTCGACATCGAGAGGATCAAGACCTTTCCCCGGGTGGACGTGGTCGATTCCTACGCCGCCGCCCCGCGCGACATGATCGACTTCCTCGTGGGCAAAGGCGCCAAAGGCATCGTTCTCTCCGGGCACGGCGCCGGCGGCAGCTCGCCCGCCCAGGCTGAAGCCATGGCCGACGCGGTCAAAAAAGGCGTCGCGGTGGTCAACGCCTCCCGCACCGGCAGCGGCCGCGTCATCGCCGGCGAGAAGAACCTCGAGGCAGGCATCGTGCCCGGCGACAATCTGCTCCCGCACAAAGCCCGCATCCTCCTCATGCTCGCCCTAGCCAGCGGCCTCAAGACCGAGGCCGAGCTCACCCGCGTGTTTGAGCAGTATTGAGGCGAGGCTCTCGATGCAGTGGCGCGGTTTATGCGTCTCCCTGACTATGCCCGCAATCCAACATGCTATCAGCCATCCCCATTCGTGCGGCAGTTTTTCTCACCGCGCTGCTCGCCTCCAGTTCTAGTTCCCTGCGTGGTGACCCTGGACGTTTGATTGAAGCGCTCTTCGCGCCACCCCTGGTCGGAGAGGCCAGGCTTTCGCCCAGCGGCCGTCACCTCGCGATGCTACGGAACGAACCCGGGCGGATGGGCAGCCTGGAGGTTCAGGATCTTACCACTCGGTCGGGCTCTTTGCTGAAAGCGGGGGACAACGTGCGGGTAGGAACAATGCGCTGGCAGGGGGCCGATGCGCTGCTCTACTCAGTGGTCCTCGATGATCTCTACTTCTACGGTCTCTTCCGGACCGCAGTGCCGCGCGTCTCGGCCCGGCACCGAGTCGACGCCTTTAGCGTAATCCAAATCGTCGGCGTCCCGCGGTTGCGTCCCGATCGGGCGATCGTATGGATGAGGAACAGCGCGTGGGACAACGGGCGAGACCTCGGCCTGCTGGAGTTCGACACCTCCGTCGTCCTTGCTCCACACACGATGGCACCCGTCCTCGCCAAACGCGCCGTGGTGCGAAGCTACCCAAAACCGCCCGGCGAAGGCATAGTGTTCGTTCGGTCAAATCAGGATGGCGAACTGGGCTGGTGCCTTACCTGGGCGGAGGGGCGGCGTGTGCTATCGTTCTGGCAGCACGATTCGCAGTCCTGGAAGCGGCTCAACCTCGACTACGCTCGGCACCAGCCTCTGCAGCTTGATTACGACGGGAAAACCCTATGGATCGCACGCGCGCCGCCCGAGGGGGGCACGGAGCTGGTGGCCTATGATTGCGAGTCGGAAACCTTCGGAGAAGTCCTGTTCCGCGACGATCGCTACAGCTTGGGCTCCGCCACGCTCCATTTTTCGCCTCGCTCCAGACGCCTAGCCGGCATCACTTATCCTACGGGATCGATTCGCAACGTCTGGTTTTTGCCCAACTACGCCGAGTGGCAGAAATCCCTCGATCAAGCCTTTCCCGGTTACAGCTCCGAACTCGTCAGCTCGGACGAGACTGAAAGCCGGCTTCTCTTTTCGATATCTGCCTCCGAGTCGCCCGGAGCCCTGGTTTTGCTCGACCCTTCCAAACCCGAGATTGAGGTGCTGACCCACCAACAACCCGCCTTGAAGGATCACGCCCTTCGCCCGACCCAGCTTGTCACCCTGCCAACACGCGACGGCACCCGCCTCGACGCCTTCCTCACCATGCCCAAGCCCGAGCCGGCGGGATCTCCGAGCCCTTTGGTTGTGTTGCTTTCGACGGGTTTTGCCCGTCATCTTTTACAGTTTCATCCCCTGGTGCAGTTACTCGCTGCACAAGGCTACGCGGTTCTTCAAGTGAACCACCGAGGCTTGAGCGGTTACGCTCCGGGATTCTCCCGCGCCGACGACTGGCAAATGCCGCAGATGCGGGCCGATGTTCTCGATGCGGTGAACCATGTTCTGACGAATCCCGCCTTCGACCCTCGCCGCGTGGCGATCCTCGGTTCGAGGGAATCCGCCCTGGTCGCACTGTCCGCCGGCGTGGCCCAACCACGCGTCTTCCAAGCCGTGGCGATCACCGACGGGATCAGCGATTGGCCCGCCTACGTCGAGCATTTGGAACAAAATCGTCGCGCCACCCCCGGCATCCGCGCCCTCTTACGCGACACCTCAGACCGCGGGACACCGGAGCACTTCCCCTTCGACCAATCCTTTGGTCCGGATCTGCCGGCCGTTTTCCTCGCTCACGACCTCGACGACCCCAGTATTCCTGTCTCCCTGTCTCGCGCTCTCGCGCTTCGACTGGAGAAACGCGGACTGCGCCCGGTGACGCACTTCACCAAGCATCTGCATGGCGAAACGAAAACCAATCGAGTGCCGCACGACTACCTGCGAGCCTTGCTGCGTTTCCTCGCTACCGAGTTCCAACGCCCGGCCCCCTCCCGGCAGGCACCAGCCCATGCCTCGCAACCAAACACATGAGAAGGAGCCGGTATGATCCGGCGAGATAGTTGACAGATTATCCGGGGAGATGGGTTACACAATCAGGGCAAATGGCCTGGCAAAACGTAACCCCAATGGAAGAGATCAACCGATTCGTGATGCTCGCGCACAGCGGGCGCTTTACCGTGACTGATCTGTGCGGGCAGTTCGGCATCAGCCGCAAGGCCGGCTACAAACACCTGGAGCGCTACGCCGATCTGGGACTGGAGGGTCTGCGAGCTCGCAGCCACCGGCCCCACCGCTCGCCCCAGCGCACCAGCGAGAAGGAGGACGCGTTGATCGTGAACAAGCGCAAGCTGCGCCGGACCTCGGGTCCGAAGAAGCGGCAGCGTATCCTTGAGACCAAACACGGCACGGAGCGACCGCCAGCCTGCAGCACCATCGCCGAGGTGCTTCGCCGCCACGGGTTGAGTGCTAAACAAGGGACAGCTTATTATATTCGATGCTAAACAAGGGACAGCTTATTATATTCGACGCAATATCACCTCTCGGGCGGAGGGGTGGATACCGCCACCCCCGCCGTCGAATTCACCTACGCCCGCGATGGATTGGTCTCATCCGTCCTCGACGGCACCGGCACGCGCACCTACGAATACGATCCCGTGAGCCGCCAACCCACCGCCGAAGTATTGCCCGCCTACTTTGGGGCCTCGCGTCGTCTGAGCTACCGCTACGATGGCCCCGTCGCCGGTCGGCTCGCGGGCTATCGGTTTCACGATTCAGTTGACCACCTAAACCTCGGCTTCGATTACCAAGAGAGCACGGGTCGCCTCGCCTCCATCAGCTCCACCGCCCGAGTAGGGGCCAAGACCTACGAGAACCACACTTTCGACTATGCCTACCTGCCCGGCTCTGATTTAGTGCGTGGCCTCACCCAAGGTGCGTTTACCCGTGAGCAGACCTGGCAGTCCTGGGGCGACGCCGCCGAGACTTGGACAACCCGGCATAATTCCACCACCCAGGCCCGCTTCGCCTACGGCTATGACGACACGGCTCGTCGCACCCAAGAGGATCTCACCGGCCCCCTGGCCGCCACGCTCGGCTACACTGCCCAAGGCTACCGCGACAGCTTTACCCCCGACGCCCGCTCGCAGATTGCCGCGATACGACGCCACTCGCTCAACGCTGCCGGCCAGCCTCTCGCTGGCGAGGCTACCCCCCAACGGCGTGACTGGAACTTCGACGCCCTCGGTAACCGCACCCTCGAAACCCGCGCCACCGGCTCGATCAACTACACCGTCAACAACCTAAACCAATACTCCGCCCTCACCGGCCTACTCACCGACACCCTCACCCACGATTTTGACGGCAATCGCAGCGCCGACTCTACCTGGAACTATCTTTACGATGGGGAGAACCGCTTGATCACCATGACCCGCAAAGTCACCGGTTTGCAGCCCCAGCGACTGGATTTCGCCTACGACCACCAGCATCGCCGGGTGGCCAAAATCGCCCGTTCGGGCACGGCTGCTAACGCCACCATCACCGCGCACCTGCGTTTTGTTCACCAAGGCTACCAACTCGTGGCCGAGCTAAACGGCAGCACCTTCGCGGTTGAGCGCTCCTACACCTGGGGTCTGGATCTCAGCGGCACGGTCGGCGGCGGTGGCGGGGTCGGCGGGCTCCTGCAGATTCACGACGCGGAGAGTCGCTACCACCCCCTCTACAGCGCCAACGGCAACGTGCGCGGCCTGCTCACCGCCGATGCCTTTGGAGCTTTCGCGGCCGGAGCCATCGTCGCTGCCTACGATTATAATGTGTTTGGCGAGGCCATCGCCACCGTGGGCACGGCCACTATTGCCCAAGCCAACCCTATCCGCTTCGCCAGCAAATATCTCGATACCGAGACCGGTCTTTATGATTACAACCACCGCTTCTACGACCCGGTGCAGGGGCGGTTTATAAATCGCGATCCGATTGGGGAAAATGGCGGCCTGAACCTGTATGCTTACGTGGGAAACAGCCCTTCGGCCGCATGGGATATGCTAGGATTTTCGGAGTCGCAAGATGAATCCATATCCGCATTCATTAAACGGATGCTGGACGAATATGCATCTCAGCCCAACGCCCAGAACATCTCACCTGATT
>CAYNUW010000291.1:0-4700 GCA_964400455.1 uncultured Akkermansia sp. | reverse complement strand
GTATGTCCGGTTCGTGCCGCACGAGGTGGATGTCCCCTTGGTCGTGGTGGACACGAGTGCGTTGATTGACGGTCGAATCGTGCGGATATGCGCCAGTGGTTTTATTCCCGGAGCGATGGTTGTGCCCGCCTTTGTGGTGCGTGAGTTACAGACGATCGCAGATTCGCCGGATCCGGCCCGACGGACTCGCGGTCGTCGGGGCTTGGATGCGCTGAATGAACTCCGGCAGATCAAACGGGTTGACCTTCGTATTCACGAAAGTGATGCGAAGCGCTCGGAGCTCGACGCAAAACTGGTGTTTATCGCCACGTCGCTTAAGGCTAAACTTTTGACCTTGGATGAGAATTTGGTGCGTCTTGCTGAGTTTAACTCGGTGGTTTGTTTACACCCGGCGCACTTGGCTCGCGCGTTGCAGCCCTCCTATGCGGTGGGCGAGGTCATCGATATCGATTTGATCAAGCCCGGCAAAGATGAACGACAGGCGGTGGGCTATCTCTCAGATGGTTCCATGGTGGTGGTGAATGACGCTTCCTCGCAAATCGGCCAACAAGTCAGGGCCGAGATCATCAGTGTCATGCCCTCGGGCAACGGCCGCCTGTTGTTTGCCCGTCTCGCTACTCGGGATTGAGGTTTCGTGCAGAGCTTTCTCCTGCTGCCACGCGGAGGAAGGAGCGCAAGGCTGGTTCGCCAGGCAGCGAGTTTTTCCAACCCAGCACTAAACGGCTCTCTGGGGCGGGCCCGTTTAATTCACGAAAGGTCACGCCTTCGGGTAGCGTGGTGGCTTCGCTTGGGCACATGAAGGTGGCGCCGAGGCCGGCGCGGACCAGCCCCACTGCATTTGCCCGTGGCCAGACTTCTTCGGCGATGAATGGTGTGACACCGGCTCGCGAAAACGAGGCCAGTATCTTGTCGTAAAAGCCGGGATTGTGGGCTCGCGGGAACATCACCCAAGCGACACCTGCGAGGTCGCGCAGGCGCAGCGAACTCCGCTTGGAGAGAGGGTGTCCGGCGGGCAACAATACGCCGTTTTTTTCCCGGAGCAGCTCGATCGTATGGATGGACTCGTTGATGGCGTCGGGATGAAAAAATCCGCATGAAATCTCATTCGAAGCCAGTGCGGTAAGTTGGGCGGACGTCGGCGATTCGTTGAGTTCGACGCGGATGCCTGGGTAGTGGCCATGAAATTCACGCAGGATGCCGGGCAATACCGTAGCCATCGCTAGCCCCGTAAAACCTACGCGCAGGTGCCCGGTTTCGCCGCTGGTCAGTGCGTTGACCTCGCCGTGTATGGCCGCCAGGCCGCGAAGCAGCGGCTCTATCCGCTCGGCCAACATGCGGCCGGCCGGGGTCAGCTCGACCCTGCGCCGTGAACGCGTGAACAAGGGCGTGCCCAGCGAGCGCTCCAGTTGAACGATTTGGCGGCTAAGCGCCGGTTGGGCCAGGGCCAGCGACTCCGCCGCCTTACGAAAGTGAAGGGTGCGCGCGACCTCGCGGAAGTAGGTGAGGTGACGAAGTTCAAAGGGAAATTGATACTCGCGAGGCATCACAGACAGCAAAAGTAGCACTTCCCGTTCACGCAAGCTTCGTGGTATAGTAACGACTTCCCGACGACTCCAAACCACGACCACGACCATGTCTGACCGTCCCAAATCACTCTTCGAAAAAGTCTGGGCTGCGCACTCGGTGCGCAAACTGGCCAACGGCCAGACTCAGCTTTTGATCGGCACGCATCTCATCCATGAGGTTACTTCGCCCCAGGCTTTTGGCATGTTGCGCGATCTCGGGCTCAAGGTGCTTATGCCGCATCGCACGTTCGCCACGGTGGACCACATCGTGCCCACCAATGAGCTGGTCGAGCCCTACAAGGATCCGCTTGCCCAGGCCATGATGGATGAGCTGCGCAAAAACTGCGCCGAGTTTGGCGTCACCTTTTTTGACCGTGGCACGGGCAAGCAGGGCATCGTGCACATCGTCGGTCCCGAACAGGGCATCACCCAGCCCGGCACCACCATCGCCTGCGGTGATTCGCACACCTCCACGCATGGTGCGTTTGGCGCGATCGCTTTTGGCATCGGCACCTCTCAGGTGCGTGACGTGTTGGCCACTCAGACCATGGCGTTGGCCCCGCTCAAAGTCCGCCGCATCGAGGTCAACGGCAAGCTTCGCCCGGGCGTCTACGCCAAGGACGTCATTCTGCACATCATCCGCCTGACCGGCGTGAATGGTGGCACGGGCTACGCCTACGAGTATGCCGGCACCACCTTTGACAACTTCACGATGGAGGAGCGCATGACGGTGTGCAACATGTCCATCGAGGGCGGCGCGCGCGTGGGCTATGTCAATCCCGACCAGACCACTTTCGATTATCTCAAGGGGCGTCCTTACTCGCCGAAGGGTGCGGCGTGGGAGGAAGCCGTCGCCAATTGGAAATCCTATGCTTCGGACGCCGGCTGCCGTTATGATGACGTGATGGTCATCGACGCGGCCGATATCGCTCCCACCGTCACGTGGGGTATCAATCCTGGTCAAGGCATCTCGATCAACGAGACCATTCCTGACCCGGCCAAGGCCACCTCGGCCGATGAAAAAGCCGGCATCGAAGAAGCGCTCGCCTACATGAAACTGCCCGCCGGCGCACCGATCAAAGGCACCAAGGTCAACGTCGCCTTTCTCGGGTCTTGCACCAACGGCCGCCTTTCCGATTTCCGCGAAGTCGCCAAGTTTATCAAAGGCAAAAAGGTTTCCCCGGGCGTGCGCGCCATCGCCGTGCCTGGGTCGCAGATCGTGGCGCTGCAGTGCGAGAAGGAGGGTCTCGACAAGATTCTGGCCGAGGCGGGTTTTGAATGGCGCGCCGCCGGGTGCTCCATGTGTCTGGCCATGAACCCCGACAAACTCATCGGCGACGAGCTCTGCGCGTCGTCTTCGAACCGCAATTTCAAGGGCCGCCAGGGCTCCGTTACCGGACGCACCGTGCTGATGAGCCCGGTCATGGTCGCCGCCGCCGCCGTCACCGGCGTGGTTTCCGACGCCCGGGAAGTCTTCGCGGTGAACTAATCGTCAATCGTCATTAAACATTACTCATCTTAGAAAGGACCCATGAGTGTTCTTCAGCGAACACGAGTGGCTTAAGAAAAATGGCTCTCGAAAAAATCACCCAAGTCGTCGGCAAGGCCGTCTTCGTGCCCGGCAACGACATCGACACCGACCGCATCATCCCGGCGCGCTTCATGAAGTGCGTCACCTTCGACGGACTCGGCGAATTTCTCTTCTTTGACGTTCGTCACGATCCTCAAGGCAACAAGATCGACCACCCTATCGACCGCCCCCAGCACAAGGGCGCGAAGATCCTGCTCTCCGGGGCCAACTTCGGCTGCGGCTCCTCGCGTGAACACGCTCCACAGGCCATTCATAAGGCTGGTTTTCGCGCGGTGGTGGCCGAGAACTTTGCCGAAATCTTCTTTGGTAATTCAACCACGCTCGGCATTCCCTGCGTCAATGCCAGCCGCGATGATATCGCCCGGGTAGCCGCCGCCATCGAGGCTGATCCTTCGCTCGAGGTCGTGGTCGATGTGGAAAAACTCGAAGTGCGTTTCGGCGCGCGGTCGATCAAGGTCACGCAACGCGAGAGCGCGCGCGATGCTTTGATCAATGGCCGCTGGGACGCCATCGGCGAACTGCTCGACGGCAAAGCCGATGTGCTGGCGACCGCCGCCAAGCTGCCTTATCTCGCGCCCGCCGCCTAAGGCGCGCGTCCGGATGGCCGTGTTTCGTCGCGACCGCGCGCCTCGTCACGACGCGTGCGGTTTTTTGGCTCATAGGGCGTTTTGTCCGGTCCGAATAGAGATCCGTTTTCGGATTGAAAGGCGGACGGCAAACGCGCCACCTGCTCAGTTTCCCGTTTATTGTCGTTAACCCTCTTACCACTTACCATCATGGCCGGCGTCGGAAAACTCCTCAAACAAGCCCAGAAGATGCAGCGCTCGATCGAGCAGCTCCAAGCCCAGCTCGCGGCGAAGGAGCTAGACTTCTCCCGCGGCGGTGGGGCGGTGCAAGTCAAGATCAACGGTGCCGGCCAGTTTCTCGCCCTGAAGTTGGATCCCGAGTTTTTGAAGGAAGATGCGGCGACGATTTCGTCCGAGATCCTGGCCGCAGTGCAAGAAGCGGCGGCTTCAGCCAAAAAGTTTAACGAGGAGGAGATGCAGAAAGTAACATCGGCCTTCCAGATGCCGGGTATGTTCTAAGCCGCAGCGCGCGGCCCCTAGCCGTGACTCCGGCCTTCGACAAACTGCAGCAGGCGCTCAAGCGACTGCCTGGCGTGGGTTATCGCTCGGCTGAGCGTATGGCCCTGCACTTGCTGGTGGAGAAACCTGCACGTCTGGCCGAGCTGGTGACCGCTTTGGGCGAGGCGGCACGATCGGTGCGCCGCTGCGGCCGCTGCGGCAACTTGGCGGAGGCGGAGCGGTGTGCGATCTGTGCCGACGAGACCCGCGATCAGGCCGCGATCTGTGTGGTGGAGCAGGTGCCCGATCTGGTGGCAATCGAACGGTCCAATGCGTATCGCGGGGCCTATCATGTGTTGCATGGGCGTTTATCCCCGATCAACGGGGTGGGGCCGGCGGAGTTGAATTGGGAGAGCTTGCGGACTCGTGTAGACGCTGGTGAGGTGCGGGAGTTGATCCTCGCCTTGGGCAATGACGTGG
>CAYNUW010000290.1:0-4721 GCA_964400455.1 uncultured Akkermansia sp. | reverse complement strand
CAGCGGAGCGCCTGCGGATGCGGTCGGCTCCTCTCCGGCCGGTGGCATCGCGATTGTAAAACCCGAAGAAACGAAGAAAGCGAAGGTATCCGCCGTTCCCGCCTCTGAACCGGATTATCAGTTCCCGCCGCTCACGTTGCTTAAGGAGCAGGTCCGCCCGTCCGATGAAAACAGCGACCAGGAGCACCTGCGCAACATGGATGATCTGATTCGTATCCTCGGCGAATTCGGTGTCACCGTAAACGCGGGTGAGATCCACGTCGGGCCGGTCATCACCTGTTACGAGGTCGTGCCGGCGCCGGGAGTGCGGGTGGAGAAAATCGCTGGTTTGGATAAAAACATCGCGCTCGGCATGCGTGCGCAGTCGGTTCGCATACTTGCCCCCATACCCGGCAAGGCGGCGGTGGGAATCGAGATTCCCAATCGCACGCCTACCCCCGTCGGCATGAGGGAGATTCTCGAATCCGAAGATTGGGTGTCCGCAAAAACCGAGATTCCCATCGCTTTGGGTAAGGATGTTTCAGGCAAACCTCTTATCTCCGACTTGGCCAAGATGCCGCACTTGCTCATCGCGGGTGCCACCGGCTCGGGTAAGTCGGTCTGCATCAATTCGATTATTGCCTCCATCGTCTACCGGAAGAGTCCCCGTGATCTGCGCCTGCTCATGGTGGACCCCAAGGTCGTCGAGCTAAAGGTGTTTAATACTCTTCCCCACATGCTTATCCCGGTGGTCACCGAACCTAAGAAGGTGCCCTCCGCGCTCAAGTGGCTGCTCGGGGAGATGGAGCAGCGCTATCAAATGTTCGCCAAAGTGGGTGTGCGTAACATCAGCGGCTACAACACCCGCAAGAAGTCCACTCCTGGCGCGCCTCCGCCGCCGGCGGTGACCGAACAGCCGGGTCTGGCCGGACTCGATCCCGCCGCCGCCTCCGCCGAGGAGATAGCCAGCCTGCCGGAGCGCCTGCCCTACATTGTCGCCATCATTGATGAACTCGCCGATCTGATGATGGTCGCTCCGGCCGAGATCGAGACCTCCATCGCGCGCCTCGCGCAGTTGGCCCGTGCCGCCGGCATCCACCTTATCATCGCGACCCAGCGTCCTTCGGTCAATGTGATCACCGGGGTGATCAAAGCGAACCTGCCCTCCCGCATCGCTTTCCAAGTCGCTTCCCAGGTGGACTCCCGCACCATTCTCGACGGCAAGGGTGCCGATACGTTGATCGGCCGTGGCGACATGCTTTTTTCGCCTCCCGGCAGCTCGAGGCTGGTGCGCGCCCAGGGTGCCTTTGTCTCCGACGAGGAAGTGGCCGAGTTTGTTGAGTTTCTAAAACGTAACGGGCCTCCGCGCTACGCCGAAAACGTGCAGAACCAGATCGACGATGACGCCGCTTCCAACGTCGAGAACGACGAGGAGGAGCCCATGGATGGCGAGGGTGCGGACGACGAAAAGCTCTACCAGAAGGCCATGGGTGTGCTGCGGGCGACGAAACGGGCCTCGACCTCGACTCTCCAGCGCCGCTTGCGCATCGGTTATAATCGCGCCGCCCGCATCATGGACCTGATGGAGGAGCGCGGCGTCGTCGGTCCTGAGAACGGCTCCAGTCCTCGCGAGATTCTCGTGGACCTTAACTGAACTCGCAAACCGCGCTTTTCTCGGGCGTGTCTCGCGTGCCTTGTTGAGGGTCAGCTTGGCATCGCACGATCGCCCCGTGCTCGGAAAGTGCGGGGCGACGCCGAACGCCGGAAGGAAGCAGTTTTCGGCTCGGGTTTACGTTCCGGTCGGTTCCGGTTTTTTGGGGAAACACAGCGAGACCGCCACCGAGACGGCGAGAAGTCCTCCGATAATGCCCAGGGACCAAGCGATGGGGAACTTACCTCCGAAGGCATGGTTCAACCAGACCATCTTAAGACCTACAAAAACGAGAATGATGCCTAGGCCATACTTGAGTGCCCAGAACTTGTGCATGACCCCCGCCAAGAGGAAAAACAAAGCGCGTAAACCAAGTATCGCGAAGATGTTAGAGGTAAACACGATCAGGGGTTCCTTGGTGATGGCGAAAATCGCCGGCACGCTGTCCACCGCAAACACGATGTCCGTCACCTCGATGAAAACCAGGCAGACGAGCAGAGGTGTGGCATGGAGCACGCCGGAGCGGCGCACAAAGAAGCGGTCGCCCTCGATGACCGGAGTGATGGGCAGGGCTTTTTTCAACAGGCGTATCACCGGGTTTTTTTCCGGTTCCAACTGTTTCTCGGGCGCGAACAAGATCTTGAAGCCGGTCAGGATAAGAAAGGTTCCGAAAATCCAGATCACCCATTCATACTGCATCAAGGCGGCACCGATCGAAATGAAGATGACGCGGAAAATGAGCGCGCCGAGGATGCCGAAAAACAGGACGCGGTGTTGGTATTTGGCCGGAATGGCGAAATAGGAAAACACCACCACGAAAACGAAGATGTTGTCCACCGAGAGGGATTTCTCGACCACGAAGCCGGTGAAAAACTCCAGGGCGGATTGATTCGCCAGTCGTGTCGCCTCGGCCGCGACGAGGCCAGGCTCCGTGATGCCCTTGGCCGCGAGTGCTTCCAGCAGGGGAGGATATTGGGGAAACTTCCACTGCGCGTATTGCCAGAAGCCGTAACCGAAAATCATGGCGAGCGAGATCCAGAAAACGCTCCAGCCGGCCGCCTCCTTCACCGTAACTTCGTGGGCGTGGCGGTGAAACACACCCAGATCGAGGGCGAGCATTCCCAACACGAACAACGTGAACAGCCCGTAGAACCACCAATAGTCGGTGATGGGGAACAACATGAGATCTTGCATAGCGGCGAAGTGGAAGGGGCACACAAGCGGGACCTCGACCTTGGCACAAGCTCAGGTTCCGGCCGTGGAAACGAACATGGTCCATTCCACCATTTCGATCGGATGTTTACGCCGGTCGAGCTCCGACACTTGGCGGGACGTGCGTTGATTCCAGCATGGTCTTTTTCTTCGAGCCGGGGTAGGGTCCGCGGCTCGATGTCCGTAACTTCCGCTCGCAAACCATGGCCCATGCGCTGGGTCGTCGTGACCATAGTCGTCTTCCTCGTGCCCTACACGTATTTGAATATAAAATACAGAAAGCCCGGGCCCGCCTTCGAACCCTACGCGGATTTCACCGCCCGCGCCGAGGCTGAGCGCCTGGCGAAGGCCGGCTATACGCGGGTAACCGCTTCGCTTGAGCGGCCCTTTCCGGCGCCGGCGGCGGGCAGCCTGTTTGCCGGTGCCGCCGCTCCGGTGGTCGCGACGGCGGTCGGTGGTCTGCCGACCGAGCTTGGTGAACTCCTTTCCGCCCCGCCGTCGTTGGTTGCGGGTGCATCCGCGCTTTATGCTCCGGCCGAAGTGCCGGCTGGTCATTCCTTCCGCCTCAGCGTCTCGTTGCGACATGATGATGGCGCAGCCCGCCCGGTAGGGGCCGACGTTTACCTGCGTGCCGGCGGCGGCGTCGTGGTGGTGCCCTCGGTGGAGCCTATCCCCGAGGGCTTGCAGGTGCGGCGGCCGGAAGAATTGGTGGTTCTTACGGTGCCGGCCGGTGCGATTCCGCCCGGTTCTCATGAGGTCGTGTTGATTACGCGCGAGACCAGTTTGGTTTGGACGCTCCTCGTGCGTTGACGCATCGGCCAGGTTGACCGACATACTTCGGGCAACACATGCAATGAGTGCTCACGTATCGCCCCCTTCCGCCGCGTCCGGCACGGTCTCCCTGGCATCGGCTACTCCGATGATCAAGCCTACCGATTTGCGCGGTATCCTCCGCTATGTGCCGCGGTTTCAGGGGCAGATTTTTGTGCTCGCGCTGGACGGGGCCATCGTGGCCGACGAGAACTTTGGCAATTTGTTGGTCGATATTGCGGTGCTGCGCTCGCTGGGTATCCGCGTCGTGCTGGTTCACGGCATCGGTCAGCAGCTGGCGGAGCTTTCTGCGCAGCGTTCCATACCGGTTTCCAATCTAGACGGGTCCGGCGTGACCGACGCCGCCACCCTGGACCTGGCGATACGTGCGTCGGCCCGTGTTTCGCACCTCATCTTGGAGGGTTTGACCCAGAACGGCCTGAAGTGTGCGATCACCAATGCGGTGCGTGCCCTGCCCGTGGGTATACTCAAAGGGGTCGAGTTGCAGTTCACCGGACGAGTGGAGCGCATCGACAAAGACTTTTTGGGGCATCTGATCGAACGCGGGATCGTGCCGATTATTCAGCCGATCGGTTACGGCCCGGAGGGGCATTCTTACCGGATCAACTCCGATCTGCTCGCCGCCGAAGTGGCTGAGGCCCTCGGTGCGTCCAAGGTCATCTACCTGGGCGCGCTGCCTGGTCTAGAAATCGCCGGCGAGATCAAACGCGACCTCCCGGTCGAGACGCTTCGCACCCTGCTGCGCGAGACTCCCTGCCGAATCGCCACCGCCGCTTTGACCAAGGCGCAGAATGCGGTGCGCGCCCTGGAGTCGGGGGTGGCCCGGGTTCACCTGGTGGACGGACGTATCTTCGACGGCTTGCTCAACGAGATTTTCTCCAACGAGGGGGTCGGCACTTTGGTCTACGCCAACGCCTACCAGCAGATTCGGCAGGCCCGCCGTTCGGATGTTCGCGTCATTTACAACCTCACCCGCGCCGCCGTGCGCAGGGAGGAGTTGTTGCACCGCACCCTCGCGATGATTGAGAAGCACATCGATCAGTTCTAT
>CAYNUW010000289.1:0-4741 GCA_964400455.1 uncultured Akkermansia sp. | reverse complement strand
ACTGGCAGAGGAGATAGCAGCGAAGGGTTAAGAACAAAATGAAGCTGCAGTTTGGCAAATTGTCGGGCCCCGCGCATCCCGCCGCCGATAACTTTCGCGTCCTTCGTTACGTGGCAAAATACACCATCAACCCGGCCATCGCGCAGGGCATCGGGCATATCGTCGGTTCGATCGAAGTGGGAAAACTCGCTGACTTGGTCCTGTTTAAGCCCGCCCTCTTCGGGGTGAAGCCCGAGCTCGTGCTAAAAGGTGGTTTTGTGGCGTGGGCCAACATGGGAGACCCGAACGCCTCGATCCCCACGCCGCAGCCTACTTTTTATCGTCCTATGTGGGGTGCGGCCGGCGGCGCGTTGGCTGCCACCAGTCTGACGTTTGTCTCGAAGGCTTCGCTCCAGCTTGGCCGTTTGGCCGATCTCGGTTTGCGTCGGCGACTCGAAGCGGTGGTTAACTGCCGAGGTATCGGCAAACGTGATATGGTGCTGAATGACGCGTTGCCCGTGATTAAGGTGGACCCGGAAACCTACCATGTCACCGCTGACGGAGAGCACCTAACTTGCGAGCCCGCCAAGGTATTACCAATGGCGCAGCGTTACTTTCTCTTTTGATGCCGCCAGCGTTTCCTTGGACTCCTAGATTCGTTAACGGACTTGCAGGGTGCTTCCGTCGTAGTCGAGTCCGAGGCTGGGAATAAGCACGGCTTTGCGCTCCCCTTGTTTTTTTACCGTGCCGGCGTGCCACGCGGTGTAGCCGGCGTCGGTCGCCGCGGCCACGGTCGCGGCGAGATTTTCCGGGGCAACGTAGGCTGCGAAACCGACCCCTTGGTTGTAGGTGGCATAGGCCTCGCGCAGGGTGATGGGACCCGCCTCACGCAGGAACTTGAAGAGGGCAGGCTCCTCGCCTGGGTTATGGATCTCGTAAACGAAGGGCTCGTCGAGGCGCATCAGTTTACGCCAACCGTGGCCGGTTACGTGCGAGACGTAGTTAAGGGGCACGCCGCGGCGTTGGCACTCGGCCACGAACTTTACGTAAATCACCGAGGGAGCGAGCAAGGCTTCGCCGAAAGTGCGCGGGTCGCCGTGGCCGATCGGGGTCTGGTAGCCTTGCGGCAACCTTGAGGCGATGAGGCGGCAGAGGGACAGGCCGTTGGTCTGCACTCCCGAGCTAGCGAGAAACACGATGGCGTCGCCGTCCTTTACGTCACCGGTGATGCGCTGGGATTTAGGGTAGACTTTTCCGATGGCGGAGCCGGCCAGGACGATGGCGTCGGGATTGACGATGCCGCGCAGCGTGGGTGTTTCGCCGCCGCCCCAGACCGCGCCGGCTTGGCGGCAGCCCTCGGCCCAACCCTCGACGAGCGCCTCCATGCGGACAGTGTCGGTAAACCAAGCAGATTCGCCGACCGCGGCGTGCATCGCGACCGAGATGGGCAGGGCGCCGCACGTGACGAGGTCGTTGACGATGGTGGCAACGGTATCGATGGAGATCTCGCGATAGAAATTCTTGCCGGTTTGGGCATAGACCGCGTCGGCCACAAGATTCTTGGTGCCGAGACCTTCTTCTACATGGGCCAAGAAATGGTCGGCGGCCTCCATCAAGTAACAACTCTCGCCGCGGGTGCTCGCCGGTTCGGTATACCCGTGGGGGGCGAGCAGCGGAGCGGTGGTCCGGGCTGCCTTTTGGCAAGCGCGTTTAAAAGCGTCGAGCTGGTCGTAGTTAACGCCGGAGGATTCGTAGCTGAGGGACATGAATAATCAGAGATGACGACGCAGCCGGTCGAAGGGACCAAGTCAAAAGAAGCGGGTGCGGCGGGTGCGGTGGCCGCGAGTGGAAGCCAAGACGCTGAAGCCCCGGTTGGAGCACGGGGCTTCAGCGGCCGGTTTTCTCAAGGCAGGCGGGTGGCGCCCATGAGGTAGCGGTCGCACTCGAGGGCGGCGGCGCGGCCTTCATTGATCGCCCAGACGACCAAGCTTTGACCGCGGCGGCAGTCACCGGCGGCGAACACGCCGGGCACGCTGGTGGCGTGGACATTGTGCTCGGCCTTGATGTTGGAGCGAGGGTCGGTGTCGAGGGCGAGGGCCTTGATCAGAGCTTGTTCAGGCCCGAGGAAGCCCATGGCGAGGAGCACGAGCTGGGCGGGGCGGGTCTGTTCGGTGCCCGGCTGCTCGACGGGGACAAAGGCGCCTTTGTCGTTCTTTTCCCACTTCACCTCGACGGTGACGACCGATTCGACGCGACCTTGGGCGTCGGCGTTGAATTGTTTGACGGTGGTCAGGTAAACGCGGGGATCGGCGCCGAAACGGGCGGCGGCCTCTTCTTGTCCGTAGTCCACCTTGAGGGTTTTGGGCCACTCGGGCCAGGGGTTGTTGGCCTGGCGTTCGAGGGCGGGCTTGGCCATGATTTCGATTTGAGTGACGGAGCGGCAGCCCTGGCGCAGGGAGGAGCCGACGCAGTCGGTGCCGGTGTCGCCGCCGCCGATGACGATCACGTCTTTCCCGAAGGCGTTGATGGGGCTGGCGTTGCCGTCGCCGGAGTCGAGCACGGCCTTGGTGTTGGCGGTGAGATACTCCATGGCGAGGTGGATGCCGGCGGCTTCGCGGCCGGGGGCCTTGAGATCACGGCCGAGGGTGGCGCCGGTGCAAATCACGACGGCGTCGTGGTCTTTGCGAAGCTGGGCGGCGTCGTGGGTGACTCCTACGTGAGCGTTGCAGACAAACTTAACCCCTTCTTGTTCGAGGAGTTGAACGCGCCGAAGCACGATCAGCTTTTTATCAAGTTTCATGTTGGGGATGCCATACATGAGCAGGCCACCGGGGCGGTCGGCGCGTTCGTAGACGGTGACGGCATGGCCGGCGGCGTTGAGCTGGGCGGCGGCGGCGAGGCCGGCGGGGCCGGAACCGATCACGGCGACTTTTTTGCCGGTGCGGACTTTGGGGGCCTGCGGGATCACCCAGCCCTCGTCCCAGCCTTTTTCGATGATCGAATACTCGATGTTTTTGATCGTAACGGGCGGGTTGTTGATCCCGAGCACGCAGGAGCCTTCACAGGGGGCGGGGCAGACGCGACCGGTGAACTCGGGGAAGTTGTTGGTCTTGTGCAGGCGGTCGAGGGCCTCGCGCCAGTGACCGCGGAAGACGAGGTCGTTAAATTCCGGGATGAGGTTGTTGATGGGGCAGCCGGAGGCCATGCCGCCGATGAGTTTGCCGGTGTGACAGAAGGGGACGCCGCAGTCCATGCAGCGGGCGCCTTGGTTGCGGAGTTTTTTCTCCTCCATGTGGAGGTGAAATTCGTTCCAGTCGCGCACGCGCTCGAGGGGGGGACGATCGGCGGGGATTTCGCGGAGGTATTCGAGGAAGCCGGTGGGTTTGCCCATGGTAGGGTGGGATTTGAGATTTGGAATTTGAGTTTTGAGATAACTGAGCGCCGCGATGTGGCGCTCAGTTGCCGCCGACGCGGGAGGTGTCGCGGGCGTTTTCTTCGAACGCGGCCATGATGGCTTCGTCGCCGGTGAGGCCTTGGGACTGGGCTTTCTCGATGCAGGCGAGCATACGCTTGTAGTCCTTGGGCATGACCTTGACGAATTTGCCGACGAGGTTGGCGAAATCGGCGAGGACTGCGGTGGCGAGGGTGCTGCCGGTGTAGTCGGCGTGACGGGTGAGCAGGGCGCGGAGCTCGTCGGCCTCGGTGGTGGACTCGATCTTTTCAAGGGCGACCATGGAGAGGTTGACGTTGCTCTTGAGTGCGCCGGTGCGGTCGAGCACGTAGGCCACGCCGCCCGACATGCCGGCGGCGAAGTTGCGCCCGGTGGGGCCGAGAACGACGACCTTGCCACCGGTCATGTATTCGAGGCCGTGGTCGCCCACGCCCTCGACCACCGCGGTGACGCCGGAATTGCGCACACCGAAGCGTTCGCCGCCGCGGCCGCCGACGTAGAGTTCGCCCGAAGTCGCCCCGTAGAGGGCAACGTTGCCGATGATGATGTTTTCCGACGGATTAAAGCCGGAGGTGGCGGGGGCGCGAACGATGATCTTGCCGCCGCTGAGGCCCTTGCCGACGTAATCGTTGGCGTCGCCGGTAAGGCGGAAGGTCATGCCCTTGGGCATGAAGGCGCCGAAGGATTGGCCGGCGGAGCCGTTGAAGCGAATGTCGATCGTGTCCTCGGGCAGACCGGCGGCACCGTATTTCCGGGTGACTTCGCTGCCGGTGATGGTGCCGACGACACGATGGACGTTTTTGACCGGCAGTTCGGCGATGACCTTTTCTCCGCGTTCGATGGCGGGTGCGCAACGCTCGAGCAGGACGGTGAGGTCGAGGGACTTGTCGAGACCGTGATCCTGCGCCATCTGGCAATAACGGCCCACCTCGGGCCCGGCGTCGGGTGAGTAGAGCAGGCTGGAGAAGTCCATACCCTTGGCCTTCCAGTGGTTGATGGCCTTGCGGGGTTCGAGGCGGTCGGTGCGGCCCACCATTTCGGCGACGCTGCGGAAGCCGAGCTGGGCCATGAGTTCGCGGACTTCTTGGGCGATGAACGTCATGAAGTTGACCACATCCTCCGGGCGGCCCTTGAACTTTTCGCGCAGGCGGGGGTCCTGGGTGGCGACGCCGGCGGGGCAGGTGTTCAGGTGACACACGCGCATCATGATGCAGCCGGTGGCCACCAGAGCGGTGGTGGCGAAGCCGAATTCTTCGGCGCCGAGCAGGGCGGCCATGATGACGTCGCGGCCGGTCTTGAGCTGGCCGTCGG
>CAYNUW010000288.1:0-4774 GCA_964400455.1 uncultured Akkermansia sp. | reverse complement strand
CCCGACATCACGCGCGAGCGCGAGGCCGAGGCCGCGCAACGCGAGCGCGAGGCCGTCGGGACCGTTCGCGGCGGTTTCGACCACGTAATCTTCTTCACGGAGGGCGCGCTCGAGGGTGCGGCGCAGGGGGGCTTCATCTTCGACGACGAGGAGTTTCATGGAACGTCGGCCGGCAGGGAGGGAGGGCTCGGAGCGGGGCTGGTGGAGCGGAGTCAGGGCAAGGTGAGCGCACCTGTCGAGCGGAAGGGATCGGAGAAGCGGGAGTCGGTGGCGACCGTGGTATCGGTCAAGGTGTGGAGGAAGGCGACCAACGCGGCCTTCTGGTCGTTGGTCAGATTTAGGCGCCGGGGCTGACCGGCTCCCGGCGTCCCGGGTGGATTGCGGAGTGGTGCGGAAAGGTTGGGGTGGTTGGTGACGCCAGTGGCGTAGAACTCCACGACCTGCTCCAGGGTGGCGAAACGGCCATCGTGCATGTAGGGGGCGGTGAGGGCGATGTTGCGCAGGCTGCCGACCTTGAACTTTCCGTCGTCGGCCGGGTTGCCGGTGATGGCGCCGACCCCGCGGTCGACGGAGGGGGTTTCGAGGCCGTTGTTGAAGACTGCGGGGCCGGGCACGAAGTTGTCGGTGCCGTGGCAGGCGGCGCAGGTGGCGTTGCCGACCTGGCCGAGAAAGACCTGGCGACCGAGGTTTTCCTGGGCGGTGAAGTTGGCGAAGCCGCTGGCCACGCCTTGGTCGTATTTGGTTTTCGACGAGACGATCGACCGCACAAACTGGGCCAGGGCGCGGGAGACGCGGGCGGCGGTGACGTTCGCGCTGCCGAAGGCTCGGGTGAAAAGTTCGTTGTAGTAGGGCTCGGCGGCGACGCGGGCGACCATTTCGTCGAGGGTGAGCCCCATTTCGACCTCGTTCTGGATGGGCAGGAGGACCTGGTCCTCGAGGGTGGCGGCGCGTTCGTCCCAGAAGAAGGCGCGGCGGGGATAGTAACGGGCGCTGGTCAGCCCCATGGAATTGCGGTCGGTCAAGCCGCCGTTGAAGCCGACACTGAAGGGACGCGGGTCGGAGAAGCCGTGTTCCGCCTGATGGCATGAGGCGCAGGCGACGGTGTGGTTGGCGGAGAGACGTTTGTCGTAGAAGAGCACGCGGCCGAGGGTGGCTCCGGCGTCGGTCGCGGGGTTGCCGGCGGGGGTATTGTCCTGTCCGGCGATGATGGGGAGATTGAGGTGGGCGGGCAGATCGAGGAGGGTGTAGTTATCCGGTGCGGCCGGCAGCTGGGTAGCGGCGGCGGAGGTGTGGGGCAGGGCAGTGGGGTCGGCCGGAGTGAGTCGGAAAAAAATCCGGGCCAGGCCGGCGGCGTTATCGATGCTGTAGGTGTGGTCGGTGTTGCGAACGCGGAAGGTCTGCCGGTCGGACCAGCTGAGGAGGTCGGTGGAGGTTTGCAGGCTCCAGGCGGCGTTGGCGGGGTCGGCGATGCGGAGGTTTAGCGCACCCGGGGCGGGGCCGGGTTCGAGGGTAAGCGAAGCGGCGGGGGCGGAGGCGGCGAGCAGGGCAGTGGCGAGCAGTGGGAGGGCACGGGGGATCATGCCGATTTTTTAGCCCATCAACCTTAAGCGGAGATGAAACGGCGTGCCGATAATCGGGGCGCGGGAACAAAAAACCCGCCCCGGGGTGAACCGGGAGCGGGTGGGCGCGAGAGGAGGTTACGGTGCGGTCCGGGTCAGCCGCGGCGGGCGGCGATGAGCTGCTCGAGTTTGACGATATCGGCGCTGAAAAGGCGGATGCCTTCGGCGGTTTTTTCGGTGGCCATGGCGTCTTCGTTCAGGGCGAAGCGGAAGGCTTTTTCGTCGAAGGTGACTTTATCCAGCTTGGCGGCGGCGGCGCAGACCGGATCCAGTTGGCGGACCAAGGGAGCTTCGCTCTTGGCCAATTCCGCGAGCAGGGAGGGTGCGATGGTGAGAAGGTCGCAGCCGGCTAGCTCCAGGATTTCGCCGGTGTTGCGGAAGGAGGCTCCCATGACCTCGGTTCGGTAGCCGAATTTTTTGTAGTAGGTGTAGATCTGGGTAACGGAAATGACGCCGGGATCTTTGGCGCCGCTGAAATCGGCGGTGGGATTCTTGGCTTTGTGCCAGTCGAGAATGCGGCCGACGAAGGGGGAGATGAGCTGGATGCCGGCCTCGGCGCAGGCCACGGCCTGAGCGAAGGAGAAGAGGAGGGTGAGGTTGCAGTGGATGCCTTCCTTCTCGAGGACTTCGGCGGCCTTGATGCCTTCCCAGGTCGAGGCGATCTTGATGAGCACGCGGTCGCGCGAGATGCCGGCTTTTTCGTAGAGGGCGATGATCTCGCGGGCCTTGGCGAGGGTGCCGGCGGTGTCAAAAGAGAGGCGGGCGTCCACCTCGGAGGAGACGCGACCGGGCACGATCTTAAGTATTTCTAAACCGAATACGACGAGGAGGCGGTCGATGACTTGATCGAGGCGGGCGGAGGGGCCGGCGTCGGCGATGGCCTGGTCGAGCAGGGCCGCGTAATCGGGCATGGCGGCGGCCTTGAGGATAAGGGAGGGATTGGTGGTGGCGTCGCGCGGCGCAAAGGCGCGCATGCTTTGGAAGTCGCCGGTGTCGGCGACCACGGTGGTGAATTGTTTGAGTTGATCGAGTTGGGAGGGCCTGGTTCGTGAAAAGAGGGGGCTTGCGGGAGTGAGAAAAGGATCGCCGGCGTGTCGAGCCGGAGCGAGGCCCCGGGCTGGACGAAGCCGATCAGACAAGGGCGGCTACGTGCGGGTGTCACGCACCGGTGGCGGGTGGTTTCGGCAAATTATTTCTCAACCAGATGAGCGCGCTTGATTCATCGTGAAACGCTCCGTCGAGCTGTGCTTCGAACGCGTTTTCCAAGATGGACTTGAATGCGGGGCCGGGTTGGAGGCCGATAGCGAGGAGGTGGCGGCCGAGGAGGATGGCCTGGGGGCTTGCGTCGGAGATCGCCAGCGCGTCGGCGTCGGAGCGCAGGCGGTCGACGAGGGCGAGTGTATCGGGCGAGTCGAGGGGGGGGCGACCGTTGCAATCAGCGCGCATGACCAGCGTAAGGTCGGTGATGGAGGCGGGGGCGATCCGGCGGGCGAGGCGGCGGATGGCGTTGGCCCCCAGTCCGGCGGGCCCGCCGTGGTGGTGCACCATGTGGTTGGCGACGTGGGGGGTGATGAGCGGGGCGTGGTCAAGCGGCGCGCCGATGCGGCGGAGGAAGGTCTCGGCGGGTGTCACGCCGGCGGGTTCATGGCCGGGGCTGGTCCAGCGCAGGCGGCCGCGTTTTTCGGCCAGGTGAGTGCAGGCGGGTTTGCCGACGTCGTGGAGCAGGACGGCGAGCATGAGCAAACGTCGGCGGCGGGGTGGGGCGGCGAGCCATTCGGGGTCGCGGGCGAGGGCGTCGCAGGCGTGGGCGGTGTGGGTGAAGACGTCGCCCTCGGGGTGCCATTCCGGGTCCTGTTGGCAGCCGACCAAGGCGGATAACTCGGGAAAACAGCTCAACCAGCCGGACTCGGCGAGGACGCGCAGGCCGGCCGAAGGACGTCCAAGTGGAAAGGCGCTTTTTTCGGCCCACTTGGCCCATTCCTGCCATACGCGTTCGACCGGCAGCTCGGCGTAGGCGGATTTGATGGAGCGGCAGAGCGCGGCGGTGTCCGGGTCCAGGCTAAGGTTAAACCGTCCCGCTAACTGCATTCCTCGCAGGACGCGCAGGGGATCTTCCGCAAAGGCCGGGCTGGTGTGGCGTAGGCGACGGGACCGCAGATCGGCCGCGCCTCCGTGCGGATCGATCAAGACGCCGGCGGCGGGATCCCAGGAGAGGGCGTTGATGGTGAAGTCTCGGCGGGCGGCGGCCTCGGTATCGTTGAGGGTGGGATCGGGCTGAACTGCGAAGCCGCGATGACCGGAGCCGGTTTTGGATTCTCGCCGGGGCAGCGAGACGTCGTATTCGGCGCCGGAGGCTAGGCGGAGTTTGATCACCCCAAAGCTGCGGCCGACGACGTCGGTGGCACCGAGCGGAGCGAGCACGCGGTGCAGGTCGGCAAAGGAGGTGCCGCCGACCTCGAGGTCAAAATCCTTGGGTTCCAAGCCCAGCAGCCAGTCGCGGACGGCACCGCCGACGATTCGGGGGCGACCAACCCTCGTGAGGGCGGCGAGCACGGGGGAGAGCTCGGCGGGAAGCCGCATGATCAGACGCGGCGGGAGCCGATGCCGCGCCAGCCTTCGAGCGCGAGCAGGCACCAGCCGATCATCAGCGCTATTCCGCCCAGAGGGGTGACGGGGCCGAGCCAAGGCGGTCCGCCAAGGGCGAGCAGGTAAATGGAGCCCGAAAACAGGAGGCAGCCGGCCAGCCACCAGACGGCGACGCGGTGCAAGCGAGCGGGGTGACTGGCGGGCTGGGACTCGGCCCAGAGCAGGACGGCGACCGTGACGGCGGTGTGGACCAGGTGATAGGTGGAGGCGGTGCGCCAGGCGTCGGCCGAGTCGGCGAGACGTTCACGCCAAGCGTGGGCTCCCAAAGCGCCGAGTGCGACGCCGAGCAGACCGGACAAGGCGGTCAGGGGCAGGAGAGGGAAACGTGGCATGGGTTTAAACGATTGAGCAACGGCTTGGGCGAACGGACAGATGATTAGCGAAATGATGGTTTAGACTTGCGTTGGAATGAACGCTATTTCTTGTGCGGCATGTCGCTTCGGCGACAACAACCAACCAAACCAACCAAACCATCATGATCAAGAACACTGCCATCGCTCTCGCCGCGA
>CAYNUW010000287.1:0-4789 GCA_964400455.1 uncultured Akkermansia sp. | reverse complement strand
GCCGGACCGTCCGGCAACAAAGCCAGCGAGCGATAACTCGCCCAAGACCCAGCCACGGCGATTAGATACTGGATAAAAATCGCCGGGTAGACCGGCAACAGCGCAAACAGGGCCACACAGGTCAGCAGGGTGCCGACCGAGGCCACTCCGGATAGGAGATGATCGCTCGCAAAATACCGCCCGCGCGCCTTCTCCGGCAGGATCGCGTAAAACCACGGCAGACTCGCCGCCATGCCGAAGGCGCGCAAAAGACAAAATCCAAACGAAGCTCCAATCAGCGCCGAAACCATCCACGCGCGCTCACCCAACCAAGCCGCCAGCGGCGCCAGCACCAGGGGAATCAGCAACATGAAGCCACGCAGCCCCCACCCCGCCATCGTCAGCCGCTTGTAGCCCAGCTTCGGCAACAATACCGTTGCAAAAATCTGCACCGGTGTGAGCAGAAAGATAAACGCATACGCCAGACCGGCCTGAAAAGGCGTCGCGCCCAGCTGCTCGGCAAACAAGACCAGCGTCGTGCCGGTCGCAATCTGCCAGGTCAGCGTGTTGTAGAATCCAAAACGCAGCCCCGGCAAAAACGGCTCCAACTCCGCGTCGCGCCGTAACGATGAAAGCATCCGATCAGGCACAAGCCACCCTTCCCCTGCCTTGTTGCGCCCGCCGACCCCGCTGCCTCACATCGCTCGCAGCTTCGCCAACAAGCTCGGCAGCGCCTCCACCATTTCGTCTCGGCACGCCTCGTATTCGGCCAGCGGCCCCCCGTAGGGATCGCCAATCTCCTTGTTGCCGCGACCGGGCATAAACTCCCGCCACAAAAATACATTCTTCGGCGCCGGATCCAAAGCCAGCCCGATCACCGCCCGATGGCTCTCGGTCATGCATAAAATTAGATCCGCCCGCGCCGCCAGCTCAGGCGTCAACGGCTGACTCTTGTGCTCGGGCACCCGCAAACCCGCCTTTTGCAGGGCCGTGCGGGAGTTTTCCGACATCTTCTCCCCTCCTCGCGCCGCCACTCCGGCCGAAATCACCTGACAGGAACGCAAGGGCTCGGCCTCGGCGCTCAGCGCATGACGCAACAAAGCCGCCGCCATGGGACTGCGACAAACATTCGCGGTGCAAACAGTGACGATAAGCTGAGGCGCAGGCATTGGCAGGTTGTGATGTCCGGCAGACTCAGCGCACTTCCCATCGAGGTCAAACGCGGAGGCATCCCGACCTTACGCCCTCGGTGTCGGCGGCAGATGAAAATCTCGACGCATCCGATCCAAACATCCCGGACAACAACCATGACTCAAGAAACTCCCGTGATGCTTCAAAAACTCGATCGCCTCCTCCCAACTGCCCCCCTCCTCGGCCTTGACCCGACCACAATACATACAAACCGGCAAAACCGCCGCCACCTTGTGCAAGAGCCAGTGCGTATCATGCAGCTCCTTGAGCGTTCGCTCGAGCACCGCCTTCGAAGCCGCCAACTCCGCACCTTGGCGGGCCAACTCCTCCGTCTGCTGCTCCGCCCTCCGCCGCGCCTCGGCCACCGCCGCCTCCCAGCGACCGCGCTGCTCGATGCGCATCACCGACCACACACTATGCCCGGCTCCTTCGTCAAGGCGCGCATTGACCAGCACCGGCAGAGCCTTGCCGGCCACATCCAGCATCTCCAAATAAACCTCCTCCACCCGGCCGCTCAACCGCAGCATCGGCACCAGGTTCAACTGGTAGTAAAGCTTGGATCCCGGCGATAACAAAGCCTCCACCCCGGCGGGCAACCCGTCCTTGCCTTCGATCCCATATAACCGGGCCATCGCCAAATTCGCCGCCAGCAGCCGGCCGTCTTCATCCACCTTCATCAACCCGCAAGGCACTTGGTCCCATGTCGTCTCCATGATCTCAGGCTCCGGCTTCGACCCAGTTATTGATCACCGCCATCGTCTCCTCCGGGTGGCTCATGTGCGGACAGTGCCCGGTCGCCCGCAGGACTCGCAACACGCTCCCGCCAATGTGCTCGTGCACAAAACGCCCCACCCGCTCGGGCGCGATCGCGTCCTCGCTGCATTGCAAAATCAAGGTCGGGGTCCGCACCGCCGCCAAATCGCGCCGGTTATCCGCCAGAAAAGTCGCCCCAGCAAAACGCCGCGCGATCTCCGGATCCATCGCGCAAAAACTCGCGTGTAACTCTTCCGTCAACCCCGGACGCGCCGGATTCTTCATCACCAAGGGCGCCAAAAATCCCGCCCAACCCAGCGGATTTCGCTCCAACATCTCCAGCAGACCTTCGATATCCGCCCGCTCAAAACCACCCGAATACCCGTCGCCTTCGTTAAGATAACAGGGCGACGGTCCGATCAAAACCAAACGACGAAACCACTCCGGCCGCCGCACCGCCGCCAACACCCCGATCATCGCACTCACCGAGTGGGCCACCAAGGTCACCGGCCTCCCCCCGGCCGCCTCCACCACCTCCAACAAATCCGCCGCATACCCCTCGAGCGTCGCGTAACGATCCGGCCGATACGCCGAGTAATCCGACCCGCCCGAACCGACGTAATCAAACAAGACCACCCGCCTGCCCTCGAACAACGGAGCCATCCGCCTCCACATCGTCTGATCACAGCCAAAACCGTGTGCAAAAATCCACGTTTCCTCCCCCTCGCCCAGAATACGCACGTGATTGCGCTTGATGACATCGAGCATCACGCAAGTAGACGCTAGGGTGCGTTTTCCGCAAGCCGGCATTGCAGTCCAGCCAGCTCCCCGCCGACGACTGAAACGCAAACGGCCGCCGGGAGTAAACTCCAGGCGGCCGCCGACTTTTATACGACCAATCAACAAAGAACGCGCCCGCCGGGTGACCCGGTCTGAACGTGCCCAAAGACTACCACATCCGGCCCGCCCTTCGCTTACCCGTCCTTGCGTTTTGTTGGCCCGGTCTTGCGGACGTTTCCACCCGCCGGCGCGAAGCGACGTTGTAAAAATTATGCTTTCATCATTTGCTCGCGCCATGCTTATGCGCCTCCTCCGCCCGGCACTCGCCCTGCTCGCCGCCCTCGGGCTCACCCTACTGCCCCGCTTCATCACCCCCGACGAGGTCCGCCCACCTTCCGTTTCGACGTCGGACAACACGCCACCGACACGCTCCGCGCTCACGCCGACATTCACCCCTCCCGCACCCGCTCCCCCCGCAGCCTTCGCCGACTGGCTGGCCTCCTACCAATCCACCCCACCCGCCGCACGCTCCGCCCTCCTTGCCGAGGGCCGCATCCTGGCCCTCGCCCGCCGCGAACACCTGGCCACCCTGATCCGGGCAAACCCCGCCCAGGCGCTGCGCGAGCGGCTTCGCCTTCACGACTACGCCGCCTTGCCCTCCGAGCTGCGCCCCTTGGTCGAGCGACCGTTCAGCGTCGTCGCCGCCTTTGACTCCTACCCGATCTGCCACGCGCCGGCCGGCACCGCTGACCACCTCGCCACGCTTCACCTGCCCGAAGGCACCGCCGATGCCTTCACCTACGGCACGCGCAAGGAGTGGATGAGCAAACGCTCCGCCCCCGTGCAGGGCATCGTGCTCGATGGCTCCGCCGCCTTGCACGAACACGCCCTGCTGACGCTCGAACCGGCCGAGGTAGCGACCGCGCGCGCCTGGTTCCCGCCCGCCCAGACCGACCTCGCCCGCAGTTTCCTCACCGGCCTGCCCATCGCGGGCGAACCGGTCCTCGCCCTCGGGGGCGGACGCCTCCACGCCTTCGCCAATCCACACGAGCTCGACACGCTCAACCAGACCCTGGCCCAGCTCGACGCGTTGCCCGGACCCCACGCCGGCTCCGACGCCCTCTACGCCGCCGCCCCCGCGCCCGGAGCGGAGGCCGGCGGCTTCGATCTGACTGGCGCCATCGCCGCCGAGCAGGCCCAGGCCAGCGCCTGGACCGAGCAGCCCAAACGCGTGTTCATGATCCGGGTGGACTTCAGCGACCGCACCGGTGAGTCCCACTCCCAAACCGCCACCCTCGGCGTGCTCCGCGATGTCGTCGCCCCCCAGATCCGGGCCATGTCCTACGGCAAAACCGACATCCTGCCCGGTGTCAGCGCCCTCACCTACCGCCTGCCCCAGACCGCCGCCTACTACGTCAGCGCCGCCGGCTCCAGCAGCCTCAACGCCGAGCTGCTCCGCGACGCCCGCAACACCTTCCGCAACACCCGCGCCGGCGACGATTCCGCCATCAATATCGGCCCGGTCAGCGCGACCGGCAACGGCGACAGCGCCGGCCTCGGCGACTACGACATCGTCGGCGTGCTCTTCGCCTCCCTCGGCATGCGCAGCACCATCGTTTACGGCGGTCTCGCCGGCGGCTCCAACCTCTGGATGCAGGGCAACATCGACGACGGCGTCTTCACCCACGAGCTTGGACACAACTACGGCATAGGCCACGCCAGCTTCTGGCTCACCTCCGACGGCTCCGTGACCGGCACCGGCGCCAATGACGAATACGGCGATCCCTACGACATCATGGGCAGCGGCGACCTGCCCGAGGGCCATTTTCACCCCCAGGCCAAGGCCCGGCTGAACTGGCTGGCCAGCACCGACTGGAGCGACGCCACCGCCCTCGGCTCCGCCACCTACCGCCTGCACCGCATCGACCACGCCCATACCGCCGCCTCCCCGCGCGGCGTGCGCATCACCCGCTCGGGCGCCGCCGGAGCCCAGGAGTATCTATGGCTCGGATACCGCCCCGCCTACGCCGGCCGCCCTCTGCTCGAACGCGGCGCCTACCTGATCTGGCAGCGCCCGGCCGAGACC
>CAYNUW010000286.1:0-4803 GCA_964400455.1 uncultured Akkermansia sp. | reverse complement strand
GGACAAAGCTCGGGTTTAATGCCCAGCAAGCTGAACAAATCCAAAAACAGGTGGCGAGTAAGCTGCCGACTCGACCAGCGACGATAAATACCACAAAACTGCGTGCGATTTTGCGCGAAGCCAAAGGGTTGCCTGCCGGTGATTGCATACAAATGATGCGGGACGGCACGCACGCGTTTGCGTGGGGATTGGGCTTTCTTGATGCATCGGCTGCTGCCGACGTCGCTTACGAATATGGTCTGTTTAAGTGCTACGAAAATGGCGAACTGAGCAAAGACCCAATTTCGGTCGCGAAACCCCTGACCGCTGCCGAACGCAGTGCTTGGGTGGAGCCGACTCAAGCCGAGATCGCTGCTCGACTCTATCCCAAGAAGCTCAACCTCTACTGGCGTATGCCGTTGGCCGAGGCCCAACGCAGTGCGATCGGTAAATTTATGGTCGAGCGCCGGTTGGAGGGAGATGACAACTGGGTAAAAGTTCAAGAAGAGGTGCCTTACCGCGTCGTTAAGCAGTTGGAGGCACGCTGGACGGTATCCGACATGATTTCGGAAGACATGAAGACACGTCCTGTGCATTATAGAATCACCCCTGTGGATGTGTTTCAAGCGGCCATGGCCACTTGGGAATATACGGTCCCAGTGGTCACGGAAGAAGAACCGGTGCCCGAAAAGCACGGCCCCAGCGCTTTAGACGCGAAGATAGTAGAGGGCCAATTAATTCTGTCTTGGGTGCACACCAACGCCGAGCTGAATTACATGAAGCTGAGCGGTTTTCGCCTACGTGAAGACTTCGGTATCGACCGCGGCACGATGTTGGGAGGTGCAACCATTCGCGAGGCGACGCTGGATGTCGCGCAATTACGTAGTAATATGGATTACGTCGTTGAAGCCGTTTATTCAGATTGGGATCAGTTCGAGACGCCGGTCACCTCGTCAGTGACCATCAATTTCTCGAAATGGATCGCTGCGCTGAAAAACGAAGCACCTTGATTTGGGGCAAGTGAGCGCCCCATGTCTCTTCCGTCTCTGCCGCATTCAAAATCACAGGAGTTTATGTGTAGGCGTAAACGTTTCGGTTGGGTGCTTAGTTGGATGATCATGGGGCCCATTTGTTCTGCCTATGCGGGGCTGGCCTGGCAGACGCTTACGCAAAGTAAGATTTCCGATCCGGCAGCGACCGAGGTCTCGGCCGGTTATGTCTTCACCAATCAAGGCGTGGCACCGGTGACAATCACGTCGATCAAATCCAGCTGTGGCTGCACCACGGCCGCGCTGGAGAAAAAGACCTACGCGCCGGGAGAGTCGGGGGAAATCGTGGCCAGCCTCAAAATCGGCAACCGCCAAGGCGTGCAGAAAAACACCATCACCGTGAGCACCGACGATGGTGAGCCTCCGGCGGTTTTGACCATGGAGACGACCATTCCCCGGGTGGTCGCGCTCCAGCCGTCGTTTGTGATCTGGCAGTTAGGTGGGGCGGCCGACGCCAAATCCATCGCGGTGAAAATCGGTATCCAGGAGCCAGTGCGTATCATGTCCGCGCGTTCCGACCATGAAAACGTGGCGGTGGAGGTCGAAACCGTCGGCGAAGGCCGCGAATACCGTATCAACCTCTACCCGCTCAGCACCGACGAGGCGATCAAAGCCCGGGTGACGCTGGAGACCGATTATCCGGCTGGCTCGCCGCGCAGCTATGTCATTCACGCGCACGTGCGCGACCTGATCAAACCCGTGGCGGCAAAATAGACACACCCTAATCACTCCCTGTGGGTGACCGGCCGTAAACCGTAGCACCCTTGGTTTGCCGCCGAGAGTCTTCGGCGGCACGCCGAAGAGCGCACCCGAGACGGGCGCGCCCCCAGGACCAAATAATCACGACCCTTCGACGGGCTAGACGAGGAAGGGTTTTAGCCTACTCGGCTTCGGATGTGTCGCAGGCGATCCTGCACCTCCTGCGTTTTGGCTTTTGGCACTTCGGCTTGAGCGGCGAAATCGGGCCACTGACTGACGGTGGAGCTGACCCGCTCGAAGAGCGCCTCGAAGTCGCCTCGACTCACGCCGGCGTCGATACATAGGTCCTGCATCGTGGCCCGTGTTGGCCAGACTTCGCCGCTTACCAGCGTGCCACGCTCCAGGCCCCCCATCGTAAACGTAAGATCGTAAGCCGGGGTGAGCGACCAGGTGCGCGTCGTCTCGTCGTAAAAGAAGGCATGGTTTTTCCCATGGTCGTCGTGGTTGGCGGCCAGCACGTTGAAAACCATGCGGCGGGCGAGCTCACGCAGATCTTTGGGCGGGAGGCCGAGGCGGATCGCGGTGCGGAAAAGATCGCGGTAGTCGAGGTCGCCGGCCCCTTTGTGCAAGAGTCCACTAGCGGAGTGGAAGTGAAGGCGACGCTCTGGTTGCCCGGGGTCGGGCAGGTCGAAACGTTTCACCAGGAGGTGCCTGCGCAGGGTCGTCGGCCCTTCGTGCATAAGGCGTGTAGTCACCACCTGGATACCGCCGGCGGCGGCCATGAGCGCGTAGGCGTGCTCGCAGGCGGCGTGGTCGCCTTGCGGGGAAAGGTCGAATTTTAACAGACTGGGTTCGCCGGTGCCATCGGGCGGCCCAACCCGGAGGGTGTCGTCGGGGTAAGCGAGCACCACGGCCTTGGGAAAGGCACCTCCGGCGGTGCCGCCGCGCGCCAGCTGACGGAGGACCTCGGTCGGCTCCCCGCGTTCGATCCGGGCGGCTCCCCGAGCAAGGGCCGACGCACCGATGATTTGTAGTGTTGGATGGCGATCCGTTTGGCGGTGCAACGGGGGCAAAAAGCGCAGCGCTCCGAGGCCGCCGGGCCCGCGCCAGGCAAGCAGCGCCAAGGTGGAGGGCTCACCCCAGTGATTTTGAGCAAACTCCTTTCGTGCCACCTTGCGGCCCCAGGCATCCGGTAGGCAATCGGCGATCAGGCCGGGTAAACCGTCGATGCCCTTGCTCCCGTTATAGGCGGTGGCCGCCAGGGGCAACGAAAGGGGCGAGAGGTTGTGGCCCTGTCCGACCCAGGCCTCGTCATAGATGAAATAGATCGTGCCGCGGTGAACGAGGTGACCGACCAAGGTGCCGTCCCACCAGTGAACCTGAAGGTGCTTTTCCATCACGTTTTTCGCGCGCGGGAGGCGTGTTTGCGTTGCGGGGCCAGCAAGTCCTCCAAGCGCATTTCCGGCTGGGTCTCGGGGATGAGTTCGCCAAGCGCGTCGGCGTAGCCGAGCACACCGAGCGCGCGGGCGACGTGGCGAAATTCAATGGTGCCGCTGCCGGCCTCGATCTTGCGATACGTCGGAATCGCCACGCCGACAATCGAGGCCACATGCCCTTGGGAAAGATTGCGGCGCAGACGTTCGGCACGCAGGCGAGCCCCAAGCTTGGCCATCGCCTCTTTTTCGCCAAGAATAGAAAGCATAATATCTTTTCTTGGCTTAAGACAGACTATCTAGCAATTATAATTTGTATTTTATGGCGACCAACGGGGTGGGCAATGACCGGTGAAAGCTACCAGGACCTTCCTTTAGGCTATTGGGAAAACACGTTGTCTAACCGACGGTCGGTGCTTTGCTCAGCCGGGATCATGCAGTTGGACGGCTGAGCAGCGGGGTGAGATGACGAGCAGATTTCGGTGCGGACCGAGCGAAGGTATACCCGGAGGGTATTTCGAGCCGAGGGCCCCACCGAAAGGTGCCGTCAAATCGCCTCGATACGACCCGGACAACTGCATGATCCCGGCTCAGACTATGACCTCGGACGCGTCCTCAATCCTGCAGCAAGCCATCGATGCCGGGGTGGATATCGAGCTCTTGGAACACAATCTGACGCTCACGGCGGAAGAACGTGCGCTGCAGCATGACGCTGCCTTGGCTTTGTTGCTGCAGTTCAAACACGCAGGCGAGGCGAGCCGCGCAAACGCTGAGGTTGTTGCCTGATCGACTCGTCGAGGGCGGGGTCGATTTTGTGGTCATCGGCGGCTATGCGGCCGTTTTGCACGGTTCATCCCAAGTCATGCAGAATTCGGTCATTATCACCGAGGTGACTGGGGTGGGAGATTACGACCGAGTCCGCGCCAAGTGGTAATCGCTATTGTTGAGCGGGCACACGGTGCAGGTCATCGCTTCGGAGTCATGGGACGGCGCAAGATCGCAGAGCAGATGGCGAGCGCGAAACCCGGAGTGCACCGGAGCATGCATCGAGGAGTTGAGCAAAACGTCAGATGCCCGCGAGGTTGCACTGGATCTCGGCGATCAATTGCGGTTTTCGGGATTAAGCACCCGTCTGTCCGTGTCATCAGAGACAATACATTGCGTGATCACTTGCCCAACAACTACTGTTTTAGGCTTAAGTCATGAAAAAGATATGCTTGTATCTGGGAATAGTTATTGACGGTAAATTTCGGTTTGGTGATCGAAGAGGGCGGTTCAACAGGCGCATTTTTTCTCCATGAATAGACACCTATTACTGAAAACGTTCGGTATAATTCTGGCCCTGACGATTGGCCATACGCTATCTGCGCAAGCGGCGGAAAGCGAGCTGCGCCCCTTGCCGGGAGCCGAGTATAAAGCAGGCACGGCGAAGCGAGTCACAAAACGTATTCCGGTGGCTGAGTTGGTCGAGGGCTCGCCTGAGTGGGTATTAACCAAAGCGATGCAAGCTCGGTTTGATCGCAATTACGAGGAGGAGAAAAAATACGTCAGTCCCGTTAAGTTATGGAATCATCGCCACGAACAGGAGGCATGGCTAAATGAGTATAAAGCTCGTGTTTCATTCACGGATACTATCTTTGTCA
>CAYNUW010000285.1:0-4830 GCA_964400455.1 uncultured Akkermansia sp. | reverse complement strand
ACCGAGGCCCGCGTCTACCTGCTGGGCGACCTCGTGGAGGGCGAGGAGATCTTCGACCTGCCCGGCATCGTCAGCCGCAAGAAACAACTCATCCCCTACCTCGGCACCTTGCTCCGCGAGATGGCCGCCGAGGGTGTGGTGGCCAGTGCTCGTCGCGAGCCGGCCGGTATCCTCTAGCGCACCGCCCCCCCCGGGCGACGCACCCGCTGCGTCGCCGCATTTACCCCAACCCTCATGCTCCGAAGGTGTCTACCCCTGCTGTTAGGTGTCCTGTGTGCCGGCCTGCCGGCACTCTTTGGCCACGTCTCTCTGCTGCCCGACTCCGCCGGCCCCGCCGAACGCGCCGCCGCCTTCCCCCTCGCCCTGGCTGAACTGGGCGCCGCACCCATCGCGCTCCCGCCCAATCCACCCGCGGTCGTGCTGCAGGCCGCGACCGACCTGGCCGACGACATCGCCCGCGTCACCGGCCACCGCCCGCTCGTCCTCTCCGGCGACGACCACTCCGGCCTGCTGCGCCGGGTCCGGGTCGAATTCGCCCCGGATCTCGCCGGCCGCTGGGAAACCTTTCGCCTCTCCGCCACCCCCGCCGAACTGCTCGTCGCCGGCTCCGACCCCCGCGCCCTCGCCTACGGCCTCTACGAACTCTCCCGCCGCATCGGCGTGTCCCCCTGGCACTGGTGGGCCGACGTGCCGGTGGCCGCTCGCCCCGCACTGCACTTCACCACCGGCGCCGAGGCCCCTGACGCCCCCGCCGTCAAGTATCGCGGCGTCTTCCTCAACGACGAGGGCTGGGGCCTCGAACCCTGGGCCCGCCTCACCCACGAACCCTCCGTCGGCAACCTCGGTCCCCGCACCTACGCCCGCCTCTTCGAGCTCCTGCTCCGCCTGCGCGCCAACACCCTCTGGCCCGCCATGCACCCCTGCACCCTCCCCTTTCACCAGGTGCCGGGCAACGCCGCCACCGCCGACCGCTACGCCATCATCCTCGGCTCCTCCCACGCCGAACCCATGCTGCGCAACAACGTCGGCGAATGGACCGCGCCCAAGGAAAACTACGACTACCTGGCCAACCGCGACGGCGTGCTCGCGTATTGGGAGGACCGCGTGCGCTCCCGCACCTCCGGCGAGAGCCTCTTCACCCTCGGCATGAGGGGCATCCACGACAGCCCCATCGTCGGCCCCCGCGACCAGGCCGAACGCATCGCCACCCTCGAACGCATCTTCGCCGACCAACGCGCCCTGCTCGCCCGCCACCTCGGCGCCGGCGACCCCGCCCGCGTCCCCCAGATCTTTGTGCCCTACAAGGAGGTCTTGTCCGACTACGAGGCCGGTCTGCGCGTGCCCGACGACGTCACCCTCGTCTGGCCCGACGACAACTTCGGCTACCTCCGCCGCTTCGCCACCGCCGCCGAACGCGCCCGCTCCGGCGGCCTCGGCGTTTATTACCATCTCTCTTACCTCGGCGCCCCCCTGTCCTGGCTCTGGGTGGACTCCCTGCCCCTGCCCCTCACCTGGACCGAAATGCACCGCGCCTACGAGCAGGGCGCTCGACGTTTCTGGGTGGTCAATGTCGGCGACCTCAAGAACACCGAACTCTCCACCGAGTTCTTCCTCGACCTCGCCTGGCACGCCGACCGCACCTCGCCCGACGCCGCCGACCGCTTCCTCGACCTCGTCGCCGCGCGCGATTTCGGCCCCGACCTCGCCCCCTCCATCGCCCACCTCTGGCGCCGCCACCAGCTGCTCGCCTTTGCCCGCAAACCCGAGCACCTCCAGTGGCACTTGCCGCTCACCCCCTACGCCCCCACCGCCCTCACCGAACGCGAAATCGAAACGCGCCTCGCCGCCTACGCCGACCTCGACCGCGACACCGCCGCTCTCGCCGACCACCTCCCCGCCCGCGCCCAGGACGCCTACTTCCAACTCGTCGCCTACCCGCTCCGCGTCACCGCCGCCGCCAACCAACGCTACTTCCACGCCGAACTCGCCCGCCTCCAACGCGCCCGCGGCGACGCCCGCGCCAACGCCACCTTCGACCAAGTCGAAATCGCCAACCAACGCATCGAAGCCCTCACCACCCGCTACAACGAACACGTGGCCGGCGGCAAATGGCGCCACATCGTCACCATCAACGGCCTGTCCCCCCGCACCTGGGTTCGCTTCCAACCCACCCCCGGCCTCCCGCCACTCCACTCCGACGCCCAAAACGCCGTCGTGGCACGCCCGCCCGAACCCGACCGCCCCGCCCTGCTCCCCCCGCCCGGCGCCATCCCCGGCGACTTGATCGAGGTCGACGGCGTGGTCTCGCTCCACCCCGGCCGCTTCGCCGCCCGCACCGACACCCCGGGTGGCGGCTGGCGGGTCGTGCCCGGCCTCGGCCGCTCCGGCTCCGCCGTCACCGTGCTGCCCAGCACCCTCGACTTTGCCCCGGACCGCGCCCCGCGCCTGTCCTACCGCTTCCATGCCAGCCAAGGCGGCCCCGCCACCGTTCGCCTCCGCCTCCTGCCCACCCACCCCATCACTCCCGGCCGGGGCCTGCGCGCGGCCGTGGCCCTAGATAATCAACCCGCCGTCGCGGGTGCGCTCACCGAGGGCTTCGACCCCCGCTCCGATGCCTGGAAACAACGCGTCCTGGCCAACGCCGCCGAACTCGCCATCCCGCTGCCCCAGCCGGTCTCGCCCGGCTGGCACCAGCTCCACCTCGTCGCCGTCGACCCCGGCGTCGTGATCGACAAGGTGATCATCGACTTCGGCGGCCTCCGCCCCTCCTACGACGGCCCCCCGGAAACGCGCCTGCCGTAGCTCCTGTTCCTCGGTGCCTGACCCGAGGGCCGGCACCGGGACGTCGCGGAACCTCCACTTCCCGCCCATGCCTGCATACGTTTTCCGAGACCGTCTGATTGCGTCGCCCTCTTGGCTCGGGTGTGCTTTTCGGCTTTCGTCGCCAATCACTCAGTCACCAACGCCCAACCGTATATGTCCGCCTTGTTTAACATCACAGGAAAAGTAGTCGTGGTCACCGGTGCCACCGGAGCTCTGACCGGCTCGGTTGCCGATTACTTGGCCGGCGAGGGTGCCCGGGTCGTCTATTTGGGGCGTAACCAAGCCAAACTCGATGAGTCGATTCATCGCGTTCGTCAGCTCCACCCGCAGGCGGACGTGCTCGGCTTGGCGGCCGACGTTTCCGACCGCGGCGCCTTGGAACGGGCCCGCGATGCCATCGTCGCCAAGTGGGGCAAGGTCGACGCGCTGCTGAACGGCGCCGGCGGCAACCAACCCGGCGCCACCATCACCCCCGACAAAACGTTCGCCGACTTGGATTTCACCGCCTTCGAGCAAGTCGTGGCCCTGAATCTTCATGGCACGGTCTTGCCCACCCTGGTCTTCACCCCGGCGCTTCTGGCCTCGGGCTCGTCCAGCGTGGTCAACTACTCCTCCGCCTCCTCGGCGCGGGCCATCAGCCGGGTCATCGGCTACTCGGCCGCCAAAGCAGCGGTGGATAACTTCACCCGCTGGCTGGCGGTGGACCTGGGCAAACGCACCCAGGGCGGAGTCCGGGTGAACTCCCTCGTCCCGGGATTCTTTCTCGGCGAACAAAATCGCCGGCTGTTGACCAACGAGGACGGCTCCTTGACCGCGCGCGGCGAAACCATCTGCCGCCAGACTCCCTTCGGTCGCTTCGGCAAGGCGGATGAACTGCACGGTGCGGTGCATTACCTGGTGGCCGACGCCTCGAAATTCGTGACCGGAACCACCTTGGTGGTGGACGGCGGCTTCAGCGCCTTCTCCGGGGTCTGATACCGGATTGAGCCCGGTGCACCCACCGGAGCGCTTTGCCCCGAAACGCGCTGGATCGATGCCAGTCGCCAGCCGCTGGGTGCTACGCCAGCCGCTGGTTCCTGGGTTCTCGTTTATCAGCGTCCATTCGTCGTTTAAAAACGGATGGGAGAGGGCGCGGGCGACTTAAGAACCAAGCTCCACCAGGTAAACGGTTGCCTCAGGTCTGAGGGTCCTCGCGTCTTTGCGCCCCGACCTGATTCGTTCGGACACGCTTCCCCGCCGCCCCCAACCTCGCAACCTCGGGCCCCGAACCCGTCAACCCCGGCCCTCCGCCAGCACCTGCGCGCGCTGGCCGGCCGCGGCCAAAAAGTAAGACTGAGAGGAGAACGACGGCACGTCGGCGCCGCGCGGCAAGGGCAGGTAACCGCCCCCGGGGCCAAGTTCCCGGGCGCTTTCGTTATCCTGAAGTTCTATCGCGAAAAACTCATCCACCACCCACCGGCGCAAAGCGGGGTCGAGCAAGGGGAAAACCACCTCGATCCGACGGAAAAAGTTCCGGGGCATCCAGTCCGCGCTGCCGGCGAAGATAGCCGGCTCGCCGCCATCGTTGTGAAAATAAAACGCGCGCACATGCTCCAGGAACCGGCCGACGATCGAGCGCACCCGGATGTGGTCGGACAGGCCGGGCAGGCCAGGCACCAGACAACACACCCCGCGCACGATCAGATCGATGCGCACCCCGGCCCGCGACGCGTCATACAACGCGTCGATCACCGCCTGATCCACCAGCGAGTTCATCTTGGCGATGATCCGCCCCGGCCGACCTTTTCGCGCGTGCTCGGCTTCCCGGCGTATCAGCTCGATGATACGCCGATGCAGCGAGTGCGGGGCGACCAGCAGTTTTTCGAAGACGGGCTCGCGCACGAAGCCGGTCAAGGCGTTGAACAACGTGGCGGCCTCGGAGGTTATCTCCTCCCGGGCGGTGAAATGGCTGAGATCCGTGTAAAGCCGGGCCGTGCGCGGATTGTAGTTGCCGGTGCCGAGGTGCAC
>CAYNUW010000284.1:0-4866 GCA_964400455.1 uncultured Akkermansia sp. | reverse complement strand
CGTGGGGTGGGTTACGGTTGGGGGGGGGGGGGGGGGGCGGGGGGGGGGGGTGGGCGGGCGTGCGCGGGGGCGGCGGCGTTGCGGCGGCGGGCGGGGATGCTGGTGATGGTGGCCGGGATGGGTGGATTGCGGGGATAGGTGATGGTGGGGTGCGGGGTGGTGGAGGTGACGGAGACGGTGTAGGTGCCGTTGTCGGCGGCGGTGGCGTGGGTGATGGTGAGGCGGGGGGTGGTGGCGCCGGAGATGTTGGCGCCGTCGGCGAGGGCGACGCCGTCGCGGAACCATTGGTAGGTGGGGAGGGTGTCGAAGGTGGCCTTGACGGTTAGGGTGGCGGCCTGGCCGGCGGTGAGGGAGAGGCCTTGGGGTTGAGTAATGATGGCGGGGCTGGGGTAGCGTCCGTTTAGGCGGATGACGCCCGGGGTGGCGGGGTTGGCGGAGTTGAAGTTGGCGAAGGGGCCGGCGAGCCAGATGGAGCCGTCGGGGCCGACGTCGAGGGCCGTGGCGGGGGCGGTGAGGCCGGTGCCAATGGTGGACGCAAAGGAAGGGTCGGTGCGAAGGTTGGAGGGCGCTTCCCTCGGCATAAGCAAGGAGAGGCGAGAGTCGTTTGTGGTGTTCGATGAAGTGCCGGTGGCCAGTATGCCGCCGCCGGAAACGGGGCGGAGTTGGTAAACACGACTGGGCACGACTGAGAGCGAGCTGCCAG
The DNA here is from genome assembly GCA_964400455.1 of uncultured Akkermansia sp. Taxonomy (GTDB): domain Bacteria; phylum Verrucomicrobiota; class Verrucomicrobiia; order Opitutales; family Opitutaceae; genus IMCC26134_A. The sequence goes on along the minus strand of CAYNUW010000284.1, from coordinate 4,163 downwards.
AAGACCCGCTGAAGGAGGCGATGCGGAGCAGGCCGGAGAGGTCAGAGGTGTGCCCCCCCGCATAGATCTCGGTAGCGGAGTAGGTCAGGAGGTCGTGGACAACCAAGTCGCCCAGATTGGCGGTGAAGCTGGTGACGACGGTGCCGTCCGGCGTAAGGCGGGCTGCGCGGTTTTTGATGAGGGCGGCGCCGCCGACTGGCCCAATGGTATCGAAGTGCCCGGCAGCGATGAGATTGTCGGGCGCGACGACGGCAAGCGAGGTGATGCCACCTAGGGCGTCGAGAGTGGAGTGGGAGCTGAGCACCGCGTAGGCCGTGTCGAGGATGCCGGTGGCAGTAAAGCGCGCGATGGTGCCGGTGGTGCTGTGATCGAAGGAGGCGTAGATACGGCCGGTGGAGTCGAGGGCGAGATCGGTAAGCGTGCCAGCGTCGTTCAGGGTGTCGCCGAGGGCGGAGTTGAAGGAGGAATCAAGGGAGAGGTCGGCGTGGAGGCGGGCGAGGCGGCGCTGGGCGGTGCCGTTGAGGGTGGTGAAGTCGCCGCCGAGGAGGATTTTGCCGTCGGGTTGGCGGAGGAGGGTGTTGACCGGGCCGTCAAGGGTGAGGGTGAGGGAGGGGTCGGTGGCGCCGTTTTCGCCGACGCGGATGAGGTGGGCGCGGGGGACGTGATTGGCGGGATTGGCGGCGAAGTCGCCGCCGATGAGGGCGCCGCCGACGGGCAGGCCGAGGATGGCGCGGACGCTGGTGGGGTAGGCGGAGAAATCGGGGCGGCCGGTGGTGGCTTGGGCGGGGAAGGGGAGGCCGACGGTGGGTTGGACGCGGACGATGGCGGGGGAGCTGGTGACGGAGCCGGCGAGGTTGGTGGCAACGAGGGTGTAGGCACCGTTGTCGGCTGTGGTAACGCCGAATTTGGAGTAGGTGGCGGAGGTGGCACCGGAGATCGCGAGGCCGTCGAGTAACCATTGGTAGGTGGTGGCGCTGGGGCTGGTGGTGGTGGCGGAGAGGCTGAGGTTGGAGGAGGTTTGAAGGAGGGTGCCGGCGCCGGGCTGAACGGTGAAGAGGACGACGGCGTTGATGTCGGTGATGGTGACGGTGGCGGGCGTGGCGGGGCTGGCGGGGCCAGTGGGATTGGAGAGGACGACGCGGAGAGCGTCCTGGCGGAGGGGCTCGGTGGTGGCGTCGGCGAGGAGGGTGATGGTGATGGTTTTGTCGGTGTTGTCGCCGGCGTCCCACGAGACGGTGCCGCTGGCCGGGGTGTAGTCCACGCCTGGTGAGGCGGCGCCGACGGTGGCGGCGGCGGCGGCGGGCTGGGTGGTGTAGTCGATGGACACGGCGGCGGAGGAAGGGCCGTAGCGGCGGAGGGTAAGCGTGACAGTGCTGTTACCGGAGATGGGCTCGGTGACGTTCGTGCGAGAAGAAACAAAACCGATGGGGCTGAAGTCGGCGTCGTTCGCGAGGAGAGCTAGGCGATTGCGCGGCTGCCCCTTAAAAGTGGTGAAGTTACCGCCGACGAGGAGCTGATTGGCGGCGGGTAGGGGGACGACGGTGGTGATGCCAGTGTCGGCGGCGGGGCCGGAAGCAAAGGAGGGGTCGATGGAGCCGTCGATGTGGAGGCGGAGGAGGCCGGCGGAGGGTTGGCCGTTGACGGTGGAGAAGCCGCCCCAGACGAGGAGGCGGCCGTCGCGGTAGTCGATGCCGGTTGGGGCGAAGTTGAGCACGCCAGAAAAGATGAACGAGGGGTCGGGCGCGCCGGAGTCAAGGAGTAGGCCGACGTATCGTTGAGTGGCGCCTATCACGTTAGGAAAGTTTCCGACGTAGGCTATGCGCCCATCGGGAAGGGCGGCGAGGGCGGTGGCGGTTGAGGCGGAGTTTAGCCAGAGGCTGGTGCCGGAGTTAAATCCAGGATCGTATGCTCCGCTGGCGGTCAGGACGGATATGTAATGCGAAGAGCCCCAAGCGTGAAGGGCGACGACTTTGCCGTCGGAGCGCTCCTGCACGGCGATAAGTTTATGAGAGAGGCTGGTCGGAGCGGTGAAAGCGGGATCCTGGGCACCGGTGGCAAGCAGGCGATAGAGGGCGGCGGCACTGCCGGTATTGCGATAGGTGCCGACATAGAGGGTGCCGCCTGCGCCGGGAGTGAGGGTGGTAACGGGGCCGTTGAGTGTGGCGGCGAAGGTGGGGTCAATGGTGCCGGTGGGGTCGGCGTTGACGCGGATGAGGCGGGAAAAATTTGAGACGGCGTTGCTGGGCAGGTGAGTCTGGGTGGTGAAGTCGCCGCCGATTAAGAGGGATCCGTCGGGCAGGGGAAGGAGACAGGATCCGCCTGAAAGGGTGAGGCCGTAGACGGTGGTGGCCTCGACTGCACCGGTGGTGCCGTTGAGGCGGCGCAGGCCAGCGGAGCTGAGGGTTAGGATGCGACCAGAAGAATCGGCGGCGACGGCGGTGATGGCCCCGAGGTCGGTGTCGGGTGCGAACGTGGTTACGAGGTCGCCGGCGGCGGCGTGGGCGCGGGTGGCAGGGAACAGGCTGAGAAGACTAACTAGGCTGAGGAGTGAAAACGCGGGGAGCAGGGCGCTCAGTGGTCTTGTGGCGGGGCGGGGTGGTAGGAGGACGGCAAAAATGAAAGCCAGGCGGGAAGTTGTGGGCAACGGGGGCATGGGGGCAGGCGGAAGGGGTCGGAGGCAGGCGGAAGAGGTTGGGGGGGGTGTTTGTTGATTATTGAGGCCAATCCAACGAGGGGAACAAAACCAGGGGGTCTGGCCGCTGTTCGTAGATCAGGGGAGAATTCGCGCACGGGAAAGGTGACTTCTCAGACCGTTCAGATCAATTTTTTGCAAAAAATCAGCTGGCCAGGCAAGAGAAATTCCCACCCTCATCTTGTAGTCGGTCGGCCAACTCCCATTTCCATGGCTGCAATAGCGGTCGAGCCACCAGATCGGCTTCCGCCTTGCCTGTCGCCCGCTGCGCTTCCTCCAAAGGTGTCTCCCATTTCTCTTTTCTAAACTCGTTCAGTGTCTTGAGAAACAATCCCGGACCCAGCGCCATGTGGGCGTGTTCCTTGGCTATCGCGCGCCACCCGGAACTCCCAAACGTCCATGCCTTGGACTTGCCACTTAATCCCATACGCAAGGTGCTTTGCCCAAGACTGATCACACCCTAGTCGTAGCGGGAGAGCACGGTGGATCCGTTTTTAAAGTCCACCATATCGCAGTTAGGCTCGTAGGCGTCGATTTGACCCGATGAGCTCCGGTCGACACATGCTTAATTCACCCCTTGAAAACCCCTTCTGCGTGCTACTTCAGGCTTGGTCTGGACTCTAGCTAGGCGCTTACCGGAGTCAGGTGGGAGCTTCGGAGAAAACTTGACGTCCAACGATTTTCCATGCATGATTCGTGCATGGCAACAAAGACGATTAGCTTGGAGCTGGATGCCTACGATAAGCTGCGGGACGCAAAATTGCCCGGGGAGTCCTTCTCCGCCGTGGTGCGTCGGATGCAGGTCGCCACCTCCGCCCCGTCTGGAGGGGATTTGCTCAAACGCTTTGAGGCCGGAGGAAGCGGCGTGGATGAAGCTTATCTGGACGCCGTGGAGGCCGCCACCGCCCAGGATCAAGTGCCGGACAATCCATGGAACTGATCCTCGATACCAACTTCGTGGTCGCCCTCGAGCGCGAAGCACGGCGCAAGATCCCGGGTCCCGCGTATGAATTTTTGCGTCTGCATCGCGAGGCGCGTTTCACGCTCACCTTCACGGTCGTAGGGGAGCTTGCCTGCGGGCGATCCGCCTCCGCCCGACGAGACTGGGAGCGGCTTTGCCAGCCTTTTCCCGTCCTCGGCTGGACGCGTGAAGTCGCCTGGCACTACGGCGAGCTGTTTCGCCACCTCCAAACTCGAGGCCAACTGATCGGCACCAATGATCTCTGGATCGCCGCCACCGCCCTCGCCCACGGCCGGCCCTTGGTGACGAACAACACCGCCGAGTTCGCCCGAGTGCCCGGCCTCGACGTGAGGTCGTTCTAGGCGCATGTGCCCGGTTGTTCTACTTTGGAGAATAAGTCCGAGGCCCCTCTCGCGCTGGAAATCATCCCTGCTCTGCTCAACTATAGTCTACGGGGAGCGCATTGTCCCTCATGTGCTGGCTTGTGAGGACCCGTCCTTCGCTCCCTTC
>CAYNUW010000283.1:0-4902 GCA_964400455.1 uncultured Akkermansia sp. | reverse complement strand
CGACAAACTCGACGCCCTGCAAGAACTCGCCGCCCAGCTCGACCTCGGCCACGACCAGGTCGCCTACATGGGCGACGACGACATCGACGCCGCCGCCCTCCAGTGGGCCTGCGTCGGCATCGCCCCGCCCGACGCCATGCCCGCCGCCCTCGCCGTCGCCGACTACCTCACCGCCCGCCCCGCCGGTCGCGGCGCGGTGCGCGAAGTCTGCGAACATATCCTCGCCGCGCAGGGTCATTACCCCCACCACCGCTAATCCGGCCCCCCCCATGCGCCTCGCCAACCATGCCCTCCTGCTCGTTTCCCTGGTCCCGCCGGCTGCCGCCGTGCCCGACGCAGCCGGACTCATCGCGACCGCGCCCGTGCAAAACTTTCGCCTCCCCACCTTCAACGCCGACGGTCACCGCCACCTCATGCTCCGAGCCGGCGAAGCCACCCGCCCAGCTCCCGATCGCATCCAGGTCAAGGAAATGGAACTCACCCTCTTCAAAGGTGACGCCGCCGGATCCATCGACGCCATGGTTGCCGCTCCGTCCGCGTCGTTTTGGCCGGATCGCCAGCTGGCCGAGGGCGCCGAATCGGTGCGTCTCGAGCGCGCGGACCTCACCGTGACGGGCGCGGACTGGACCTACGACCACCCCGGCCAGTCGGTCGTCATCCGGCGCGACGCACGCGTCGTCTTCCACCAAACCCTCGACAAAGTCCTGTGATCGTCATGCCCAACCTTTTCCTTCGACACCTCGCCCTCGCCGGCGGCCTCCTGCTCGCCCTCCTTGCCCGCGCCGCCACCCCCGCGCCGGAGCCCACCGTCCTCTCCAGCGACCACCTGGAAATGCGCTCGACCGACACCGAGACCACCGCGGTCGCCAAGGGCAACGTCATCCTCACCGGCACCAACCTCCGCATCACCTGCGACCACCTGACCTTGGTTGCCGATCGCCTGATCGGTGCCGGGTCGGACAACGCCGTGCCCATCGCGGAAAAATTCAAATACATCCTGGCCACCGGCAAGGTCCGCGTCCTCCAGGCCGACCGCGAGGCCACCTGCGAACGCGCCGAGATCTTCCCCCGGGAGGACAAGGTCGTCCTCAGCCAGGGCCCCGTGCTCATCGACCGCGACAGCGGCGCGGTCGCCACCGGCGAGCCCATCGTCCTCTGGCGCGGACAGCGAGCCTTGGACGGCACCAACGTGCGCATCACCTTCCCCTCTCTGCCCGATCTCGGCGCCTCCGCCGCTCCACGCACCGCCCCAACCCCGCGCGCACCGTGAACTCCTCCAACGTGTCGGAAATCCACACCCGCAGCCTGGTCAAAACCTACGGGAAACGCAACGTGGTCGACGGTGTGGACATCGTCGCGCGCGCCGGTGAAATCGTCGGTTTCCTCGGCCCGAACGGCGCGGGCAAGACCACCACCTTCTACATGATCGTCGGGCTCGTTCCCGCCACCTCCGGAACCGTTGCCCTCAACGGCCGCGACATCACCTCCCTGCGCATGCACGAACGCGCCCGCCTCGGGCTCGGCTACCTGCCGCAGGAACCCTCCACCTTCCGCAAACTGACGGTCGAAGAAAACCTTCTCGCCATCATCGAGGCGATCGGCGTGCCTCGGGCCCAACGCCGCGACCGGGTCGACGAACACCTCGCCGAGCTCCACCTCGCCCACGTCGCCAAACAAAAAGCCTACACGCTCTCCGGCGGAGAACGCCGGCGCCTCGAAATCGCCCGCGCCCTCGTGACCCGCCCCCAGTTTCTCCTGCTCGATGAACCCTTCGCCGCCATCGACCCCATCTCCGTGCGCGAGGTCCAGAAAATCGTGACCGACCTGCGCGCCCGCGGCATCGGGGTGGTGATCACCGACCACAACGTCCGCGAGACCCTCAAAATCGTGGACCGCGCCTACCTCATCCGCGAGGGCCGGGTCTTCAAGGAGGGCGACGCCGACACCCTGGTCAACGACCCCGAGGCCCGCCGCTTCTACCTCGGCGAGGATTTTAATCTTTGAGCAAACCCACCTTCCCCGCCCGCCGATCGTAACCCTCCCCCCGGCCGGCCCGTCCCCATGTCCGTGAAAGATAAGCCCAAGACCGAGCCAGGTCCCGATCGACGCCCCTTCCGCTGGATCGCCGCCCTCGCTCTCGGCGCGCTGGCGGGGTTCGAACTTTTCACCGCTTCCACCCCCAAGACCCCGGCCCCTTCTCGCACCGCGGACGCCACCCCGCCCGCCCCCCTTGCCACTCCGCCCGCCCCGCTCGTGGAACTCGATCTCCAGACCCGGTGGGAAAGCGACCTGGATGCCCTCGCCATCCGCCTTCGCGAACGCCTCACCCAGAGGAGAATGCGTCCCGACGAAGCCGTGCTCATTTTTAAAGACGCCCCGGCCTACCATCGCTTCCTGGCTCGCGCGGCCCCGGCAGGTCTCACCGTGCTCGCCCGCATCGACGGCCTGTTCGCCGTGCGCGTTTTGGCGGCGGACTATGCCGCCTTCGCCCGCGAACTCGCCGCCCACGTCGGCGACTACACCCGCCTCGGCCCCAACCCCGTCGTCGACGCCGCCCCTCCCGTCGTGGAGGAGCGCGACGCCCGGCTCCACGTCCCGGTCGGCGACAATCTGCTCGCCGCGCTCGGCGTGGACGCTCCCGACCCCGCCTGGGGTCGCGGCGTGCTCGTGGCCGTGCTCGACGGAGGGGCCTCCCCCGACTCCACCCTGGGCAACCGCCTCAGGTATCTGGACATCGGATACGGCGTCAGCGGCTCCGGCGCGGACGGCCGCCACGGCACCGCCGTCGCCGCCCTCGTCGCCGGCGCCGCACCCGGCGCGCTCGGCGTGGCCCCGTCGGCCGACGTGCTCAGCATCCGGGTCACCGATGTCGACGGCCGGAGCGACGCCTTCACCCTCGCCCAAGGCATCATCGCCGCCCTCGACGCCGGCGCCCGGGTGATCAACATCAGTCTCGGCGGGCACTCCGGCTCACCCATCCTCGCCGAAGCCGTTGAATTGGCCTTGAGCCGCGAGGTCGCCGTGGTGGCCGCCGCCGGCAACGACCAGGCCGCGTCTCTCGCCTGGCCCGCCGCTTATCCGGGCGTGGTCTCGGTCGGCGCGGTCGACGCCGTCGGCCAGCAAACCGTCTTCTCCAACTCCGGCCCGGACCTGCAAATCACCGCACCCGGCTACGCCCTTCAAACCGCCGGCCTGGGCGGCGCCCGCATCGAGTTTACCGGCACCTCGGCCAGCGCCCCCGTGGTCTCCGGAGCCATTGCCACGCTCCTGTCCACGGAACCTGAACTCAGCCCGCTGGCCGCCGCCGACCTTTTGGCCGCCTACTCCAACGAAGCCGGCCCCCTCGGGGACGATCCGGACTATGGCCGCGGCACCCTCAACCTGGGGTGGGCCCTGGAACGGGCCGGCGCCTCCCGAGCCGATCCCGCCCTTTCCAGCATCGTCTACGCCCCCTCCCGCAACGCGATCGACCTCATCGTGCAAAATCGCGGTAACCGCACCGAGACCGGACTGGCCCTCACCGTCGCCATCGGCCCGGGCCCGGCCCTTGACTACTCCGTTCCTCCGCTCTCCGGCGGTCAGGCCGCGATTGTATCCGTGCCCGCCCCCGCCGGCCCGCCGGGCACCAGCGCCTTGGTCAGCGCCCGCCTGATCCTGCCCGCCGGCCATCCCGACCGGTCCACCGCCAACAATCGCCTGGCCGCCGGCATCGTTTACCCGCGCTGAAAAGCCCCGGCGTCACGCAACCGCCACCCGCAGTTTGCGCCCATCCCAGCTGACCACCGCGCCCGCTTGAATCTGCCGGCGCACCGTTCGCTCCACCTCGCCGTTCACGCTCACCCGACCCGCCTGGATCGCGTGCTTGGCTTCGCCTCCACTCTCAAACCATCCGGCAAACTTCAACAAACGCGACAGCTCGATGGGAACAGCGCGGACTTGGACGACTTCGGGGGAAACTTCGGACATGATGCCCGCAGCCAGACGCCATCCGGCGGCCAAGGCACGCTCAAAAGCGGAATCAGCGCCCACCCCAAACCACCACGATTCCCGCCAGCACCCCGGCCGATAGCACCGTGCTCGCCACCACCGCCTGAGCCGCCATCGCGCCGTCCCCGCCCATCGCGCGCGCCATCGGATAAGAAATGATCGCGGTCGGGCACGCCGCCGCCACCAGCAGCACCAGACGGTCCGCCCCGTCTATGCCCAGCAACACCGCCAACAGCCAAGCCAGCGCGGGCGAAACCACTACCTTGCCCGCCGTCGCCACCCAAGCCGCCGCCCGCCACGCCCCGGTCGGCAAACCGGCCAGCACCGCCCCGACCGTAATCAGGGCCAGCGGCACCGCCATGCGCCCCACCAACGCCACCGTCTCCCCCAGAGGCTCCGGCAAGACCAACCCTCCCGCATAGGCCACCCCACCCACCGCACTCGACCAGATAATCGGATTCCGCAACCACTCGCCCGCCAGCGGACGCACCGTGCCCCAACCCAAACCGTGCTGACTCGCCACCAACACCCCCACCGCCAATAAGTTGTAGAGCACCATCATCGGCGCCAGCAGCATCATCAGACCCGCCGGATCCACCCCCGGGGCCTTCAAGAGAATCGGTAGCCCCACAAACGCCAGATTGCCCCGGAAAAACGCCTGGGTAAACGTGCCCCGGTCCGCCCAGCGCAGCCTCAACATACCCGCCGCCAACCAGCCCAACCCTGCGGTCAAGACCGTGGTCACCGCCAACGCGGCCAAATCCCGCCCCCCCCAAGCCGCCCATCCGGCCCCGGCTCCAGGGCCTCCACGGGTCAGGCTTCCCACAATCAAGGCCGGCAGCGCGATCCAGTAACAGAACCGAATCAAGATCACCGCCGTTCCCGCTTGAAAAAACCGGCTGCGCAACAGACCGG
>CAYNUW010000282.1:0-4905 GCA_964400455.1 uncultured Akkermansia sp. | reverse complement strand
GTGCGGACTCCAGGTGCGTAATCCGCAAGCGTGGACGCCGGAGACACCGACGCTCTATCGATTGGTGACTCGGGTGCTGGAGGAAGGACGGGTGGTAGACGAGACCGAGACTTCGACGGGGCTGCGCACGGCCCGGTTTTCTGTGGAACGTGGTTTTGAGCTGAATGGCCGGGTGGTGAAGCTATTGGGCGGCAATGTGCATCACGATACCGGGCCGTTGGGGGCGGCGGCTTTTGCGCGGGCGGAGGAGCGCAAGGTCGAGTTGCTGAAGGCCGCAGGTTTTAACGCGGTGCGCACGGCTCATAACCCGCCCTCGACCGCCTTTTTGGAGGCCTGTGATCGTTTGGGGCTGCTGGTGGTGAACGAGATCTTCGATGGTTGGGCGCGGGCGAAAAACAAGCAGGATTACAGCGTGTTTTTTAAGGATTGGTGGCAGCGCGACGTGGACGCCTGGATGAAGCGGGACCGGCATCATGCGTCGGTGGTGATGTGGAGCACGGGCAACGAAATGTTCGAGCGTGGCAGCGCGTCAGGACTGCGTATTTCGGCGGAGCTGGCGGAGCGGGTGCGCGGGCTGGACCCGACGCGTCCGGTCACGGCCGGGGTGAACGGCCTGGGCGACGACGCCAAGTGGCCGCAGCTGGATGCCTTGTTCGCGACGCTCGATGTGGCCGGTTACAACTACGAGTTGCAGCGGCACACGGCGGACCATGCTCGCGTGCCGCGGCGCATCCTTTACGCATCCGAATCCTATCAAAACGAGGCCTTCGCCAATTGGGTCGCGATGCGGGATCACGACTACATCGTCGGTGACTTCGTCTGGAGTGCGCTGGACTATCTGGGAGAGGCGGGAATCGGGCGGGTGTTTCCGCCGGGCGAGGAGGCGAAGAAACATTGGGAAATGGAGATGTTTCCGTGGCACGGGGCCTATTGCGGCGACATCGACCTGATCGGGGTGCGCAAGCCGATCTCCTACTATCGGCAGATCGTCTGGGATCGTGGGGCCAAGCTCTACGCGGCGGTGCGGGTGCCGGCTCCGGGAGGGGGAGAATGGAACACGACTCCCTGGTCGGTGACGCCGCTGTTGTCATCGTGGACCTGGCCGAACCGGGAGGGTGAACCCCTGAAGGTAGAGGTGTATTCGCGTCATGATACGGTGCGGTTGGAGTTGAATGGTCGCGTGGTGGGTGAGGCGGCGACGGGGGAGGCGGAGCAGTTCAAGGCGGTGTTTCAGGTGCCCTACGCGCCGGGCCGGCTCACGGTGGCCGGACTGCGAGCGGGACGGGTGGTGGAGCGTTTTTCCCTGCGCACGGCGGGCGAGGCGCGCCGACTGCGTCTAAACGTGGATCGCAGTCGGTTACGGGCGGACGGGCAGGATCTGGCGTTCATCGGGATCGAGGCGCAGGACAACCGAGGCAACTGGCAGCCCTGGGCGACGCCGCGCGTGAGCGTGAGGGTGGAGGGCGACGCGTCGTTGGCGGCCTTGGGCACGGCGGATCTGACCGCGCTGGAATCGTATGCCGGGGCGGAGCGAACGCTGCACGAGGGCCGCGCGCTGGCGGTGGTGCGCGTCGGCGAACGGCCGGGGCGGATTCGCGTGACGGTCACGGCACCGGGTTTTGAACCGGCGGGACTTACGCTGCGCAGTGAACGCCCTTGAAGGCACCCAATCCGTGATTGCGCCAACGATTTTACCATGAATACCCCGAACCAAGACTTAGTTGCGACGGTGATGAACAAAGTAAACCGACGCGTCGGTTTAGGCGCCTGGGTGGCCTTGCTGATGGCGGCGGGCGCGGGCGTGGCGCCGAGCGCGGTGCTCGCCGCGGCTGCGCTGCCTGACCGGCCGCATGAGGTGCCGACCCTGATGCACGGTTCGGCCTGGTATCCGGAGCAGTGGCCCGAGGCGGAGTGGGATGCGGACCTGGCGCGGATGCAGGCGGCGGGCATGAATATGGTGCGGATCGGCGAGTTTGCGTGGAGCACGATCGAGCCGGAGGAGGGGCGTTTCGAGCTGGACTGGATGGAGCGTGCGGTGGCGGCGGCCGCGCGGCGCGGCATGGTGACGATCATTGGCACGCCGACCGACACTCCACCGGCCTGGATGACCACAAAATACCCTGAAATCCTGCGGGTGGGGGAGGACGGGAGACGCCTGCAGCACGGTTCGCGCCGGCATTTTTCCATCGGCAGCGAGAAGTATCGCGAGTTATGCCGAAAGGTGGTCGAGCGACTCGCGTTGCGTTTTGGCCGGCATCCCCACGTGGTGGCCTGGCAGATTGGCAATGAATATACCGAGGACTCCTACGATGCCGAGTCCTACGCGCGTTTTCACCGCTGGCTGGAGAACAAGTATGGCACGCTGGAGGCTTTGAACCAACGCTGGATGACGGCGTATTGGAGCCAGACCTACAGCGAGTGGAGCCAGGTGCCGATGACCACGGCGCGGGCGAATCCGGGGCTGCTGCTGGACCACAAGCGCTTCATTACGGATACCTGGCGGGATTTTCAGCGCAATCAGCTCGACGTGCTGCGCCGGCATGTGGACGCGCGGCAGTTGATCACGACCAATCTGGGTGGTTTGGGCTGGGCGAATCGTTTCAACCGCCAGCACATCGCGGCCGACCTGGACGTGATCTCGTGGGACGAGTATCTCGGGTCGGGCTGGTTTGACCGCACCAAGAATGGCACGGGGCACCTGGATCCGCTGCGCAGCGGGGCCACCCACGATCTGGTGCGCGGCTGGCGGCAGCAGAATTTCTGGGTGATGGAGATGCCGCCGGGTTTTGTGGATTGGGGCACGGTGAGCAATGCGTTGAACCGGGGCGAAACGCGCGCGATGGCCTGGCATGCGGTCGGCCACGGGGCGGACTGCATCGCCTACTGGCAGTGGCGCAGCGCGCTCAACGGGCAGGAGCAGTATCATGGTTCGTTGGTGGGGCCGGATGGAGAACCGGTGCCGGTTTACGAGGAGGTGGCGCGGGTGGGGGTGGAGTTTGCCCGGGCGGCACCGGTGCTGGCCGGCACGCAGCCGGTCTCCGAAGTGGCGGTCATTCATGATTACGACAGCCGGTGGGCGATCGATTTTAATCCCTTCAGCGCACGCTACGAGCAGATGCAGATCCTGATAGATTACTACCGGGCGCTGCGTGAACGGACGCAGGCGGTGGACATTGTGACGCCGGAGATGGATCTGGCGCGCTACAAACTCATCGTCGCGCCGAGCTTAAACGTGGTTTCGCCGGAGTTGGCGGCGCGCTTGACCGATTATGTGCGGGCGGGTGGGCATCTGGTGCTGGGGCCGCGTTCGGGCATGAAAGACGCGACCAATTCGTTGAATCGCGAACGCCAACCCGGGCCCTTGTTGCCCACGGTGGGTGGGCGGGTGGAGCAGTTTTATGCGTTGTTGGAGTCGGTTCCGGTGTCGGGGCCCTGGGGTGAAGGCCAGGCCACGGTCTGGGCGGAGCGGATGGATCGGTTGGCCCCGGGGGTGGACGTGGTGCTGCGGTTTGGCGCGGGCAACGACTGGCTGACCGGTGCGCCGGCGGCCATCAGTCGTGAGCTGGGTCAGGGACGCGTCAGTTATCTGGGGGCGGTCTTGAATGGGGAGCTGATGGATGCGGTGGCCCAGCGGTGGTTAACGGATGCGGAGGTGGCGACCGGGTCGGTGATTGCAGCGCCGGCCCATGTGAAAGTAAGTCGCCGGGTCGGGCAGGGTCGCGAAGTGTATGTGATCACGAATTTCGCGCCCAAGTTGCCCGGCGAGGTGGAGTTGACGCTACCGGGTCCGATGCTCGACGTGTTGGGAGGAGGCGAGGTGGCGAGCGTTCGTCTGCCGCGTTATGGGGTGGCGGTGCTGAGCCGATCCTTGGCGCAATAGTTGCACGCGGTTGATCACGCAGCCCGGCGCCGGAGGCATCGGGAGCCGGGTTGCGAGTTTTACGGGGCAGCGAGCAGATGCAGGAGGTCGCGGTAGGGCTCCTGCAGGCCGGCGGCGTCGCGGATGGCGGCGGGGGTTTCGGGACCGTTGCGTTCCCAAGTGAGGCCGTAGGCTTTGGTGTTGATGAGCTTTTTATCGGTCTCGAACCAATTGTCGCGCACCACCATGTAGGAAGAGCCCTCGTCGGGATAGATGTGGCCCCAGTGCGGTTTTTCGGCGTAGGGATTCAGGACGACGCCACCGAGGGCGTTTTCCGTGATCCAGGTGCCGGGGGAGGCGGACAAGTGGTAGATGCCGCCAAAATCGTAGAGGATGCGGCCGAAGCGAGTGATGCGATTGGCGTGCACGCGATTGTCGCGTTGCGCGGTTGTCAGATAGGTCCAGCCCCAGCCAAGACTGATGGCGGAGTAGGGGAGGTCGCTCAGGTCGTTGTGGGCGATGGTGGATTCACGGATGTAGCCGGCGGCGATGCCGAGGCAGCCCCAGTCCTCGTTGGCGCAGTTGGTGATGAGGTTGTTGGCGATGCGCAGGCGGGCGCTGACCTCGCGGTCGTCGGCGGGGTTGTAGGGCAGGTGAGTCTCTTCGCCGCCGTCCATGAATTTGCCGAGTTGCAGGCCGTTGCCGGCGATATCGCGGAAGACACAGCCCTCGACGGTGAAGTCGCGCAGGCCATGTTCGGCATCCAAGCCGGCGGAGGCGAGGCGCTCGAAGCGGCAGCGTTCGAAGCGGATGTGGTGGGCGGCCTCGACGCGGACGGCGCCGGGCGGGCGGCCGACCCAGGCCTGATTTTCGAGGCCCTTTTTCTCGGGGGTGCCGGGGGGCAACATTTTATAGGCCTCGGTCATGTAGAGGCCGGCCTGGTGGGGCACGTGGCCGGCGAGCGCGGGACGCAGCCAGGCGGTGTGGGCAAAGTGCAGGCCGTGAAACTCCACGTGCCGAATGGGCCGTTCGAGGGAGCCTATGAC
>CAYNUW010000281.1:0-4908 GCA_964400455.1 uncultured Akkermansia sp. | reverse complement strand
TGTAGGTGGTGGTGGCCGGGCCGTCGCAGCGGATCAGATAACCGGCTTGGCCGGTCAAGCGATCGAGGGTTGCGGATTCGGGTGAGGAGCGTTGCCAGCGGCTCCACTCCGGGGTGCCGGCGGATGGGATGAGGGAGGAGAGATCAAACTGGGTGGTGCCGGGGTTAGGGTTCCAGCGCCAGACTTCCAGAACGGCGGGATGCGCGGCAAAGATCGACGCGACGTCGCCCTGAGGCAGGTCGCCATGGAGATAGATAGAGTTCCATCCGCCGCGCAGGGTGTAGGTCGTCGATTGCCACTGCGCGAGCAGGGTGGCAGGCGCGAAGGCGAAAAGTGCGCCGGCAACGAGAAGGAAGAGGGGCCGGAAGTTCATCGGACGGTGAGGCGGTAAAAGTTTTTCCCGCCCGGGGCAGGTGTGGCGTAGGCCGGCGTGACAGCGACATCGGCGGCGCGGAAGTAAATCGAGCGTGGACCCTCCGGGGTGGTGCTGAAGGGCACCGGCTCCCAGGTGACGAGGTCGGTGCTTTGCTCGATGGTGTAAACCTTGCCGGTGATGGCGAAGAACTCAAAGGCGGCGCGTTCGTTGGTTAGCGATTTAATCACCAGCTCGAAGCGTTCGGTGGCGTCGCCCGCGAAGGTGCCGGCTACGTATTCGAGGAAATTGTTGATGCCGTCGCCGTCGAGGTCGCCGGTTTTGTCGATGCGGTTGAGGTTCCAGCCGGCCGAGCCGGGGTATTCGCCGAGTTGGTAGAGTTGCCATTGCTCCCAGGCATCGGGCAAGCCATCGCGGTCGGTGTCGTGTCCGAGGTTCAGGTCGAGGCGAACGCGCTCGCCACCAACGCCAGCCTGAAGGTTGCCAGAGACTTCAATGGGGTATAAAAGCTCGCCGTTGAGCGAGACGGCGAGAGAGTATAAGCCCTTGGCCGGCAGGGCCATATCGGAGTAAACGCGAGAGCCGGAACGTGCGGAGTCGACGCGGATGTCGAGTTCGTAATTGGATTCGGGTCGGGCCGCGTTGAGAATCGGGGTGCGGCCGATCTCCTCGCCATTGCGAAGCAAAAGCAATTCGGCGTCATCGACGGCGAGGGTGGTGCCGGTTTGATCGCGGACCAAACCGAAGATGGTGTAAAAAGGAGCTGGGGGAAAGGCGGACAGGGGTGAAAGCAGGACCAGCGGTAGAATCAGGCGGAGGCTGCGCATAAAGATAGCTCGGGGCGAAGGAGCAACGACTCCAACTCGGGTGCCCTCTTTCATCAGGCCAACTGCTTTTCGCAGTGTCTTCACATCATTTTTGGTGGGTTGTTACACGCCGAGAATGTAAATTTTTTGTATGGTATCGTGCAGCATTGTCCAGACCAAAAGTCTGATATCTTAAAAAAGGTAGCCTTTTCGGGTAATCGAATCGGTAGATTATACATCGTAATCTACTTACTGGTAGAATTTAAAGAATTCTCTAGTGCATGTAAAACGGGAGGGGTGGTTGCAGCCGCGGTCGTGACAAATGTAAGCAGTGTTTCGGGTCGCATGGGGGTGATGCTGGCGAAACCTGTCGGTGGGGCCTTGGGCTTCAGATTACTCTGAGAGTATTTTGGGCTCGGCGCGCTCATCCTCTGTTTTCGGTTTCGGGCTGCGGGTCTTTTGCACGCCCCCTTCGAGTATGCCTTGTGGCCGACCATCCATCCGATTCACCAGGCCATCGGCGGGCGCTGCCGGCTGGCTTTCGCGCCGTTTGGGGTGCACGACGAAGCGCCCGACGCCGGGAGGATCCTCGCGCTTTTGCGTCAGCATCGGGACTGGCTTACGCCCTTCGCCCCCGACATGCGGGCCGCGCGCAAAATGGCCGCGGTGGTCGAGCAATGACGCCAACCGGTTGATGAACGACCGCCCGAGTCGGCGAGTGCGTCCGCTGGCGTGTTTTGTGGCCGGTTCCGGCGCGGTTGGAAGGATGACTTGTCTTGAGACGAGACCCGCTAACTCGCCGCCCCTGCCAGACGGCGGTCGCCCTTGGTGACCGCCGTCTGACAATAACCTCAAACAATCCTCGCGAGGAACCTTTCGGCTTTTGGTTCGGGACTGCCCTCAGAAGAAGGTCAGGTATTTGCCTTCGCCGAGGCGCTGGATGAGGAGGGCGAGCTCCATCGCGTGGTAGTCGCCCCACATGCAGGCTTCGCCGCAGGGGACTTTCTGGCCCTTGGGGATGTGGTCCCAGCCGTTGGGGCGGTGGTAGACGCTGTGCAGCAGCAGGCCCTGATGTTTGGCGTCGGTGGCGAGGTAGGTGTCGGTGAACAGGGTGTCGGCCACGGTGAGGCCGGCCTGGAGGTAGCGCGCGCCGGCCTTTTTGTCGCCCTGGGCCTGGAGGTAGAGGCCGAGGCGGATGAAGCCCTGGGCGGCGATGGCGGCGGCCGAGCTGTCCACCGGCTCGTGGGCGTTGAAGGGGTCGGCGGGCTTTTTGGTGTAGTCGCCGAGTTGATAGGTGTTGAGCGCGGCGCTGTCCCAGTAGGGCACGCCGTCGAGAGCGGAGTAGCCGTCGATGTAGTAGTCCGAGGTGGCGCGGGCGGTTTCGAGGAAGAGGTCGGTGACGGCGCGGCGGCCGCCGACGCCGTCGAGCTCGGCGCCTTTCACCGTGGCGAGGAACTCCAGTTGTTCGGCGAAGCCGCAGATGATCCAGGCCGCGCCGCGGGTCCAAGTGGTGAAGGGGGAGTAGCCCTGCTGGGAGGAGGGGCAGCGGAACTGGCCGTCGTTGCGGTTGAAGACGGATTCGTGGGCCACGCGACCGCGCACGTCGTAGGAATCGCGGCCCTGGCCGAAGAAGACGTTGAAGCGGGCGGTGGTGGCGGCGTGGGTGACGGCGCGGTGGAGCAGGTTGGTGGGTTTGTCGCCTTCACCCATGAGCACGTGGCCGAGCTGGTGGGCCACGACCAGGGAGCGCATGGAGCGGATGGTGTCGGCGAAGAGGGACTGCGGGCCGTTGAAGGAGTAAACGTAGCCGGACGGAGCGACGCCGGGGTGGTCGGCGCCGAGGGGGGACCAGGGCGCGGTGGCGTTGGTGGGCACGAAGCGGGCGGCCTGGACGGCGCCGGAGACCTTGAGCGCCATTTCGGTGTAGGCGATCTCGTCGGCGGTGCCGGAGGCGCGGCCTTCGAGCAGGAGGCGGCGGAGGTTGCCGTAGGTGGAGACGTTGTTGAAGCCGTGGTCATGCACGCCGACGTGGCTGACGTGCGAGGCCATGTGCCTGAGGGTCTTCTCGCGCCCGAGCTTCAGGTAGCGTTCGTCGCCGGTGGCGTCGTATTGCAGGAACGCCATGCCGAATTGGAAGCCCTGGGTCCACTCGGTCCAGCCGCGGGAGGTGTATTTGCCCTTGATGGTGAAGACGGGCGTGCCCTGGGCGGGGTCCCAGGTGCGGTTGATCGAGTCGATCTTCTGGCCGGAGAGCTCGAAGAGGCGGGTGATCTTTTTCTGGAGCTTGGCGGGGGTGAGGGTGGTGTTGATCTTCATGGCGCTAGAGTGCGGCAGCGGAGGCGAGGGCGGCGCGGGGCGCAAGCGCGCGAGCGTCGGTCGGGCGGTGGCGTGCTAGTATGGGTCGGTCGAGTGCTAGTGGCGGAGAACGGAAACCTTCCGGCGTAAAGGCGATTCGGGCCGGGGTCGGCCCGGGTCCGCGGGGTGGGTTTGGCATTGGCGGAGGCGGGGGGCGGGCATTGGCTGGAGGCATGGCAACTTCGCAGGTCACGGTCTTTGGTCTTGGAATCATCGGCGCGATTTGGGCGCGGCATTACGAGGAGGCGGGCGTGTTGGCGGCGACGTGGAATCGCACGCCCCGGCCGGAGGCTCCGGGTTGGCGGGCGGAGGCGATGGAGGCGGGCCGGGCGGGCGAGGTGTGGCACATCGTGGTGGCGGACCCGGCGGCGGTGCGCGGTCTATTGGCCGTGCTGCGGCCGGTGCTGGGGCCCGGGCGCTTGGTGGTGCAGTCGAGCACGATAGATCCGGCGGCGAGCGCGGAGTTTCGGGCCTTGGTGTGCGGGGCGGGGGCGCGTTACCTGGAGGCGCCGTTTACCGGCAGCCGGCCGGCGGCGGAGCGGCGGGAGACAGTCTTTTACCTAGGGGGTGAGGCGGAGGATTTGGCCCGGGCGGAGCCGCTGCTCGGGCTCTTGTCGTCCGCTCGTCTGGTGATCGGTGATCATCGGCAGGCCGCGGCGCTGAAGCTGGCGATGAATCTGAACATCGCGGTGCAGATGCAGGGGCTGGTCGAGGCGCGGGCGCTGGCCGGGGCGCATGGTATCGGCGACGAGGTTTTTTATGGGGCGCTGGCGCGCAACGTGGCCTGTTCGGGGCTGGTGAAGCTAAAGGAGCCCAAGTTGCGGGCGGGCGATTATACGCCGCAGTTTTCGGTCAAGCATCTGCACAAGGACCTGCGGCTGGCCTCGGCGGCGGCGGGTTGCGCGGAGTTGCCGGCGCTGGATGCGGCGCGCGAGCAGTTAAAAACCGCCGAGGCCCGGGGGTTTGGCGACGAGGATTTCTGCGCTTTGGCCAAAGTGCTCGGGGCGTGATCCGACGCGGGCCGGCCCACGCAGGGCCGACCCGCGTCAGGTCGGTCGAGGTCAGAGGTTGGCGATGATGGCGTCGGCCATGGCCTTGGTGCCGACGGAGGGTTTGCCGAAGGCGATGTCGCCGGTGCGCACCCCGTCGACGGTCACGGTCTTGCGGACGGCGGCCTCGATTTTCGAGGCGACGGCGTCGAGCCCAAAGCTGTAGCGCAGCATCAAGGCGGCGGAGAGCACCTGGGCGCAGGGGTTGGCCACGCCCTTGCCGGCGATGTCCGGGGCGGTGCCGCCGGCGGGTTCGAAGAGGCCGAAGGGTTTGCCATGGGAATTCACGCCGGTGCCGAGGGAGGCGCTGCTCATCATGCCGAGA
>CAYNUW010000280.1:0-4914 GCA_964400455.1 uncultured Akkermansia sp. | reverse complement strand
CCCCCCCGCCCCATGGGTGGCGCGTTTTGCCCCTTATGGGCGGCGGGCGTAAACGCCGCCGCCACGTCCGGATCCGCGCACCCCACAGGCCCGGCCCCCGCCGCGTCAGCGGGTCAGGGGACCACCCGCTCCACCTCCACCCAGACTCACCCCAAGAAAAACCGCCCATCCAGCGGTCGTTTCAGCCATCCTCACCTTCTCTCCACGGTTGTCGCCTCCCGCCAAGTGAGCCAAGCTCCACCTTTCTCCCGCCATGGACCCGACCTCCCCGCCAACCGCCACTCCCGCCGCGCGCCCGCCGCGCACCCGCTGGCTGTTCCCCATCGCCCTGGCTTTGACCGTGCTCAACGCCTCCGGCCAGGGCGAGGTCGCCGGCCCCTCCTTCGTCGGCGTGGACAAACTCGCCCACGTGCTCGTTTTCGGCCTGCTCGCCACCTTGGTCGCCCGCTGCCCCGGCCCCGCCCTGGCCTGGTTCCCCGTGCTCGCCGCCTCGGCCTTCGGCGGCCTCGACGAGCTTCGCCAAAGCTTCACCCCCGGCCGCTTCGTCGAACTTGCCGACTGGATCGCCGATACCTCCGGCGCCCTCCTCGCCTACCTGCTCTACACCCGCTGGACCCTCTACCGCACCGTGCTCGAAACCCCCCTTCGCCTGCCCGGCCGCCGCCCCGCCCCCGCCGTCTCGTCGCCCCTCCACTCCCGCGCATGACCTCCGCCGAAGCCTCCTCCCGCATCGCCGCGCTCCGCGCCGAAATCGCCGCCCACGACGAGCGTTACTACCGCGAGGCCCGCCCACTCCTCACCGATTTCGACTACGACCACCTCAAACGCGAACTCGCCGACCTCGAAGCCGCCCACCCCGCCGAAGCCGCCGCCCTCGGCACCGCCTCCCCCACCGCCCGCATCGGCGACGACCGCGCCGAGGGCTTCGCCCGCGTCAAACACCGCCAGGCGATGACCACCCTCGACAACACCTACGACGAATCCGAGCTGCGCGACTTCTGCGCCCGTCTGGCCAAGCTCGTCGGCCGCGACGACCTCGCCTGGTCGGTCGAACCCAAGATCGACGGCGCCTCCATCTCCCTCACCTACGAACACGGCCGCCTCACCCGCGCCGTCACCCGCGGCGACGGCGAGGAGGGCGACGACGTCACCGCCAACGTCAAAACCATCGCCAACCTCCCCCCCACGCTCCGCGCCCCGCGGCCCGCCCCCGCCGCCCCCGCCGACGACTTGTTCACCCTCGCCGACACTTCGGCCACCCCGCCCGCGTTCCCCGAGCTCATTGAGATTCGCGGCGAGATTTTCCTGCGCTTCGACGAGTTCGCCCGCATCAACGCCGCCGAAATCGAGGCCGGCCGCGAACCCTACGCCAACCCGCGCAACCTCGCCGCCGGCACCCTCAAGCTGCTCGACGCCTCCGTCGTCGCCTCCCGCCGACTCGAAATCGTGCTCTACGGTCTCGGCGCCTGCCACCCCGCCCTGCCCGTCTCCACCCAGTTCGCCTGGCATCAACAGCTCGCGGCCTGGGGACTGCCCGTGCTCGAACACCGCCGCCATGTCGTCGGCACCGAACCCGTCCTCGCCGCCCTCCGCGACCTCGACCTCCTCCGCGCCACCCTGCCCTACGCCACCGACGGCGCCGTGGTAAAACTCGACGACTTCGCCCTCCAAGCCCGCGCCGGCTACCGCGGCGAGGGCCAGTCCGCCCGCAAACTCTCCCCCCGCTGGGCCGCCGCCTACAAGTTCGCCCCCGAACAGGCGGAGACCCTGCTGCGCGCCATCACCCTCCAGGTCGGCCGCACCGGCGTGCTCACCCCCGTCGCCGAGCTCGCCCCCGTCCAGCTCGCCGGCACCACCGTCGCCCGCGCCACCCTGCACAACGCCGACGAGATCGCCCGCAAAGACATTCGCCCCGGCGACACCGTCGTGGTCGAAAAAGCCGGCGAGATCATCCCGGTCGTCGTCTCCGTCGTCCTCGGCAAACGCCCGCCCGAGTGCGCCCCCTACACCTTTCCCGCCGCCTGCCCGGTCTGCGCCACCCCCGCCGTGCGCCTCCCCGGCGAGGTCGCCATCCGCTGCCCGAACGCCGACTGCCCCGCCCAGCTCGTCACCCGCATCGACTACGTCGCCGACCGCAAGGTCCTCGATCTCGAAAGCCTCGGCGGCGTCGTCGCCGAGGCCCTCGTCCGCACCGGCGCGGTGCGCGACCTCTTCGATCTCTTCGCCCTGCGGCCCGAACCCCTCGGCGAACTCAACCTCGGCACCCCCGAGGCGCCCCGCGTGCTTGGCCTCAAAAACGCCACCAAGATCGTCGAGGCGATCGCCCGCGCCCGCGCCCTGCCCCTCGACCGCTGGCTGCTCGCCCTCCAGATCCGCGACGTGGGCGGAGCCACCGCCCAGGACATCGCCGCCGCCCACGGCACCCTCGACGCCGTCGCCACCTCCGAACTCCTGCCCCGCCTCGCCCGCCTCGCCGACGTCACCGAGGAGATGGCCCGCATCAGCCCCCGTTCCCGCGTCAACCCGCCCCGCGACGAGACCGAACGCCAGGCCCGCGCCGAACGCCACGCCGCCCTCGCCGGCGAACTCGCCGAACTCGAGGCCCACCGCGAACGCACCCCCGGCGCGACCAAAATCGGCTACGAAGCCGCCCGCAATGTCGTCGCTTTTTTCACCTCCACCCGCGGCCGCCACGCCCTCGCCCGCCTCGCCGAACTCGGCATCGCCCCCACCGCCGCCCGCCTCGCCACCGCCGCCGCCCAAGGCGCCCTTTCCGGTCGCACTTTCGTTCTCACCGGCACCCTGCCCACCCTCTCCCGCGACCAGGCCAAAGCCCGGATCGAGGCCGCCGGCGGTCGCGTCTCCGGCTCCGTTTCCGCCAAAACCCACTACGTCGTCGCCGGCGAAGACGCCGGGTCCAAACTCGACAAGGCCCGCACCCTCGGCGTGCCCATCCTCGACGAGCCCGCCCTGCTCCGCCTGCTCGAAGCCCCCCCCGCCGCCTGATCCCACCCGCTCGCACCCCAAGCCACCGCCGCCGCATTCGCCATTCGACAAATCACCGCCTCCCGCCGAACCTTGCCCGCTCCCGTCCACGCCATGGCCTCGTCTTCCGTCCTCCCCGTCTCCGTCAAAGGGCTCATGCCCACCGCCAACGGCTGCGCCGTCTTCCTCGGCGACGAGACCAAAGCCTTCGTCATCTACGTCGATCACGCCGTCGGCAACGCCATCCAGATGTCGCTCAACGGCGAGAAAAAGGCCCGCCCCCTCACCCACGATCTCATCGGCCACATCTTCACCGGCCTCGGCGTCACCCTCGAACACATCGTCATCAACGACGTCCAGGAGGGCACCTTCTACGCCCGCATCCTCCTGCGCATGAAAAACGAACTCGGCCAGAAAATCGTCGAACTCGACGCCCGCCCGAGCGACAGCATCGTGCTCGCCCTCGCCCACCACCGCCCCGTGCTCGTCGCCCGCCCAGTCTACGACAGCGTCGAGGACATGAGCGAAATCCTCGATCGCGTGCTCCGGCAGCAAGCCGAGGCCGCCGCCGATCCCGACGCCGACGACGCCCCGTCCGACGACGATTCGGACAAGTAAAATCCGCGCCCCGCCGGCCGTGTCCGCCCTCCTCTCCTCCCCCGCCGCCCGCGGCGCCGCCCTGCCCGCGCCCCACCTGCCCGGCCAGCCCCTCACCGCCCTCGCCCCCATGCAGGACGTCACCGATCTCGCCTTCATGGGCCTGGTCGCCGACTACGGTGCGCCCGACTACTACGTCACCGAGTTTTTCCGCGTTCACGCCCAGTCGCGCCCCGAGGCCCACATCCTCCGCTCCATCGACGAAAACCGCACCGGCCGCCCCGTCTTCGCCCAGCTCATCGGCGAAGACATCCACCACCTCGAACGCACCGTCGATCTCCTCCTGCCCCACCCCGTCGCCGGCATCGACCTCAACCTCGGCTGCCCCGCCCCCAAGGTTTACAAAAAAAACGTCGGCGGCGGCCTCCTTCGCGACCCCGCCCGCATCGACGAGATCCTCGCCGCCCTGCGCGCCCGCTGCCCCGGCCTCTTCACGGTCAAAATGCGTATCGGCTTCGAGGATACCCGCCACTTCGACGCCGTGCTCGCCTCCGTCGCCCGCCATCGGGTGGACCTGCTCGTCGTCCACGGCCGCACCGTAAAGGAAATGTATCGCGGCGACGTCCACTACGACGAGATCGCCCGCGCCGTGCGCTCCGTCCCCTGCCCCGTGATGGCCAACGGCAACGTCACCAGCGCCCCCGCCGCCGCCCGCATCCTCGCCGCCACCGGCGCGGCCGGCGTCATGTGCGGCCGGCACGCCATCCGCAACCCCTGGCTCTTCCGCCAGATTCGCGAACACTTGGCCGGCAGCCCCGTCTTCGCCCCCACCCTCGCCGACGTGCACCGCTACGTCCACGACCTCCACCGCGCCACCGGCGAGGGTTTCGTCAAGAACGGCATGGAGGCTCCCGCCCGCGAACGCGCCCACGTGGCCCGGCTCAAAAAGTTCCTCAACTTCGTCGGCCAGTCGGTGGATCCCGCCGGAGCCTTCCTCCACGACATGCGCCGCGCCATGACCGACGCCGAACTCTTCGCCGTCTGCGACCGCCACCTGCTCACCGAGCCCTCCCGCCCCTTCGCCCCCGAACCCTACGCCGGCGTCGTCGCCCGCCCCAACTGCGAAACCCCTTACTCCGACGGCTGCTCCCTCGACACCATCGAGGCCTGACGCCCCGGCAACCCACACCCAAGGTGGAGCGGCTTGTCCCTAATCGGCTGACGGCGGCCCCGCCGCCACCACCACCGGATCCGCACACCCCGAAAGCGCGGCTACCGCCGCGTCAGCGGGTTCGGGACAACCCGCACCACCTCAACCCAACAAGAGCCGCA
>CAYNUW010000279.1:0-4941 GCA_964400455.1 uncultured Akkermansia sp. | reverse complement strand
TTTTTCGTCACATCGACCTGGGAATGCGGCGAATGACCTCCGTTTGAAGTTTGGCTATTTTTTGGCGGTGGCTGGGGCCGTGAGCAGCCGGACGGTTTCTTGGGCGGCGGCGAGGCCGAAGGCGGCCGTGACCCACATGGCGGCGCCCAAGCCGGCGGCGCAATCGAGGCGGGTGGAGGAGCCGGGTTCGGGGGCGGCGGCGCAGGTGCCGTCGGCCCACGGATAAACCGGGGGTTCGGTGCTCCAAATGGCCCGTATGCCGTAGCGGTGGCCCTCGCCGCCGGCGAAGCCGTGGTCGCGGCGCAGGGTTTTGCGCACCTGGCGAAGCAGGTCGTCGCCGCCCGATTCGCCGAGGTCGCCGATGCGCAGGCGGGTGCCGTCGCGTTTGCCTCCGGCGCCGCCGGTGGTGATGACGGGCAGTTGACGGTGGGCGCAGCCGGCGAGCAGGCGGGCCTTGTGGGCGACGCTGTCGATGGCATCCACGACCACATCGTAGGCGGGTGCGAGCAGGCGTTCGGCGTTGGAGGCGACGAAGAACTCCTGAACCGCCTCCACCCGGCAGCCGGGGTGAATCGCGCGTATCCGCTCGGCCAGCACCGCCACCTTGGGGCGACCGATCTGGCCGTCGAGGGCGTGGAGCTGGCGGTTGACGTTGCTGACGCAGACCTCGTCGAGGTCGATGAGGGTGAGCGCGCCGAGGCCGGAGCGGGCGAGGGCCTCGACCGTCCAGGAACCGACGCCGCCGACGCCGACCACGCAGACGTGGGCGGAGGCGAGACGGTCGAGCGAGTCGCGGCCGAGCAGGCGGCCGAGGCCGCCGAAGCGGGCCGAGTGGGCTTCGTCGTTCATCGGTTTGAGCATCGGTTGAGCAGGAGTTGGATGGCCCTGACGGCGAGGGCTTCGCGCGCGGTGGGTTCGGTGCCGTGGATACGGGTCCAGCGCGCCCCGGTCTGCTCCAATCGTTCGAGGAAAACGCGGCGGCAGAGGGCGCGGCCGGCCTCGTCGGGAAAGCAGCGCTGCGGGTCGGGCGCCCAGGGCAGGTCGGTGTCGCAAAAGAGAAAGAGATCGGTGGCGCGGGCGCGGCGGTCCGCTTCCGGGCGGAGCCACTCGGGGCAGGCCCCGGGAAAGAGCAGGTCATCCCAGATGGTGCAGGTAAGCAGGTCGGTGTCGTGGAGCACCAGGCGGGAGGAGTTGGCGCGGGCGCGGGCGGCGGTTTCGTCCTCTGCCGCGGCCTGGCCGCGCGCGATGGCATCGAGATCCCCGGGACCGATGCGGCCGTCGTGTTCATCCCAATACCTGCGCACATACTCGGTCGACCACGGGGCTTGGAAGCGGGCGGCGAGTTGCTCGGCGAGAGTGGATTTGCCGGTGGACTCGGGGCCGTAGAGCACGATGCGCAGGGGCGGGTTCACGGGGTGTCCTTCGATGGCTTGGCAAGGACCAGGGCCTGGTGCCAGGCACGCCAGCCGAGTAGGCCGAGCACGAGGTAAATCGTGTAGAGGAAGGCGGTGAAGGCGAGTTCAGCCGACCAATAGGTGGCGATGGCGGTGAGGTTGACGACGGTCCAGACGGCCCAGTTTTCCAGCCGTTTGCGCACCTGCCAGATCTGGCCCAGGACGCTGAAGGAGGCGATGAAGGCATCGCGGAAGGGCATCAGGGCGTCGGTGTGGGAGTCTTGCCAGGCTCCCCAGCCGAGGCAAAGGGCCGAGGCGGCGGCAAGGCCGAGCAGGCGGTTGCGCCAAGGCAGTCGGGTGACCGGCAGCTCGGCCGCGCCGTCAGGCTGGCGGGTCCAGTGCCACCAGCCGTAGGCGAGGCAGGCGAAAAAAAAGACTTGGAGCTTGGCCTCGGCGTAAAAGGTGGCCTGCCAGAAGAGCACGCCCTGCACGGTGACGGCGGCGAGGCCGACCGGGAAGGCCCAGAGACTGCGGCGGGTCATGAGCCAGACGCCGACGATGCCGAGCAGGAGGTTGAGCAGATCGAGGCCGCGGGTCTCGGCCAGACCCTGCAAGATGCTACGCCAGGCCTCGCTCATGGGCGTTGGGCGACGCGGGCTTCGAGGGCTTCGCGAGTGACGACGTGGCGGGCGGCGCAGCGCGGGCACTGCATGGTGAGAGAGGGGTCGGGGCCGAAGAGCCCCTCGGGGTCCTCTCGCATCATGGGTGCGAGCACGTCGAGCATGCGATCCTGGTTGCACCCGCAGTGCCAGCGGCAGACGCGGGTTTCGAGAAGATTGACGTTTTCCGTGGTGTCGAGACTGCGGAGCTGATCGGCGGTGAGGGCCTCGAACCAGGGGCGGTCGCAGTCGGGATGTTCGGTGACGAGGGCAAACTCCTCTTCGTCGATTTGGAAAAAGCGCACCGGGCGTTGTTCGCTTTGGGAGTAGAGGGCCTCCATGCCCACGATGGGATCGGGGGCGTCAAAGGCGACCACGCTGCGACGGCGGGGCTGGCGGGGGCGGTGCACGTCGGCGTAGAACAGATTCTGCGGCCCCTCTTTGACATTTTCGGCGAAGACTCGGCCGGTGACGGCGCCGAGCTCGTTGTCGCCGGTGAGGAAGAGATTCACCCGTGGATTCTGCAGGTTGATGGTCCAGGCGGTGAGTTCGTTCCAAGGTCGGGAGGCGCAGTGGAGGGCGAAGGCGGCGAGGGCGCGTTTAAAGAGACTGTCGTGGGCCTCGGCGGGTTTAATGCCATGGGCGCCGAGGTGGAGGTAGTAGTCCACGAACAGGTCGGTGAACACCGCGCGGGCCACGAGCACGTTTCGGCTGCGCACGTAGTGGGTGCGGATTTCTAGGCCGGGCGCGGAGGGATCGAGAGGAGCGGATTCTGCCATGGTGAGAGGGGGCCAAAGAGCAGCGTCCGGGCGCGCTTGTCGAATATCGAGTGCCGGGTTGCCTCAGCGAGGCGGTCAGGCGGTGGAGCGGCGGGCGGCGCGCAGGCCGTGCATGACGCCGCGCAACTCGGCCAGGCCGCGCATGCGGCCGATGCCGGAGTAGCCGGGGGTGAGGGGCACGTAGTGGTCGAGATCGTGCATCATGACGTGGCCGTGGTCGGGGCGGAGGGGGAGCCGCCAGTCGCCGCGGCCGGCGGCGCGGCGGCGGTCCTGCTCGTCGAGCAGCACGGCCAGGACGGCGGGCATGTCGACGTCGCCGTCGAGGTGGTCGGCTTCAAAAAAGACGCCGGACGGCTCGCGTTTGGTGGCGCGCAGGTGGACGGCGTGGGTGCGGTCGGCGAAGCGGCGGGCGATGGCGGGGAGGTCGTTGTCGGGGCGGGCGCCGAGGGAGCCGGTGCACAGGCAGAGGCCGTTGGCCGGGGTGTCGGCGAGGGTCAGGATGCGGGCGATGTCGGCTTCGGTGGAGACGATGCGCGGCAGGCCGAGCACGGGGAAGGGCGGGTCGTCGGGGTGGATGGCGAGGCGAACGCCATGGGCTTCCGCGACGGGGGCGACGTGGGCGAGGAAGCGGCCGAGATTGGCGAAGAGTTGTTCGCGGTCGATGTGCGCGTAGGCGGCGAGGCGGGCGCGGATGTCGTCGAGGGAGAGGCCCCATTTCACTCCGGGGAAGACGTCGATGATGGTTTTGACGAAGGCGGCGCGGGCGGAGTCGTCGAGCGTGGCCCACCAGGCGCCGGCGGCCTCGATTTGCGCGGGGGTGAAGTCGGCCTCGGCCCCGGGGCGGCGGAGGGCGTGGAGTTCGAAGGCGCAAAACTTCACCGGGTCGTAGAGCAGGCTCTCGGTGCCGTCGGGCAGGACGTGGCGCATGTCGGTGCGCACCCAATCGAGCACCGGCATGAAGTTGTAAACGACGGTGGTGATCCCCTCGGCGGCGAGGTTGACGAGGGTGGCGGCGTAGTTGTCGAAGAGGGTTTGCAGGGGGCCGGTGCCGGTCTTGATGTCCTCGTGCACGGGCACGGATTCGACGGCGGTCCAGCGCAGGCCGGCGGCGGCGACCTGTTCCTTGCGTTCGCGAATCGCCGCGCGGGGCCAGAGTTCTCCATAGGGGATTTGATGCAAGGAGGTGAAAACGGCGGTGGCTCCGGCGTGGCGGATGTGGGCGAGGGGAACCGGGTCGGCGGGGCCGAACCAGCGCATCGATTCTTCGAGCAGGGGAAGGGAGCGGTAATCCATGGAGAAAAGGGAGGCGGGAAAGTTTGAACGCAGGTGCGGTTGTTTTTGCCTTCAAGCCGGCCAGCGCGGCCCGAGATGACGATGGGCGGAGACCCGGCCGAGGTAGAGATACAGCCAGGCGGGTGGCGCGAGTTGGTGGTGGGGCGGGGCGAGGGTGGCGGGCACGCGGGCGTAAAGGCCTTCGGCCACGCCTTCAAAGGCGTCGAGCCGGGCAAGCAGTTGGTCGTCCACCCGCCAAAGTTCGCCCTCGACGCCGGAAGGGGCGGCGGGATCGAGCACCAAGCCGGGGTAGTCGCCGAGATCGTAGAGCGTGTGCCCGGGCAGGGTGGAGGCGGCGTTCAAAAAGGTGGCCCCGTGCATTTGGTCGTGGTTGGACTGGCCGCGTTTGAGGGTGCCGTAAACGAAGACGCGGTGTTCGGCCATGGGAGGGGGCGGCTTAGTCCACCGTGGTTTCGGGCGAACGCTCGGGGGGGCGCGGCTCGCCAAACTCGAGCACGAGGGCGGTGAGGTTGTCGCGGCCGGAGTTTTCCAGCGCCTCCTCGACGATACGCGAGGCCGCGGGCAGATGGAGGTGGGCGGTTTCGGGGGCGCGCAGCAAGTCTTCGAGGCGATGATCCCAGAGGCCTTCGACGACGCCGTCGGAGCAAAGCAGGAAACGATCGCCGGGGCGGTGGGCGATGGCGCCAAACTGGGGATCGACGAATTGATGACCGGCGCCGAGGGCTTGTTGCAGGCAGTTGCGACCCGGGTGTTCGCGGGCCTCGCGTTCGTTGATGCGCCCTTCGCGGCGCAGCCAGCCGACGTAGCTGTGGTCGT
>CAYNUW010000278.1:0-4956 GCA_964400455.1 uncultured Akkermansia sp. | reverse complement strand
GGATTCTCCGCAAGATAACACCACTATAAAATATAGTTTAATACTTTCCAATATAATAAGTTAAAAACTCACAAACATCCATGGCACCGATGCTGCATTTTGTTCTTCGCCATGATTCAGCCCGTCGCCAACTCCGTAAACTACCAGCTAGCTCGCACCCTGCTGGACGCCTCGGTCCTGCGCCACGAAGCCATCGCCAGCAACATCGCCAATTCCGACACCCCCGGCTATCGCCGCGTCGATCTCGCCCCCGACTTCCGTTCCGCCCTCCGCACCCAGCTCTCTTCCGCCGCTCCCGCCCCCGCCGCCATCTCGGCCCTTCGCCCGACCCTTGCGGAAGATTCCACCATTCGCTCCGTGCGCGCCGATGGCAACAGCGTCGAACTCGAAGCCGAACTCCTCGCCCTCGGCCAGAATCGCGTCGAACACGAATTTCTCACCGACCTCGTCAGCCGCCACATCAAACAGCTCCGCATGGCCATCTCCGGCCGCGCCTCCGTCTGATCACCCCCGGCCTCCAACTCGACCCCCTTCCGTCCATGGACCTCCTCTCCGGAATCGCCGCCACCAGCGGAGCCCTCAACGCCCAGCGCACCCGGCTCGACTTCATCGCGCAAAACATCGCCAACGCCAACACCACCCGCGGCCCCGACGGTCAGGCCTTTAAACGCAAAATCGTCAGCTTCGAGAGCGAGTTGGTCCGCTCCTCCGCCGCCGGCCTCGGAGGCGCCTCCCTCTCCTCCGTCCGCATCGGCGAAGTCACCGATGACCCCACCCCCGGGCAGCGCATCCAAGACCCCAGCCACCCCGACGCCGACGAGCAGGGCATGGTCACCCTGCCCAACGTCAACATCGCCTACGAAATGGTCGATCTCATCACCGCCTCCCGCGCCTACGAGGCCAACCTCACCGTCGCCAAAAACTCCCGCCAGATGGCCCTCAAGACCCTTGAGATCGGCCGCTGACCACAACCGTCCGCCCAAGCCCGCCCGCCATGGCCCTCATCGGTTCCACCCTCCCGGTCCAAACCCCCGCCCTCCGCCCCGCCTGGGACGCCGCCCCCACCCGGGAAATCACCGCTCCCCGCACCGCCGGCCCCTCCGGCCCCGGCTTCGGCAACCTCTTCGACAAACTCGTCACCGATGTCGAGAACCGCCAGGCCGAAGCCGGCGCCGTCACCCGTTCCGTTCTCCTCGGCGACAACCCCAACCTCCACCAAAGCGTCATCGCCATGCAGGAGGCCTCCCTCGCCTTCGGCCTCATGGTCGAGGTCCGCAACAAGGTCGTGGAATCCTACCAGGAACTCATGCGCATGCCCGTCTGATTCGTCCGCCCACGCCTGCCTTTTCCCTGACCCACCTTCATGAAACCCTTCGCCCAATCCCTGCTCGACCTCTGGCGCCAGCTCGGAATCAACCAACGCGTCTCCCTCGTCGCCTCCTTCGTCGCCGTCGTCCTCGTGGTCGTGGGTCTCGTCGTCTGGTCCAAACAGCCCGACTACCAACTGCTCTACGGCCGCCTCTCGGAGAAGGACACCTCCGCCATCGTCAGCGCCCTCCAATCTCAGGGCATCCCCCACCGCGTCGGCACCGGCGGAGGCTCCATCTACGTGCCCGCCGACCAGGTCCACCGCCTCCGGATGGACCTCGCCGGCAAGGGCCTGCCCGGCGGCGACGGCGTCGGCTTCGAGATCTTCGACAAGGGCCAGTTCGGCCTCTCCGACTTCGTCCAGCGCACCAACTACAACCGCGCCATCCAAGGCGAACTCGCCCGCACCATCGGCCAGCTCGACGGCGTCGCCTCCGCCCGCGTCATGATCGTGCAGCCCGAGAACCGCCTCCTCCTCACCGACCAAGGCGTCAAACCCACCGCCTCCGTCTTCGTCGAGGTCCGCAACCGCCTCGAACCCGAGGCCGTCAACTCCATCCGACACCTCGTCGCCAACGCCGTCCAAGGCCTCCTCCCGGACGCCGTCGCCGTCGTGGACCAGCGCGGCCGCGTCCTCTCCGCCGACCTAAAGGAGGATCCCCTCCTCGGCTCCGCCACCAGCCTCATTCGCTACCGCCAGCAGGTGGAGGACTACTTCGCCAAAAAGGTCGAGTCCATGCTCCTGCCCGTTCTCGGTGCCGGACAGGCCATCGTCCGCGTCTCCGCCGAGATCGATAACGACGCCGCCATCCTCACCGAGGAACGCTACGACCCCGACGGCGCCGTCGTCCGCGTCCAGACCAACACCGAAGACTCCAACACCAGCACCGAACAACGCCGCGGCGGCCTCACCGGCGTCGCCGCCAACACCCCCGGCGCCCCCGCCGAAAACGCCGGCGACACCGACCGCGGCAGCGTAACCAACGCCCAAAACCGCAAAAACCAGAGCACCACCTTCGAGATCAACCGCTCCACCTCCAGCATCCGCCGCAACCCCGGCGGCATCAAATCCCTCACCGCCGCCGTCTTCATCGCCGCCCGCCCGCCCGCCGAGGACGGCACCGTCACCCCCCGCTCCACCACCGAACTCTTCGCCCTCCGCCGCGTGGTCCTCAACGCCCTCGGCCTCAAACTCGCCGCCGGCCAGAACATCGAGGACCTCGTCAGCCTCCAGGAAATGCCCTTCCAACCCGCCGAGGTCGACCAACGCATCGAGGCCCTCGTCACGGAAACCCGCGTCCAAGGCTGGATCCAGACCGCCTCCCGCTACGTCGCCGTCGCCGTCGCCCTGATCGCCTTCTTCCTCTTCTACCGCATGCTCCGGACCCAACGCCCGGAACCGGTCCCGGTCGAACTGCTCGACCAGGCCGCCGCCGCCCGCTCCGGCACCCGCGCCCAGGCCTCCAACGCCCTCACCCCCGAGCTCCTCAACGAGCTCATTCGCCAGAAACCCACCCACGTCGGCACCGCCCTCCGCGACTGGATCGGCGCCAAAAACTGATCGCCTTCCCGCCGTCGCCCGACGCTCCCCGCCATGGCCGAACTCGACTACGCCAAACTCAACCGAGTGCAGAAACTCGCCGTCTTCCTCATCGTCATCGGCCCCGACTCCGCCGCCGAGGTCATGCGCCACCTCGCCGACCCCGAGATCGAGGCCCTCTGCCGCGAAATGGGCCAGATTACCGTCGTCACCGAACCCCTCCGCCAGGCCGCCCTCGAGGAGTTCTCCCCCGTCATCGGCGACAGCGTCGGCTACACCCTCGGCGGCCTCGACTACGCACGCCGCACCCTCGAACTCGTGCGCGGCGAATACAAAACCGCCCTCCTCCTCAACCGCGTCGGCGCCGAACCCGCCGCCAACGCCACCACCACCACCCTCATGGCCGACATCGCCGAAATGGACGGCCGCCAGATCTTCAACCTCCTCAAGGACGAACAACCCCAGACCATCGCCTACCTCCTCTCCCACCTCGGCGCCGCGAAGGCCGCCGAGGTCTTCAACCTCCTTCCCCTCGAACACCGCGAGGACGTCGCCGAACGCCTCGGCACCATCGAGAGCACCCCGCGCGACCTCGTCGCCCGCCTCGTCCGCAACCTCTCCCGCCACGTCACCGGCAAAGCCGGCCAGAATTACCAGACCAGCGGCGGCGTGCGCGCCGTCGCCGACCTCCTCAACTCCCTCGACAAGGAATCCTCCAAAAACCTCCTCGGCCGCATCGAGGAGCGCAACCCGGTGCTCGGCTCCGCCGTGCGGCGGAAAATGTTCAGCTTCGACGATATTCGCCGGCTTTCCGCCTCCGACCTCCAACGCGTTCTCCGCGAGGTCGATTCGTCTCATCTGGCCGTCGCGATGAAGTCCGCCACCGAAATCTTGCGCGAAAACATCTACGCCGCCCTCTCCAAACGCGCCGCCGAGGCCCTCCGCGACGAAATCGGCATGCTCGGCCCCGTCCGCCTCAAGGACGTCGAGGTCGCCCAGGACGCCATCATCCAGGTCGTCCGCCGCCTGGAGGAAGAGGGCTCCATTTCCCTCGGCGACGGCGAGGGCGCCATGGTCGGCTGACCCGCCCCGCCATGGCCGTCCACCACCACATCGTCGCCTTCGACCGGCCCCTGCTCGCCGTCCGCACCGCGGACGCCCCCCGACTCTACACCGACGCCGACCTCGCCGCCGCCCGCGCCGCCGGCCAGCGCGAGGGCGGCGACGCCGCCCGCGCCTTCACCAACCAACAGATCGTCGAACTCCGCTCCGAACTCCAGGAACTGCACGCCGGTCTCATCCGCCGCCTCTCCGCCGCCCACGACGAACTCGTCGCCCAAGTCCGCTCCGCCCTCCCCGCCCTCGCCGTCGAACTCGGCCAGCGCCTCCTCTCCGGCTTCGTCCCCCCGCCCGAACTCGTCGAAAAACTCTGCCGCGAAGCCCTCGACCAACTCTACCCCGAACGCCAGGGCCTGGAACTCGTCGTCGGACCCCGCGACGCCGCCGTCCTCGACCGCCTCCTGCCCGCCTGGCGCGTCCAC
Source organism: uncultured Akkermansia sp. (assembly GCA_964400455.1). Classification (GTDB taxonomy): domain Bacteria; phylum Verrucomicrobiota; class Verrucomicrobiia; order Opitutales; family Opitutaceae; genus IMCC26134_A. Next base: position 507 of record CAYNUW010000278.1, on the reverse strand, counting down.
TTCCCCGAACTCAAGGTCACCATCGACGACACCCTCGCCCCCGGCGACTGCCTCGTCCGCTCCCGCTTCGGCGTCACCGACGCCCGCGCCTCCGCCAAACTCGACTCCCTCCGGGAGGAACTCCTCGGCGCATGAACTCCCCCGACCTCACCGACCTCGTCACCACCCTTCGCTCCCAGGTCCGCCACACCCCGGCCGCCCGCCGCCTCGGCCGCGTCGCCGCCGTCGCCGGCCTCGTCATCGAATCCGACGGACCCAACGTCGGCCTCGGCGAGCTTTGCCAACTCCGCTCCGAACGCGACGGCTTCGAGGTCCTCGCCGAGGTCGTCGGCTTCCGCGGCGAACGCGTCCTCCTCATGCCGCTCGGCGACACCGCCGGCCTCCACCCCGGCTGCCCCGTAGCCGCCTGCGACCGCCCTCCCCTGCCCGTGCCCGGCCCCGCCCTCCACGGCCGCGTCCACCACGCCCACGGCCCCCCCATAGACGAACACGGCCCCGGGCCCCGAC
>CAYNUW010000277.1:0-4966 GCA_964400455.1 uncultured Akkermansia sp. | reverse complement strand
GAAATACGGGGCTCACTTCACCGGTCTGGGTGTTGGGTTGGGGAGCGGCGGGCCGCGACGCATGGTTACGCGGCCCTCGGCCCGGTTTAGGCACCGTGACACTTTTTGAATTTTTTCCCCGAACCGCAGGGGCAGGGGTCGTTCCGGCCTACCTTGGGTTCGGACCGTCGCACGGGTGCGGCTTTTTCTTGAACCTGCCCGACATAAACCCAGCGCCCGTCCTCCCGGCCGAACTCGGCTTTTTCGACGTGGCGACGTTCTTCGCCGTTGGTGCGGAAGGTGGCGACAAAATCGACCGTGCCGGTTTGGTCGTCGACGCCGCCGCCCGTGGTGGCTTTGATTTCGAGTCCGAGCCATTCGGAGGATTCGGCCCAGGCGCGGGCGTCTTTTTCGCTGAAGTCCGCCCGTTGCGCAGCGCTTAAGGTGCGTTGCAGGTGGAGATAGTTACGCTTCACGTAGGCGCTGTAACGCGAGCGCATCAAAGCTTCGGCAGTCGGGGCGGGAGCTCCAGCCAGGATCGGTCCGCAGCATTGGTCGTGCGGCAAGCCGGAGTTGCAGGGGCAAAGATCGGACGTGGTGGCGGTCATGGTGCTAAATGGGGGATTGCCGCGCGCTGGTTGGGGTGTCGCAACGAAAAAGCCTCATTTGATGAGATCTATTCCAATTATTGAGAGTGAGACCGCATCTCTTTTTTCTTGAATAGAGACTGGGTCTCATGCGCAGTATTGGTTTTCGCATGACTACACCTTATTCTGCCAAACAACCCCGAGCGACTCGTTGCCGCGCCCGATGCGCCGAATTGATCCTTGCCCTGCTTGGACTTATGCGCGGGGTTTCGACCGTTGGCGCCGAGGAAGTAAACAGCGAGGTTGTCACGCTTCCGCCCCTGGTCGTGGAGGGCGAAACCTTCGGAGATCGCACCATTCAGGGCCCCTTTATGGCGGAAGTGGTCGGGACCACGATCTATGCCGGCAAAAAAACCTCCGTGGTCGATTTCGACGCGATGCCGCAGATCCAGACGGATAACTACCGTCAGGCCTTTGCCAAGACTCCTGGTTTGCTTACCAGCGAGTTGAGCAACTCTTCACTGCTATCGCTGAGTTATCGCGGCATCGGTGATCCTCACGAGTCACAGAATCTGATGGTGCTGAAGGACGGGCTGCCTTTCGTGCTGGATCCGCTCGGTTACTCAACGGTCTACTTTGCGCCGCCATTCGAGGCGCTTGACCGATTGGAATTCGTCTCCGGGGGAGCCGCTCTCCTTTATGGATCCCAACCCTCCGGTGCCCTGAATTACATCACCCACGTGCCGGATCGTTCCCGGGCGTGGAGCGCGAATACCCAGCACGTCGTGGGCAGCGACAACCTTTATTCCACGTTCAACACCCTCGAAGGTGGAGACGAGTCATTTGGTTACCTGGCCAGCTTTGACCATCGTTCGGGCGACTCCTTCCGAACCCGCAATAGCGATTTCGAGCTGAACGGCGGCGATGTAGCCTTGTTTTTCGATTTGGATGCCAAACAGCGCGTGAGGATCAATGTGGAGTCTTACCAGGCCGATCACGGCGAGCCCGGTGGACGAGGCATCGCCGATTATGTCGGTGATCGCGAAGGGAACCTGCTGGATCACGACCGGGTGCGTCTCGATCGCGTGTTTGGCTCCGCGTCTTATGAACGGGTTGGCGCGGACTACCTCTGGCATAGCCAGGTATGGGGTTCCCAGGTTGTGCGCTACAGCAAGCGGCAGACGGGCCAGGGTTTTGGCACCGTAACGGGCAATCAGTTGGACATCAATCAGCATACCTACGACACGGTCGCCGGCGACAGCCGACTGCGGCTCGATTATGACTTGGGCGACGACACGTCCAGTCTCACCGTCGGCATCACCGCGATGGATGTTCGCTCGCCCATCTTCACGGAGCGCACCAGCGCCAACGATCTCGTGTCCGACCGCGGTCCAAACCTTCGTTTCAACGCGCTACGCACCTCGAGAATCGGGGCGGTGTTTGCCGAAAACCTTTTCCGTTTCGACCGTTTCACCATCACTCCCGCATTCCGCCTCGAATACAACGAGCAGACGATGCACGAGCGCGTAAACGTTTCGAAACCCATCGCCGCGCTGATTCGCGCGGATCGTTCGGAACTCGTTCCGCTCGGTGGCCTTGCCGCGACCTATGGTTTCACGCCAAAGACCGAGTTCTACGCCAATGTCTCCTCCGCCTATAAGCCGCCGACCTACGGTGATGCTTTCCCGACGGGAGGCGCCGATACCGTGAGCGCGAATCTAGACGCGGGCCGGGTGGTCAACAGCGAGGTCGGTTATCGCGGCCGTCCCGCGAGCTGGGCTTCGTTCGACGGTAGCTTGTTTCACATCGACTATGACAAACGTTTCGGTCGGGTCGGGTCGAACATTCAAAACGTGGGACATTCCGAAAACCGTGGCCTGAGCCTTTCGGGTGAGATCGACGTGCACGACCTGGTCGCTGGTCCGTCGGATTTCTCCGTAACCTTGTATTCAGCTTATCAACACCTGGACGCCGAGTTTGTCGACGGTCCGCTCGAGGGCCGGACGCCGCAATACGCCCCGGAGACCATGGTGCGCATGGGCGTGATCGTGCAAAGGGAGGCGGTTTGGAAAGTGGCGGCCCTCTTCACCCACCTTTCCGACCACTGGGCGGATGACGCCAACACCGTGACGGCCACGCAGGATTGGCGCATCCCTGCCTACACCGTGCTCGACCTCACGGCCGAAGCCCGCGTCTGGACGGGGGCCTTGGCCGGCCGTGAGGCTGAACTCTGGCTCTTAGCCGGGATGAACAACGCCCTCGACGAGGAGTATTTCAGTCGTGTGCGGGCCAACGGCATCGACCCCGCCAACGGCCGCAACTACTACGTGGGCCTGCGCGCCGAGTTCTGAGGTTTTCGCCTGCTCGGCGCCGGTGATGGGCGAGGGTTTCGCGACCCTCGCCTTTTTTCGTGTCCGTTTTTACCGCCGAGTGTGCTAGGAGAGGGTCATGGCCACTCTTAAAGAACAAGCCCCGGGCATTCTGCTCACGGCCGCCGTCGTCGGCGGCCTTTTGGTCGGTTACGCCTACTACATGAACGCGAAGGTGCTTCCGGCGCAGGAGCGCGCGATGGCGGAGCTGCGGGCCGCCCACGCCGCCGATCTGGAACGAAACGCAGCGGAGACCCGCCAGGAGATCGCCGCCGTCAACCAGCTGCTCAAAGACGCCCTCGCCGCCGGCCAAGGTGGACTGTTTGCCACCGAGGCCGAGGCGCGCGCCGCACAAGACGCGGAGACCGCCCGTTTGGTCGAGGCTATCGCCACGCGCCTCCATCCGCACAGTCCGCTTCCGAAAACCCCGGAGGAAGCCGAGCAACAGCAAAACGCTCAGATCGACAAGGTCTCCACCCGGCTGGCGGATCGCATCCAGCCCATCCTCGGCCGCATCGCCTCCGATCAAAACCTCACTCGCGAGTCCCTGGATCGTTACGCGGCCGACATCGCCTCCCAGGTCTCCGAAGTTCTGGGTGGTGAGATGCAGCGCAACGAAGTGTTGGGGCGTCAGGTTCAGGTCGTGCAGGGGCTGGCCGGAGAGTCCCTCGCCCTTTCACATGAGCTCACGGCCCTGTATTTGAGCTCGCTCAAGGACCAGGGCGTCTTGAATCGATTGCTCATGCTCCCGGCTAACATCGTGCGCGATGCGGCCAATTTCTCCCTGCTCAACACCGACGAGCGCCGGGCCAAGGAAGCCGAACTCACCGCGCGCTTGCGCGCTCTCCAGACGCGACTCGATGCGGCCGGGACCGAGCCGACCGCCTCGCCGTCCGGGAGTGACGCCGGCGAGAACAAGGTGGTGGTCGAACCCGTCGTCACGCCCCCCGTGCGCCGCTCTCCGACGCGGCCCGCACCGGAGGCCACCCCGGTTGGATCGTAGTGACGATTCTGTTACGCACGTTTCAGAGGTGAAACATGCGCCTTGGCGATCTGGTGTTTCTGGCAACGAAAAAAAACCGGAAAAGTTATGCGCCAAAAATCGGTGAATAACTTGTTGGAAACTTCCGCTTGATACCCCGCGCCCGGCGCTTCGTTATGGCACTTCCTCCAGCTCAACCAGCTGTCGGGAATGTTCTTTCTCCACCCCAGCACTTCCGAAGAGTTTTTGTTAGTCAGCGTTACAGATTTTAGACACTTAAGCTGCAAAGCTTTATGTAAATTGTGCTCGTGCCCAATAAAGGTGCGCCGCCTTCCCCCCTTTTTTAGCCATCCAGCAAAGAGTCATTCGGAACCGTGTGCAGGCTGAAGAAGTGCGTTCGCGTCTTGGTTGTGAATAAACTAATAACCGCCCCATCCTAGCAACCGATTCCATGCCTGTCGCCGCCTCCACTTCCACCGATCTCTGGGCCTCCGCCAAGCGGGACCTTCGTGATCTTTTCCCGGAGGACGTTTTTACGCTATGGTTTGAACCGGTGGTCTGTTTGGAGGCCGCCCCTGATCGTCTTGTGCTCGGGGTGCCGAATGATTTCGCAATTATCTGGATAAATGACAATTATCTGGATCTTATTGTCCAAAGGCTGCGATTGACGGCGGGTCATGAGGTGAAGGTAGTTTTAAAGAAAACCGAATCGGTCGCGCCGTTTCCCCCTCCGAGCCCGGGTGCGCTGCGTGAGGCGGCGGCATCTACTCGGTCCGCACCGTCGAGCCCCGCTCGCCGGACGGTAAAGCTGACCGAAGACCGTTCTGCGCGAGTGCCTGGATTGGCTCCCCGGAATACTTTCGAGAACTTCGTGGTGGGTTCCAACAATCAGATGGCCGCCGCCGCCGCCCGAGCGGTGTCGGATGCGCCTGGTCAGTCCTATAACCCCCTGTTTCTTTACGGGGATACCGGCTTGGGGAAAACCCACCTGATGCACGCGATCGGGCACGCGGTGTTAACTCGACGGTCCGACGCCCGGATCGCCTACC
>CAYNUW010000276.1:0-4989 GCA_964400455.1 uncultured Akkermansia sp. | reverse complement strand
TAATGCACGGAGAGGGCGAGGACCTCATGCCCCTCCGCCAGCAGGTGGTGCAGCAACACGGCGGAGTCGAGGCCGCCGGAGAAAACGGGCACGATCCGAGGCGGATTCATTTTGGAAAACGCGCACCTCGGCCGGCCTCAGCGCACTTGTCGCGCCGGAATCGCGCAAAACCGCGCCAGCGCCAGGAATGTAATACCAATCGCCTTAGGAATTTAGACTTTCTATCAGCCTAATTTTTCGACCACAGATATCACAGATAACACGGATGAAAAGGACTTTGTATTGATCCGTGCCCATCCGTGCAGTCTGTGGTTAAAGTCTGAAAGCCTAGGGTGTTTGGTATAACTTGGTGCGCTCTGAATAAAACCGGCCGGCTCGAAACAAGCCGCGCGGCGACTGGGTATTAACCTAAACACTACTCACCGAGCACTTAGGCAATTACCTTGCGTAAATTAAGCATCGGAGAAAGGTGGACCATCAAGACATGCCCCTTGTCCGCTCAATAAGTCGAACTCTGCTGATGTGGCTCCTTATGACCGCGGTGGTCGCTCGGGCAGACTGGCCCGAGGTGTGGGCGTTGGGTTACAATAAGAATGGTCAACTCGCTGACGGCACCCAGACAAACCGCGAGGATCCGGTTCGTGTATCGATCAACGCCGTCGAAGTTTCGGCGGGGTCGAGTCACTCCCTGTTCCTAACAGCCGATGGCACCTTGTGGGGCAGTGGAGACAGTCTTTATGGCCAGCTCGGCGAGGCTGCCGCCGTCACCAACTCCACGCCGATCATCGTCGCTACCAACGTGCAGACCGCTCAGGCTCGGGATTTATGGAGCGTTTACTTAAAAAACGACGGCTCCCTTTGGGCGGTCGGCAACGGCACGGCCGATCAGTTTGGTCAAATCATGGTCGACCGAAATCCAGTCCCCTTTCGAGTGGCCGACGGCGTAAAGTCCTTTTCCGCGAGCGGTGGTCACCTGCTCTTCATAAAGCACGATGATTCGTTATGGGGCTTGGGGGGTAATTATAACGGGCGACTTGGCCTTGGCGATACGCTGCCCCGGGCCGCCCCGGCAATGATTATGACCGAGGTTAAGGCTGTTTCCGCCGGCTTCTTACATACCTGCATCATCAAAAATGACAACACCCTCTGGGCGACTGGTTACAATGAATATGGCCAACTCGGCGATGGCACGATAACGGAGCGCCATTCGCCAGTGATGATTGCCACCGAGGTGGCTTCGGTGGCGGCCGGCGCCTTGTCTACGATCTTCATCAAAACGGATCGGAGCTTATGGGCCTGCGGAATAAACCACTTCGGCCAGTTAGGCGATGGCACGTCCGACCTGCGCCGCTCACCCGTGTTTATCGCGACCGACGTCATCGGCTTGGCCGCAAGCGCAGATTATTATTCTGGTCGAAGTTACTTCATCAAGGCCGACGGTAGCCTCTGGGGCATGGGCAACAACGATTACGATCTGCTGGATCAAAACGATGCGTCCATAAACTCCTTCTACCATCGATACTACATCCCCTCGCGTATAGCTGAGAACGTGGCGTCGGTAGCGGCCGGAAAATCTCACCTGCTCTTCGTAAAAAAACAGCCGCAAAGGATCGAGTTTGCCGCTCCACCCGGACGCGCCACCAATGCCGCATCTTTCACGCTGGAGGCGTCGTCCAGCGCAAATCTACCCATCACTTTCAGCATCGTGAGCGGCCCGGCTGCGTTGGCGGCGGATGGCGTCACCGTCCACCTGACCGGTGAAATCGGCATCGTGAGCGTGCGCGCGAGCCAAGCCGGCACCGCCGTGTATCTGCCAGCAACGGCGGAGCGCGCTTTTCGAGTCGTTGACCGAGCCCCGACCCTGACCCACGCACCCCGCTCCAGTCCGGCGACGAAAGCCGGGCTAGCCACTCTGTCGGCACGGGGTGAAGGCGACCTGATCTTTTACCAATGGTATAGCGGCCCAAGCGGCGACAGCTCCGCCCCCATCGCCGGGGGCAACGGCCCGCTGCTCGTCACGCCAACTCCTTTCGGACGACATCCTTACTGGGTGCGTATTTCTAACGGCCGGCAGCACGTGGACAGCCCAACGGCCTGGGTGACCCGTCGCTTGTCGCCGGGGCGTCTGCTCGGTTGTGGCGACAATGCCGACGGCCAATTAGCCGGAGCCACTCCCTACCTAGACCAACCAGCCCTTAGCCTGATCGCCGAAAACGTGCTCACTGCCGCCGCCGGACAGACCTATTCGGCTTATACCGACATCCATCACCAGTGGCGGGGCTCGGGGCGCATCCTCAACGCCCTGGCCACACCCATCACTCTCGCGCAAGGCACCCAAACGGTCCTTACGTCCCCCTCTGCACTCTTCTCGCTTCGCACCGACGGCTCGCTCTGGTCGATCGGCAGTTACGCCAACAGCGTCGGTGAAAACCCCGTAACCGACCCAAACCGACTGCGCCAGCTCATGACCGAAGTCTACGATGCCACCTGCTTTTCCAGTGGCGCCTTCGTAGTAAAATCCGACCTCTCCCTGTGGGCGTCAGGCATGAGCAGCGTCGGCCACTTAGGCATCGTAGCCTATCCGTGGCCAAAGCCGTTTACGCTGGTGACGGACGGTGTCGCACAGGTCCGCGCCGGCACCGGCCACACCCTGATACTGCGAACCGACGGCACCCTCCAGGGCCTGGGAGCAAACACCTCCAACCAGCTACTCAGCGGTCGCGAGAGTATCATCGGCCGGCCAACCACCCTGGCAACCGAGGTCGTAAGCATCGCCGCCGACAGGTTCCACTCCCTGTTTATCAAGGCGGATGGATCACTCTGGGGCATGGGAGACAATACCCACGGTCAGCTCGGATTGGGTGTCACGGTGCGAGGCCCTTACCCGTCTCTGATCGCCACCGACGTCGCGGATGTCGCCACCAGCAACATGCACAGCGTCTTTATCAAAAAGGACGGCTCACTTTGGGCGATGGGAAAAAATGATCGCGGTCAGCTCGGTGACGGCACCCTGGTCGATCAACGCATACCCGTGCGGGTGGCCGACAACGTTCAAGGCGCCTGGGCGGGTGCCAAGCATACGCTTCTCCTCACCGCCCCGCCATCCACACCCGAGGACTTTCTCGGTTGGATTACGGCGGCTGGGCTGGAAGGAAACGCCGCCTTGCCCGCCGCCGACCCCGATGGTGACGGGCTGCCCAACCTGCTCGAATACGGCCTCGTCTCGGCACCCACGGCACCTAGTGGCCAAGAGCATCGCCCGCAGCTCGAGCTTACGAGGATCGATGGCCAACGCCATGTCGTGCTGAGCCACCGGCGACGCAAAAACGCCCATCTGACCTACACCTACGAAGTCTCTCACGACCTCGCACGCTGGTCCTCCCTCGAGCTCACTCCGGTCTTGATCGACTCGGACGTGGACGGAAACGGTTTGTCCGAGATGGTGGCCGCCGTCCTGCTGATGGAAGAAAATCAGCCGAGCTATTTTCTCCGCCTGAAGATCTCCGAATAAGCCAGCTCGCCGCCCCCTGCGGGTGGTGCGAGCTGGCACAGCTCGGGAGCAGCTAACCATTCACGATCACTGGGCCGGAGCTTCCGGAGCTGCGGGCGGCGGCGGTGCAGTTTCGGCGGCGGCCTCGGCGGCGGCCTGTTGCTCCTCGGTTTCGACGACCTTGGCGATGCTAAGGAGTTTGTCGCCTTCGGCGAGGGTGAGGAGTTTCACGCCCTTGCCGCCGCGGTTGACCTCGCGGATGTCGGCGACGCGGGTGCGCACGCTCTGGCCCTTGGCGGTGAGGAGCATGATCTCGTCGGTGTCTTTGACGCTGAGGGCGCCGGCGAGGTTGACCGAGCCGTCCTCGGGCAGGTCGATGGCCCAGACTCCCGTGCCGCCGCGGTTGATGAGGCGGTAGTCCTCGAAGCGGGTGCGCACGCCGAGGCCGGCCTCGGAGGCGACGAGGAATTTCGAGGTGTGGTCGACCAGCTCGATGACGTCGAGGTGGTCGCTCTCCAGCTTGAACCTCATGCCGGTGACGCCGCCGGTGGCGCGGCCGGTGTCGCGGAAGAGGATCTCGCCGGTCTCGGGGTCTTTCTCGCGCAGGCGGACGGCGAGGCCCTGGTGGGAGACGAGCATGATCTCGCTGTCGCCGGTGGTGAGGATGCAGCCGATGACGGAGTCTTTTTCGTCGAGGTTGATGCCGATGAGGCCGTCGGCGCGGGTGGCGTTGGTGTAGGCGGCGAGGGCGGTCTTTTTGATCACGCCGGCGCGGGTGGCCATGACGAGGTAGCGATCCTCGGCGAAGTCGGGGAAGCAGATGGTGCTGGCGATCTTTTCGCCCTCGTCGAGGGCGAGGAAGGATTTGACCGACTTGCCCTTGGCGGTGCGCACGCCTTCGGGGATTTCGTAGACCTTGCGGGCGAAGCACTGGCCGTGGCTGGTGACGAAGAGGATGGTGTCGTGGGTGGAGGCGGTGAAGAGGTGCTCGACGAAGTCGTCCTCGTAGGTCTCGGCGCCGATGACGCCCTTGCCGCCGCGGCGCTGGGAGCGGTAGTCGGCGACGGGGGTGCGCTTGATGAAGCCGGCGTGGGAGATGGTGATGACGCAGCCCTCGTTGGGGATGACGTCCTCCATGCGGAATTCGCCGAGCGCGCCGACGATCTGGGTCTTGCGCTGGTCGCCGAATTTTTCCTTCAGCGCGAGCAGTTCGGTTTTGATCACCTCGCGCAGGCGCCAGTCGTTCTCGAGGATCTCCTTGAGCGAGGCGATGAGGGTCTGGAGTTCGAGGTATTCGGCCTCGATCTTGCCGCGCTCCAGGCCGGTGAGCTGGTAGAGGCGGAGTTCGAGAATGGCGTCCACCTGGCGTTCAGAGAGCGGATACTTCGCGAGCAGGCGCTGCTTGGCCTCTTCGCGATTGGAGGAGGCGCGGATGATTTTGACGAAGTCGTCGAGGTTATCGAGGGCGACGATGTAGCCCTCGAGGATGTGGGCGCGGT
>CAYNUW010000275.1:0-5020 GCA_964400455.1 uncultured Akkermansia sp. | reverse complement strand
ATATGATAACCACGACCAGCAACAGGCCGAAGAGCCATTTCATATGCTGCTGGAAGGTGCGTTGGATCCAAGAGATCATGATTGAACGTGGGTAAGAAGTTGCGCCGACATGGCGCGGAGCGAGCGTTGGGGCGGGGAAGAAGTTATTTCAGGATCATGTCCTTCACGGTCTTACCCGCTGGAATCATGGGAAGAACGTGTTCGGTATAGGGCACGATGACGTCGAGCACATAGGGACCGTCATGGTCGAGCATCTCTTGGATGGCCTCACGTAATTCGCTCTTTTTCAACACCCGGCGAGCTTTGACGCCAAAACCTTCGGCAATCTTGACGAAGTCAGGGTAAATTCCAGCCGGATTGTCCGGGGAACCCACGTTGGACTTGTCGCCAAGGATGGTGTTGCCACGCACGCTATTGTAAAACCGGTCCTCCCACTGCACCACCATTCCCAGGTGCTGGTTATTGAGAATCATGGCCTTGGCGGCGATTTTCTCGATGTGGCAGGTGGCGAGCTCCTGCACGTTCATCACCCAAGAACCGTCACCGTCGATATCGATGACCTGTTTGTCCGGACAAGCGACCTTGGCTCCCATGGCGGCCGGGTAGCCAAAGCCCATGGCCCCGAGGCCCAGGGAACTGATGTAGCGTCGGGGCTCATTGAACGGGTAGAATTGAGCCGCCCACATCTGGTGCTGTCCGACCCCCGTGGTGATGATGGCTTCGCCCTTGGTGAGTTCATGCAGCAGCGCAACCGCTTCCTGCGGGACGATATGTCGACTCTCCTCATACGCGAAGGGGTAGTCGCGTTTCCAAGCGGCGCATTGAGTGTGCCAAGCTTTGGTATCGGGAGGCGTGAAACCAGTCTCGGCGATCAACGCATTCAGGCGTTCGAGCGCGAACTTGATGTCCGAAGCGACCGCAAACTGAACCCGCTTGTTTTTGTTGTGCTCAGAGGCGTCGATGTCGATGTGGACGATGGTGGCCCCGGTGGCGAATTTGTTGACGTCACCCGTGATACGATCATCAAAACGAGCCCCCAGGCAGAGGAGTAAATCGGACTGATCGACCGCCCAGTTACCAAAGGCGGAACCGTGCATGCCGAACCAACGCAACGAGAGTGGATGGTTCTCGGGGAAGGCTCCGACACCCATCAGGGTGGTGGCCACGGGCACATTCACCGCCAAAGCAAAACGGCGGAGCGCATCGGTCGCCTCCGCAGAGATGATTCCGCCGCCCGTGTAGAGGATTGGCCGACGGGCCTTGGCAATGAGGCCCAGGATTTCCTGCAGCTGCTGGTCGGTTGCGTGGGGGAACTCGGTCAGGCTTCGATTCGCAAACTCGATCGTGGCGGGAAATTCGGGGATCAGCTTTGCCTGTTGAACGTCCTTCGGAATATCAATGATGACCGGTCCCGGACGCCCGGAACGGGCCAGGTAAAAGGCCTCTTTGAAGATCCGGGGTAGGTCGGCCGCATCGAGCACCAGGTAGCTGTGCTTCACAATCGGCAGCGTCATGCCGAAAAAATCGGTCTCCTGAAACGCCGACTTCCCGATGAACTTCGAATACACTTGGCCGGTGATACAAATCAACGGCGTGGAATCCATGAAGGCGTCCGCGATGCCCGAAACCAAGTTGGTCGCACCGGGACCAGAGGTGGCCATACAAACGCCTACCTTCCCGGAGGCGCGCGAATACGCTTCGGCGGCGAAAACGCCCCCTTGCTCGTGACGCGGCAGGATGACGCGGACATCGCTGCGACGCGCAAAAGCCTGGTGAAGTTCCTGGGAGGCTCCGCCCGGATAAGCGAAGATAACATCCACGCCCTCGCGAACGAGGCACTCGACGACGGTGTCGGCCCCGTTGATGACGCGGGGGGCTTCGGCGGTGGTGGACGCGGGCGGCGGGAGGGTGGACTTCATGGGTGTGAAAAATAAGCTTTGGCGAAGAAGTTCGCCGGAAGAGGGAAAATGAGCGGAAAAAGGGGCATAAAAGGAGTTCGAGGTGCCGGGTGGCAAGTCCTCAATCCTGCCGCCGTTCGGATTCAGGCTCTCGGGGGGTTAAAACGGAGCGATCAAAGACGAACCAGTTCCGCCACGGGCGGGATGTCCTTGATGATCTGGGAGGGTTCCGGCCCCACGCCGAGGTAGCGTAGATTCGGCAGACGGCTTTCATGCGGCCAGCGTTCACCGTGATAAGCGACGGCCAGCATGGAACGCACCATGGCCCCCACGTAACGGCGGGCGTTAAGCGGCAGATCTTCAAAGCGACGCACCGCGGTAATATCTTCGGACCAGCCCGGGTAAGCTTCGTAAACCGGCCTCAACTTTTTTCTCACGGCATCGTTGCGCGGCACGTGATGATAGCGCTTTCCATCGCTGTCCTCATAGCAGGTGCAGATCAATAACTCGCCACTCCAGTCGCCCCGATGGGTGAGCGCGTCGAGTTTGTTGATCATCACATCTTGAAAACCTCCATAACGAAGGGCATCGCCCTTTTCAACCGCATCATACCAGCCCACCATGCGTTGGCGTCCGGTGGAGGTGCCAAACTCCAGTCGCTTAAGAAGGATAGACAGCGGGTGGCTGGCGTCCATCTCGGTCAGAAAGACGTGCGTGCCGACTTTGGTGTCATAAGCCTTGGCAACCCCGAACGTGTGAATGGTCTGCACCGGGATGCCCGCACTTTCGAAAAACTCCGGGGTAAAAGTATGCGAGGCGGTGACGTTGGGGGAAAATCCATGCCGCTTATCGAGCCAGTAAGCTTGACCGAATTCCCCAATCACTGTGCGGCTGGCGCGCAATTCGGCTAAAACCAACTCGCGGACTTCGCCGATGTTCGCGGCCAGGCGACGCCCGGCCTGCCAGTAAGTTTCCGTCAAGCGCTCCAAGTTGATCGTAAAGGGCTCCGACCCGCGAAACACCGTAAAATCGAACTCGGCTGCGCTAAAGAGCCCGAGCTCCAAGGCCTCGGCATTCGCACGCAACTCCGCCTGGCCCAATTTATCAAAAAAGGCGTCGAAACGGTCAGCCGGCACCTGACAAACGTGACGGATGGTGCGCAAGGCACGGTCGGCGCGGTGTGCGAGCTTACGGGCGAAATCGGAGCGATCACCGAGAAAGTCGGCGTAGGTTATCTGCCACTGCCCCACCTCGTCCTGATAGGCCGGGGTTATGCCACGACCGGTGGAGCCCCGCGGCTCCTCCGCCAGAACATGCACGCGATAATCCTCCCACGCCAGATCAAGCAGCCGATGCGTCAGGTCGGAGACCAAGGTGCGCTCATCGATCACTAGCCGGTTTAGCACCTGGTAACCCTTGTGTTCCAAGGGCTGCGCCTCCCACCAAGCTTTGCGGGGATCGGCGACCACACCCGACCCAATGGCCAAAAACGGGATCTCTTTTTCGACCACTCCCGACGGCAGAAGATTGAGTTTGATGCCCGCCGCGGTGTGGCCGGAATTCGCCCCACCATTTACCTTCAGCACCATGCCGACCGGATTTGGCGAGGAACGAAGTTCGTGCACAACCTCGGGGATGAGGCGGCCTTTTCCCTCGTCACCGAGAGAGATGCCAACGTCGGCGATGAGGCGGCTGGTAAACGGCAGGAGCGGCATGGAGAAAACGTAAAGGTTGATCAAAAAGCCGTCCAACGGTGGTTGGCCATTCCAAAAAACGGGTGCATCCACGCTGTATCAGGAAAAATCATTTGCGCGGAGGGCTCACCCGAGTCCTCATTCGGCGGCAACCTATGGAATCCGTTGCCCAGACCGCTCCCGCCGATCTAGATGCCGTTTTTTATCAGACGGCGGACCGTTTCTTCCCCGCCAACTTGCCGGTGGCGCTGACGTTCGACGACGTTTCGCTCGCCACCCTCTATTCGGACATCCTGCCCAAAGACGCCGATACGGCGACCCAGCTTTCGGACGCCTTGCGATTGGCGATTCCCGTGGTGTCCTCGGACATGGACACGGTCACCGAGTCCCGCATGGCGATAGCGATGGCGCTCAACGGCGGCCTGGGTCTGATTCACTACAACATGCCGCCCAAAGACCAGGTGAAGGAGGTCGCCCGGGTGAAGCGACACGTCCATGGCTTGATCCAAGACCCCATCACGGTGGCCCCCGACCAGGTGATTGGTGATATCCTGGCCTTGGTTGAGCTGAAAAAATACGATTTCCGCACCTTTCCGGTGCTCGATGCCGAAGGCCGGTTGGTGGGCTTGCTGCCCGGCTCAGCCGTGCGAGATCGCTACAAAAGCCGCACCGTCGCCCAGGCCATGACCCCTCGGGCGGAGTTGCTCACCATGACTTCCAAGCAGCTCGGTAAAGACCCGATCAAGGCGGCGGACGCGTTTTTCACCGAGCACGTCGGCATCCACAAGATTCCCGTGGTCGATGACGAGGACCGCCTGCGCGGACTCGTCACCTTCTCCGACGTGGACCGTATCATGGGCGAGGCAAAGTCTCGCCGTAAACCGGCTCGCGACTCAGAGTTTCGCCTCGTTGCCGGAGCGGCCATCGCCCCCGTGCGGTTGCCCGACGGCACCTTGGATCGGGAACGTGTTCTGGAACACGTGCACAACTTGGTTTCCGAACACATCGACGCCGTAGCCGTCTCCACCGCCCACGGCCACACCGTCGGCGTGGGTGACCTCGTGAAGCTGATTCGTGGAGCGCATCCCGGCCTCACGATCATCGCGGGTAATGTTACCTCCGGAGCCGGCGTTGAATATCTCGCGGATTGCGGAGCCAACGTCATCAAGGTCGGTCAAGGTCCGGGCTCGATTTGCACGACTCGCATCGTTGCCGGAGTGGGCATTCCGCAACTCAGCGCTCTCTACGTGGCCTCTCGCGCCGCCGCGACCAAAGGGGTCAAGGTCTTGGCCGACGGCGGCATCACCAAGTCAGGCGATATCGTCAAAGCCCTGACCCTGGCCGACGGTGTGATCCTAGGCGGCCTGCTCGCCGGCTGCCGTGAGGCACCGGGCCAGATCATGGAGATCAACGGCAAAATCTATAAAC
>CAYNUW010000274.1:0-5079 GCA_964400455.1 uncultured Akkermansia sp. | reverse complement strand
GAAATACTCTCCGAGTATGCCTTCGCTCGGTCCGCACCGAAATGCGCTCGCCATTCCACCCCGCTGCTCTGCCGTCCAACTGCATGATTCCGGCTAAACGCCCATGACCGGCGTCCTCTGTGGTATCTGGGCGGACGACCAGGGCCGGATTCACCTTGCGTTCGACGACGGCCCCGACCGGGCGCGCAGGGTCGCCACCGATATTTGGCGCCCCTTCGCCTGGACGCGCGGGCGCCCGCTCGAAACCGCGGGCATCGAGGTCGAGACCCTGACCGGTCCGGGAATCTACGATCATCTCGTCCACGCCGACAATCACCCGGCCTTTGAGGCGTGGCTGGCGGAGAACAAACGGGCGGGCGTCGGTTCGCCCGACGTCGTAAAACCGGCCGAGAGTCAGTATCTGCTGCAAAAACGCCGCCGGCTCTATGCCGACCTGCCCTTTGCCCAGTTGCGCCGCTGCCAGCTCGACATCGAAACCTCCTCCGAGGACGGCGCGTTTTCCGACGCCTCGCGCGCCGGTGATCGGGTGCTGGCCATCGGCCTGCGCTGTGCCGGCCGGGTGGAACTGCTCGAGCTGGAGGAGGAGACGGACGCCGCCGAACGCAGCCTGCTCGAACGCTTCAACGCCCGCCTGGCCGCGCTCGATCCCGACACGGTGGAGGGACACAACCTGTTCAAATTCGACCTCGATTACCTTCGTCGCCGGGCCAAACGCCACAAAGTGCCTTGCGCGTGGGGGCGCTTCGGCCAGCCGGCCCGTTTTCGGGCCAGCCGGATGAAGGTCGCCGAACGTTGGATCGACTTTCCCCGCTGCGACCTGCCCGGCCGGGCCGTGCTCGATACCTATCTGCTCGTGCAGCTGCACGATGTCGGCGCGCGCGAGCTCCAAGGCTACGGCCTGAAGGAGGTCGCGGCCTACTTCGGCGTCACCACCGAGGAAGACGAGCGCACCTACCTCGCCGGCGACCGTGTCGCCGAGACCTTTCGCGCCGACCGCGCGCGCTTCCGCGCCTACCTGACCGACGATCTGCGCGAGACGGCCGGGGTGGCCGACCTGCTGCTGCCGACCTATTATGAGCAGGCGCGGACCTTCCCCATCCTCCTCCAGGAGGCCGCGCTGCGGGGCAACACCGGCAAAATCGACCTGCTTTTTCTGGAGAGTTATTATCACGCGCGCCACGCCTGTCCCGAGCCCCCGGTCGTGGCTCCTTTCGAGGGCGGCTACACCCGGGCGTTTCGCGAGGGGGTGTTCCACCATGTGCTGCACTTCGACGTCGCCTCGCTCTACCCCAGCCTGCTGCTCATGCTCGGACGCGGACCGGCCGGCGACTCGCTCGGCGTATTCATCCCCCTGTTACGCGAGCTGCGCGCCTACCGGCTGCGCTACAAGCAGCTCGCCCGTTCCGCCGACGATCCCGGGGAGCGCGCCGAGGCCGCCGCCCGGCAGGCCAGCTTCAAGATCCTCATAAACTCCTTTTACGGCTACCTCGGCTTCGCCGGGGCGCGCTTCGGGGACGGAGCGCTCGCGGCGGAAGTGACTAGGCGCGGCCGCGAACTGCTGCACGGCCTGGTCGACGCCTTCGCGGCCGAGGGCTGCGTCGTGCTCGAGGCCGACACCGACGGCATCTACGTGTCCTCGGAAAAATACTACGCCGCCCCCGGCGGACTGCTCGCCCGCGTCGCCGCCGGACTGCCCGCCGGCATCGACCTGGAGCACGACGGCGCCTACCCCGTGATGTGGTGCTACAAGGCCAAGAACTACGCCCTGCGCGACGGCGACCGGGTGGTGCTGAAGGGCTCCGCCCTGCGCTCGCGCGGCATCGAGCCTTTTCTCAAAAAACTCACCGCCCGCCTAATCCGACATCTGCTCGGACTGGACCCCGCTTCCCCGGCCCTCTGGCTCAGCGAGCTTCGCCAAGATCTCGCCGCCCGCCGACTGCCGGTCGAGGAGGTCGCGCGCAGCGAGACGCTGAGCCAGAACCCCGACGCTTACGAACGCCTCATCGCCGAAGGCGGCAAACCGCGCCGCGCCTCCGCCGAGGCCGCGCTTTTGATGTCGCCTCGTCCGCGAATGGGCGAACGCGTGCGCTATTATCTGGTGACAAAAACCAAAGGGCGCACCGCCGACTGGCAACGCGCCCGCCCGTTGGCGCAGCACGATCCGGAGAATCCTGAACTGGCCTACGACCCCGCCGCCTATCTCGAAAAACTCGACGACTGGGAGCAGCGTTTCCGCCCGTTTTTCTCCTCCTCCAACCAAGCCCCGGAGGCATCATCCCCCCCGGCGCGACCTGCGCCGGGCCAGACCTGCCAAGGCGAATTGTTTTAGACCCTGTCGGGTGGGGCCGACGGATCTCAGCCGGGATCATGCAGTTGTCCGGGTCGTATCGAGGCGATTTGACGGCACCTTTCGGTGGGGCCCTCGGCTCGAAATACCCTCCGGGTATGCCTTCGCTCGGTCCGCACCGAAATCTGCTCGTCATCTCGCCCCGCTGCTCAGCCGTCCAACTGCATGATCCCGGCTCAGCGTCGGCCACCGCGGGTGCCGCGCATGAGCCGGCCGGCCGGCTTGGGAGCGGCAGCCTCGGCCTCGGCCAGCGCTTTTTCATCGAATAAGGCGGAATAGATGTAAGGAAAACCCTCGAGCTTCTTGCGCTCTATGCTGGCGCCGATGAAGCGCTCTATGGAACGAGCATCACGCACGTCCTCCTCCGTCACCAAGGTGTAGGCATCACCTGTGGCTTGGGCGCGCCCGGTGCGCCCAATGCGGTGCACATAGTCCTCCGCATTTTCGGGCACGTCATAGTTCACCACATGGGAAACGCCGGCGATATCCAGGCCGCGGGCGGCGATGTCGGTGGCGACCAAAACCTCGAAGGTGCCGGCCTTGAAGCCTTGAAGTGCCTCCACGCGTTCACGCTGGTTGCGATCCGAGTGGATCACCCCGACGCTGTGCGACTCACGCTGCAGGCGGTGGGCGATGCGATCCGCCCCGATTTTTGTCCGCGTAAAAATGATGACGCTCTTAAAATCCGTGCGCTTGAGCAGCTCGATCAAGAGGTCGAACTTTTGCGTGGCGACCACTGGGTAAAAGGCGTGGGCGACCGTTTCTGCGGCCGAGCGCGTGCGGCCGATTTTGATTTCGGTCGGGTTTTGCAGAGCCCACCCGGCGAGCTGGGCGAGCTCCGGCGGCATGGTGGCGCTGAAAAACAAGGTCTGTCGGGCCCGGGGGCATTTCTCGATGATGCGCCGCACGTCGGGCAGGAAGCCCATGTCCAGCATACGATCCACCTCGTCGAGCACGAGGATCTCCACGCCTTCGAGCGTGGCTGAGCCCTGTTCCAAATGGTCGAGCAGGCGCCCGGGAGTGGCGGCGATGACATCCACCCCGCGCGCGAGGTCCTCGCGCTGTTTGCCATAACCCACGCCGCCATAGAGCACGGTCACGCTGAGGTCGGTGTATTTTGCGTATTTCTGGATGGCTTCCTCGACCTGGAGGGCGAGTTCGCGGGTGGGTTCCAACACGAGGCAACGTGGACGCGGACCATGCGCACCCAGGCGATGGATGATGGGCAAGGCAAACGCGGCCGTCTTGCCGGTCCCGGTCTGGGCGGAGCCGATGACGTCGCTGCCCGCCAGCACCACCGGCACGGCCTGGGCTTGGATGGGGGTGGGGTCTTGGTAGCCCATCTCGGCCACGGCAAAAGCGATCGGATCGGCCAGACCTAGGCGAGAAAAGGCGGTGTCCTGGGGAGGCACCACCACGGGGTCGCGGGGCTTGATCGATTCAGTGCGCGGATGCTCGTAGCTGTGATCGACGCGTGGTTTTTCGTCCCGGGCTCGGTCGCGACCGCCGCCGCCGCGACGATCCCCGCCCCGGGAGCCCAGACGGCCGCCCTCGCGGTTTCCGCCCGCTCGGTGGCCGCCGTCACGCCGGGGGTGTCCGCCCTCACGGCCTTCGCGCGGGGGACGCGGTGCGGGCGCGGCGCCGTCGGGCTTTTTGTCGGTGCGCGGCGGACGCGGAGCGCGCGGAGTTTTAGGCGACGACTCCGTTTTCTGCCGGGCTTGGCCAGGCTGCGTTTTTGAGGCGGGGGCGGTCGAAGGCGCAATGACCGAGCGCAGCTTCGCGATGATTTTCTTGAACATGACTTTGCCGCCACCGTTTCGACTTTCGCCACGCTTGGCAACCATACAGACCGCCGGTGCGCAACAATCGGGAGCATCGTGCCCGCCAAAAGCAGCCTTTTCGGAAAGGCCTCAGTCCGGACGAGTTTATCGGCTCAAGGCGGTGCGGAGGAACTCGATCTGTCCCTTCATGTGGGCGTCGTGGGCCAGCATGTTGTCCACCGCCTTGCAGGCATGGATCACGGTGCCGTGGTCGCGGCCGCCGAAAGCGTCGCCTATGTCCTGCAGCGAGTGCTTGGGTATAAGATTACGCACCAAATACATGGCGATCTGGCGGGGAATCGCAATGTTGTTCGGACGCCGCTTGCTGGTCATGTCGCTGTGGCGGATCTGGAAGTGGTCGGCCACGCGTTTTTGCACCACTTCGATGGTCAGCTGATTTTGGGCCTGCTCAATGAGCACATCTTTCAGCAGCATTTCGGCGGCCGGCAGGTCGATGGTTTTGCCCGAGAGTTGGGCGAAGGAAACGACCTTGAGCAAGGCACCTTCCAAGCGGCGGATGTTGCGCGAAATGTTTTGCGCGATGAAGGCGGCGACCGGGGCGGGCAGGTCGCACTTCATCGCGGCCGCCTTGGTGCGCAGAATCGCAAGGCGGGTTTCAAAATCAGGCGCCTGGATGTCCACCGGCAGACCCCATTCAAAACGCGAGACTAGGCGTGCCTCCAGTTTTTCTATCTCGGAGGCGCGGCGATCACTCGAAAGCACGATTTGTTTCCCTGCGCCGTGCAAATCGTTGAAGGTGTGGAAAAACTCCTCCTGCGAACGTTCCTTGCCGGCGAGAAACTGAATGTCGTCGATGAGCAACACATCGACATGCCGGTAGCGCTGCCGGAACTTCGTCAAAGCGTTCTCCTGAATGGCCTGAATAAAGTCGTTGGTGAAGGTCTCGGCCGA
>CAYNUW010000273.1:2221-5095 GCA_964400455.1 uncultured Akkermansia sp. | reverse complement strand
ATGGCAACCGCACCATCCTGGTTGATCAGCGTCTGACTGGTCTGACGCTGGGCACCACGCTCTACACCACCAAGGCGGAGCTGTATCGCGCGCTGATCGAGGCGACGGCCTTCGGGGCGCGCGCGATCATCGAACGCTTCAAGGAATACGGCGTGCCGATCGACCGCGTGGTCTGCGCGGGCGGCATCGCGGAGAAGAATCCCTTGCTGATGCAGATCTACGCCGACGTGACCGGTTGCACGATGCTGGTGGCCGGCTCCTCGCAGGCCTGCGCCCTGGGTTCGGCCGTCTCGGCCGCCGTGCTCGCCGGAGCGCACCCCGATTTCGCGACCGCGCAGAAGAAGATGACCCGCCTCAAGGCCGGCGTGGCCTACAAGCCCAAGGCGGCCAATCAAAAGATCTACAACCGGCTCTATTCGTTGTATCGACAGCTTCACGACAGCTTCGGCGGCGTGAACAAGTCCGCCGATCTCTCCCTCGTCATGAAGGAGCTGCTCGAGATCAAAGCCCAACAGTCCTCGTAAAACCCTCCTTCCGCATCTTCCTCCCATGTCCCTCGTAAATCTCTCCACTCCTGAAATCTGGTTTGTCTGCGGTTCGCAGCACCTTTACGGCGAAGGTCCGCTCAAGCAGGTCGCCGCCAACGCCCAGGCCGTCGTGGACGGTCTGGCCAAGTCGAAGCACCTGGTCTTGCCGCTTAAGTTCAAGGCGCTGCTCACCACGCCCGACGAAATCGCCAAGGTCTGCATCGAGGCCAATTCCGACGCGAATTGCGCCGGCCTGGTGCTCTGGATGCACACCTTCTCGCCGTCCAAGATGTGGATCCGCGGCCTGACCACGCTGAAAAAGCCCTTCCTGCATCTGCACACCCAGTTCAACCGCGACCTGCCCTGGGCCACGATCGACATGGATTTCATGAACCTCAACCAGGCCGCCCATGGCGACCGCGAGGCCGGGTTCATCCATACCCGAATGCGCCTGGGGCGGAAGGTCGTGGTCGGTCATTGGTCCGACGAAGAGGTGCAGCAGCGCATCGGCGCCTGGATGCGAGCCGCCCACGCCTGGGCCGACTGGCAGGGCGCGCGGATCGTGCGCTTCGGCGACAACATGCGCCAGGTCGCGGTGACCGAGGGCGACAAGGTCGCCGCCGAGATGAAGTTCGGCTTCGCCACCAACACCTACGGCGTCGGTGACCTCGTGGAGCAGGTGAACGCCGTCTCCGAAAAGACGATCAACGATCTGGTTGCCCAATACGAGAAACTCTACGCGGTGGCCCCCGCGCTCAAGAAGGGTGGCAAACGCCACGAGGAGCTGCGCTACAGCGCCCGCCTCGAACTCGGCATGGGCGCCTTTCTGGAGACGGTCGGGGCCAAGGCCTTTACCGACACCTTCGAGGACCTGCACGGCCTCAAGCAGCTGCCCGGCATGGCCACCCAGCGCCTGATGGCGGCGGGCTATGGCTTCGGCGGCGAAGGCGATTGGAAGACCGCGATTCTGGTGCGCGCGATGAAGGTCATGGCCGGCGGCAAGCTCACGTCCTTCATGGAGGACTACACCTACCACCTGTCGCCGAAGGGCCACCAGGTGCTCGGTTCGCACATGCTCGAGATCTGCCCGACCATCGCGGCCGGCAAGCCCAAGGTGGAAATCCATCCCCTCGGCATCGGCGGCAAGGAGGACCCGGTGCGTTTCGTGTTCGATGCGCCCGCCGGGGATGCGCTCAACGCCTGTCTCGTGGACATGGGCAACCGCTTCCGGCTGATCGTCAACGAGGTCAAGGCGGTCAAACCGCCCGCGCTGCCCAAGTTGCCCGTCGCCCGCGCCGTCTGGGAGTGCAAACCTGACTTCAAGACCGCCTGCCAAGCCTGGATTCTGGCCGGCGGCGCCCACCACACCGGCTACAGTTACGAAGTCACCAGCGAGATGTTGGAGGACTTTGCCACCATCGCCGGCATCGAGACCGTGCATATCAACGCGGACACGACCATCCCGCAGCTCAAGCAGGACCTGCGCACCAACGAGGTGTATTACCACCTCGCCCAGGGCATCCGTGTTTGAACGGGTGTGTGTCGCGGCCGAGGAACTGCGTCGGCGAGATGAGTGTTCACCCGGGCTTGCGAGCCTCGGGACCTCGGTTTCGCCCGCGCGGTCCTCGGCCGATTTTTGGTTTAAACACTCGCGACCCGGTTTTCGTCGCCTAGGAGTGTTTTTAGTTTAATCCCCTTACATTCCCCCAACTAACATGACCCCGCTTCGTTTTTTCACCACAATCCTAGTTTCCGTTTTGGCGCTTGGTCTGACCTCTTCGTGCAGTAAACCGACCGATTCCGGCGGCTCGTCGGAGCAGAGGATCAAGATTGGTTTTTTGGTGAAGCAACCGGAGGAGCCGTGGTTTCAATATGAATGGAAGGGGGCGGACAAGGCCGGCGCGCAGCATGGTTTTGAGGTCATAAAGATAGGCATCCCCGACGGCGAAAAAACCCTCGCGGCCATCGACAGTCTGGCGGCCAACGGTGCCAAGGGTTTTGTCATTTGCTCGCCCGACGTGCGCCTGGGGCCGGCCATCGTGGCCAAGGCCAAGGCGGCCGGCATGAAGGTTATCGCCGTGGACGACCGCCTGGTCGGCGCCGACGGCCGGTTTATCGAAGAAGTGCCCTATCTGGGCATGTCCGCTTCGCAGATCGGTGAGATGTCCGGCCGCACCCTCTTCGAGGAGATGCAGCGCCGAGGCTGGAATGCCGCCGAGACCGCCGCCTGCATCGTCACTTTCGAGGAGCTGGACACCGCTCGCCAGCGCACCGACGGGGTCATTCGCGCGCTGCAGGCCGCCGGTTTCCCCGCCGACCGCATTTTCAAGGCCGCGCAGAAGACGAC
>CAYNUW010000273.1:0-2211 GCA_964400455.1 uncultured Akkermansia sp. | reverse complement strand
TCGATGCCACCAATGCCCTGCTCGCCCAAAAGACCGGTATCAAAAACTGGATCGTGGCGGGCATGAACGACACCGCCGTGCTCGGGGCGGTGCGCGCCACCGAGGGCCACGGTTTCGCCGCCGCCAACGTCATCGGCATCGGCATCAACGGCACCGATTGCCTCGATGAACTGCGCAAGCCCGCGCCCACCGGTTTTTACGGCTCCATCTATGTTTCCGCCCCGACCGAGGGTTTTCTCACCGCCGAGCTGCTGTATTTTTGGATCAAGGACGGCAAGGTGCCGCCACCCGAGACGTGGACGCCCGGACGTCTGATTACCCGCGAGAATTTTGAGGAAGTGCTCAAGGCCGAGGGTGTGCTGTAAAGGCCCCGCGCCGCTCGCGCCCCCGGGTTTTTTCCGTCGTCCAACGCCTTGTCCCTCATGACTGAAGCCGAGCCCCCGTCCGCCGCCTGCACCCTGGAGTTTGCGGGGCTCGCCAAGGAGTTTCCCGGGGTGCGCGCGCTCGACGGGGTTTCTTTTGCGGTGCGCGGGGGCAGCGTTCACGCGTTGATGGGAGAAAACGGCGCGGGTAAGTCGACCCTCTTGAAGATCCTGAGTGGCGCGTATCGGCCCACGTCCGGTTCGCTGCGGATCGACGGCGTGGAGCGGGTGTTTGCCTCCACCGCCGAGGCCATCGCCGCCGGGGTGGCGGTTATTTATCAGGAGCTTCACTTGGTGCCCGAGATGACGGTGGCGGAGAACTTGTTGCTCGGGCATTATCCGCGCCGGGGTCTGTTTCTCGACCGGGCCGGGTTGCGCGCCGAGGCCGTGCGCTTGCTGGCGCTGGTCGGCGAAGACATCGCGCCCGAAACCAAGCTGGGCCGCCTCTCGCTGGCGCAGCGGCAAATGGTCGAAATCGCGAAGGCGCTCGGGCGTGGCGCCCGGGTGGTGGCCTTTGACGAGCCCACCAGCAGTCTCTCGGCCAAGGAAACCGCCCGCTTGTTTGCCATCATCCGCGATTTGCAGGCGCGGGGGCACGCCATCCTTTATGTGACGCATCGCATGGACGAGGTTTATCAGATCTGCGACGCCGCCACCGTGCTGCGTGATGGGCGTCACGTCGTCACCCATCCATCGCTCGCCGCCGTGACCCGCGACGCGCTGGTGAAGAGCATGGTCGGTCGTGAACTGAGCAATGTTTACAACTACCGCCCAAGGGCGCAGTCGGCAGACGGTCTGGTGGTTCGCGGCCTGGCCGGTCCGGGGCTGCGCGCGCCGGTCAGTTTCGCGGTGCAGCGCGGCGAGGTGCTTGGTTTTTTCGGTCTGGTCGGCGCCGGGCGCAGCGAACTGATGCGGCTGGTCTGCGGGGCGGTGAAGCCCACGGCCGGGGAAGTGCGAATCCACGGGGAGGTTTTGCGCCCGGGCTCTCCCCGTGCGGCCATTCAGGCGGGCTTGGTGTTTTGTCCGGAGGATCGGAAGAAAGAGGGCATAGTCGCCATTCGTTCCGTGGCCGAGAACATCAACCTGAGCGCCCGCCGCTCGCGGTTGCGGGCCGGCGGGTGGCTCGACCTCGCCTGGGAAAAACAAAACGCCGCCGAGAAGATCTCCCGGCTGCGGGTGAAGACCGCCTCGGCCGAGACCTTGATCGGCACGCTTTCGGGTGGTAACCAGCAAAAGGCCATCCTGGCCCGCTGGTTGTCGGAGCAAGTGAAGGTCATCGTGCTCGACGAGCCCACGCGCGGCATCGATATCGGGGCGAAGAGCGAGATCTACGCCTTGATCCATGAGCTGGCCGAGTCGGGCGTGGCGGTGGTGGTCGTGTCCAGCGAGCTGCCCGAGGTGCTGGGCATTTCGGACCGGGTGATCGTGATGCGCGAGGGTGGTTTCGCCGCCGAGTTCCCGCGGTCGGAGGCCACGCCCGAGGCCGTGCTGCATGCGGCGTTGCCGACGGGCGAAAACGCCGCCGCCGCCTAAACCTCTTTCACGTTCGATGAGCCACTCCGCCGCCACCTCTGCTCCGCCCACGCTGGCCTCCCGTTTGTGGGATTCGGCCGGCATGTTGTTGGTCTTTGCCCTGCTGTTTGTGGGCTGCTCCCTTTTCGTGGAGAACTTTTTCTCGGTGGCCAACCTGCGAGGCCTGGCGCTTTCGGTGTCCACCATCGGCATGATCGCGTGCACGATGATGTTTTGTCTGGCGGCGGGGGATTTCGACCTCTCGGTCGGCTCGGTG
>CAYNUW010000272.1:3675-5108 GCA_964400455.1 uncultured Akkermansia sp. | reverse complement strand
GCCCGCAGGGCTCACAATACTCGGAGAGTATTTCGAGCGAGGGCCCCACCGAAAGGTGCCGCCAGTTCGCCGCGATGCGACCCGCGCAATTGCATGATCCCGGCTGAGCACACTTCATGACCTCCGCCGAGCAACACGCCTTATTCGACCGCTGGATGGCCGACCATCCGGGGATTTTGCATCGGGTGGCGAACGCGTCCGCCGACGGGGCGGATCGGAGCGACCTGCTGCAGGAGCTCATGCTCGCGGTCTGGAAAGCGGTCCCAGCCTTCAAGGGCGGGAGCAAGGCCTCCACCTTCATCTATCGCGTGCCATTGGGCGGGACGGAGTCGATGGCGACGCCGGCGGCGCCGAGGCCTTTTTCGAGGAGGAGCTGCGTGGTGATTCCGCCAAACGAGTGGCCGATGATGATCGGAGGCCCGGGCAAGGCGCGGATGATGGCCTTGTAGTGGGCGGCGACCTCGGCGATGCCGACGCCGTGCAGCGAGGAAGCGTCGCGGCGCAGGGCGGAGGGTTCGCCGGCGACGCCGGGCCAGGCGGGGCGAGGACGGCGTAGCCCCGGACTTCGTAGCTGCGCTTAAAATTTTCCCACAAACGCGGGGCGACCCAGAGGCCTTGCATGAGGACGAAGATTTCAATGGGCGCGAGAAGTGGGGCGGGGGGGCGAGAGGGACACGCAGGGCGGGCGGTGAGGCGCCGCCCTTCGTATCAGGATTGTGGTTACGATTTGGCAAAGGCCAGGACGTCGGCATTGAACTGGTCCGCGTGGGTGTCGGCCAGGCTGTGGTCGCCGCCTTCGTAGATCTTCAGCGTGCCGTTGGGCAGCAGCTTGACCGCTTCGTGTGCGGAGGCGCCGATGGGGACGATCTGGTCGTCGTCGCCGTGGATGACGAGCGTAGGCACCTTCATCTTCTTCAGGTCTTCGGTGAAGTCGGTTTCGGAGAAGGCCTTGATGCAGTCGTAGGCGTTTTTGAAGCCGGACTGCATGCCTTGGACATACCAAGACTGGATGAGGCCTTGAGAGACCTTGGCGCCCGGGCGGTTGAAGCCGAAGAAGGGGCCGCTGGCGACGTTGAGGAAGAACTGGGCGCGGTCGGCAACGTAGGCGGCGCGGAAGCCGTCGAAGACTTCGAGCGGGATGCCGCCGGGGTTGGCGTCGGTCTTGAGCATGATGGGCGGGACTGCCCCCAACAGGACGGCATTCTTCACCCGGGAGGTGCCGTAGCGGCCAATGTAGCGGGCGACTTCGCCGCCGCCGGTGGAGTGGCCGACCATGACGGCGTCTTTCACGTCGAGGTGGGCGAAGAGCTCGGCGAGGTCGTCGGCGTATTGGTCCATGTGGTTGCCATCCCAGGGTTGGGAGGAGCGACCGTGGCCGCGGCGGTCGTGGGCGATGACGCGGTAGCCGCGCGAGGCGAAGAAAAAGATCTGGG
>CAYNUW010000272.1:0-3665 GCA_964400455.1 uncultured Akkermansia sp. | reverse complement strand
GGATTCCAGGCTTCGGAGCTAAGGGGCCAGCCGTGGCTGAAGGTGATGACCGGGCCGTCCTTGGGACCGTAGTCTTTGTAGAAGATGACGGTGCCGTCTTTGGTGGTGAGGGTGTTGGCGTTGGTGTTCATGGCGGGTGCTTTCGTATTTTGGATTTGGGAGGGAGTGTTTGTTTGAACCGGCGGGCCGGGTGGCTCGCTTGGCATGGCAACACTCTATCGCGAAACGCCTCCGGCTTGAACGCCAAGGAGCCGACGATTTCCGCCAAAACGGCGGCATGGCGGATAAGGTCGGTGGCGCGTGACGTGCGCACCACCCGCAGCCTCGGGGGAGGGGGGATCTCCCCGTGATATTTTCAGGGACCGATATCCAAGAAACCGAGAAAATCCTGCATTCGCGTGGCGAGGGCGAG
Organism: uncultured Akkermansia sp.; assembly: GCA_964400455.1. GTDB lineage: Bacteria > Verrucomicrobiota > Verrucomicrobiia > Opitutales > Opitutaceae > IMCC26134_A. The sequence continues at coordinate 3,253 of CAYNUW010000272.1, read as the reverse complement.
TTTTCGTAGGGCGCGGGCCTCGCCCGCGCCCTCCTCGACATCCACCATGAGGGCACGCACTTCGGCGAGCAGCGAGCGCGTGGCGCGGATTTGATCAGTGGGGACGGGCATCGGCGGGGAAGAGAACGGTCTTCCACATATGTTCGGCCGTTTCTTGACCGCGCCGGATCGCGTTGCAGGTCGAGATAAAGCGGCAACGGCGAGACGACGGGCACGCCGTCGAATTCCTCGGTCTGCGCGAACACCGCGTCGTCGCGAGGGGTGAAGATATGGACGTTCGCACCGTTCTCGGCGGGTTTGAGGCCAGCCGCGTTCGCAAGTTCGGTGGGATCGCCCTCCCAGTAGGCCTGCGTTCGCAGATAACGGGGCATCGGCGCACGCCGCCACGCGCCGGCGGCGCCGGTCGGTGCGAACGCACGGTTTCGGTCGCGGGCGATTTCCGCCATTTTTTGTTCGGCCTGTTCCAGAGGCATCAGAGTGAAAAAGCCGCGGTGGCGTTCGCGTCGGCGGGCCCAGACGATGGCCCAGTCGTTGAGCAAGGCCTGCGCCTGCGTAAGCGGGAGGCCGTCCGGAGTGTCGCGCGCCCATTCGTGCTCCAACAGCATCGTGCGCACGGCGGAGACCGTTCCCGCGCTGACTGAAACAGCACGCGCAAGATGCGTTCGCTCATGGGGCCATGGAGATTGGGCGCGACGGTTCTGGTGTCTTTGCGGAACGGATTGGGTATTCCGGTGCGCTCGATGTAGCACTGCGCAAATTGAAGGCGGCAATTTCCCGCCGGATCGAATTAGCCGACCTTCTCCTCCGCGCACACGGCGGCAACATCGGGCGTGATTAACGGCGCGGCCAACGCCAGATACTCGTTGCGATTCGAGCGATGGCGGAAGCGCAGGAATTGGGTGATGGCGTCGCGCAACTGGCGCGGATGCCCCTGAGCCTTTACCACGATGGCGAAGATGCTGCTGAAGTTGCCGGTCGTCACCGAGGCGGTCAAATCCGCCAATTCATTGAACGCGGAAACATGCTTAATCTTGAAAAAAAGTCCTCAAAAAGATCATCGAACCGCTGAAGGACACTTCACGCAGCCCCTATGAGGACATACGTAAACCCGAGCCCGTTAAGCGAGCGTTGAGCGGCATCTGATCCCGCCGTATCGCGGACGAGCAACCGCTGGCCCAAAGCAAGGGATGGAAGACGATTCAGGTGGCATGGCAACACTCTATTCCGAAAGGCCCGCGGCGTTAACGCCAAGGACCCGACGATTTCGGTCAAAGTGGCGTGGTGGTGAAAATCGCCGGCTGGTCGGGGATTTTTGTCTGCGGAGCGGGCGCGGTTCGTGCAGGAATCGGGCGTATGAACTCCGTCTCCGGAAATCGTCGCGTCGTGATTCTAATGTATCCTCGGGTGCGCGAGCTCGAAGTGGCGGGGATCGTGGACGTGTTTTGCTCGGCGAACATGTTGCTGCCCGATGAGCGCCGCTACCGGATCGAGTTTTATTCCACAGAGCCGCAGGCGATGGTGGAGGGCATGTATGGGCTGCCGATGCGCAGCGGGCCGCTGTTCACGACCTTGAAAGGAAAAGTGGATACGCTGCTCGTGCCTGGTGGCTACGGAATCGGCGTCGGGCGGAAAAAACAGGCGGTGCTGAAGTGGCTGAAAAAACACACGCCCGGGAGCCGGCGGGTGGGCTCGGTGTGCGTGGGCGCGTTCTTGCTGGCGGAGGCGGGTCTGCTCGACGGGCGGCGCGCGACGACGCACTGGGCGTTTGCGAAGCAGATGGCGGACGAGTTTCCCAAGGTGAACGTCGATCCGGATCCGATCTGGGTGAAGGACGGAAATCTCTACACCTCGGCGGGCGCGACGTCGGGCATCGACCTGTGTCTGGCCCTGGTGGAGGAGGACCACGGGCGGAAGATCGCGCTCGATGTGGCGCGCATGTTGGTGGTGTTCCTGTGCCGGCCCGGCAGCCAGGCGCAGTTCAGCGTCTCGCTGAAGGAGCAGACGACGGAGAACCGGCCGTTGCGCGATTTGCAGATCTGGATGCTGGACCACATCGCGGACGATCTCTCGGTGCCGGCGCTGGCGGCGCGCTCGGCGATGAGCGAACGAAATTTCCAACGCGTCTTCACCCGCGAGATGGGCAAGTCGCCCGCGCACTACGTGGAGGAGATCCGCATCGAGGCGGTGCGGCGCAAACTCGAACGCAGCACGCAGGGCATGGAGGAGATCGCGGACGCGTGCGGCTTTAACAGCGCGGACGTGATGGCGCGGAGTTTCGTGCGGCAGCTGAAATGCACGCCGGCGGAGTATCGGGAGCGGTTTCGGTCGTCGGGAATTTGAGGTGGCCCGGAAGTGAAAGTGAAAAGCCGGGAAGGGGAGTTTAAGACGGAACCTCGGCGTCGCGGTGTTTTTCATTCTGTTTCCCGATTTCCACATTCAATTGGTTTGGCGGAAGCCGTCGGGAACTTGGCGTGGCGGGACGGAGGCGATGGCGATAAACTGATGGCGCCATGAAGACACTCGACGCCACAAGCGCGCAGGCCGTGCTTCCCTTGCGCTGGAACACGCATCACGGTCAGCCGGCAGCCCGGCGGGTCGCGGTCGTCGCGCTGCTCGACGAGGTCATCGACCTCGGGTTGCAGGCGAAGCAGGCGCATTGGAACGTGAAGGGGCCGCAGTTAACGGCCTTGCACTAGCTCTTTGACGAGGTGCGCGAGGAGCTGGACGGCCATGCCGACGAGTTCGCTGAGCGCACGGTCGTGCACGGCGGGATGGCGCGCGGGACCTTGCAAGCGGCCCCGGCCGATTCGCGGCTGACGCCTTATCCGGCGGAGGCGTCGGACGGCGCGGAGCACCTATGGGCGTTCTCGGCGGCGTTGGTCCGGGCGGCCAAGTCGGCGCGCGAGACGATCGAGGCGGCCGACGAGCAGGGCGACGTGGTGAGCGCGGATGTGTTCACCGAAGTGGCGCGTGGGCTCGACACGCTGCTTTGGAAGGTCGAGGCGCACGTCGCGAATCGCGCTGGGAGCCGGCGGCGGGGTGAGGCCGGCGTGAGCCGCGGGACAGGCCATCGCCGCGCATTAAAAAAGCCGCCCCGGGTTCGGGGCGGCTTGTGGCGAAGTTAACACGCGAGGCTTACTTCTTCTTCGCGGCGGCGCGCTTCTCCTCGATCGCGGCCTGGGCGGCGGCGAGGCGGGCGACGGGCACGCGGTAGGGCGAGCAGGACACGTAGGTCAGGCCGACCTTATGGCAG
>CAYNUW010000271.1:0-5145 GCA_964400455.1 uncultured Akkermansia sp. | reverse complement strand
AAATCGTAAAAACGTGCCCAATAGACACGTTCGGAACTGGGATCGGGCGTGTAGGTCGTGTGGCCGTTTTGCTCGGTGCGTCCCAGGCCGGTGATCTTGGCCGCTTCATACCAGGCCAGCGCACCTTCGATGGCAGCTATCATCTCGGGGGTGGGAGCGGGCTCATCCATTAAAAGATCAAGCAGCCTTGAGCTTTCCAAACCACTCAAGGAGATCGGCTCCATGGCTCGGGCGGCGGCTGGGGCCAAAGTGATGGGATCGTATTGGGCGCACCAAACGGTCGGTCGGCCGTCGATCACGATTTGAAGGCGCAGCACGCAGGCGAGGCCTCGCGAGACCGCGTCCCGCACTCGGGAGACTCGGTCGCTGCCGAGCAGAGTCGTGGCCTGGGTGTGGTTGGCGAGATCTCGTAGCACCGCAACCACGTGGGTCATGGCATCATCGTTAAAGGTGACGTGATCGTGGTAATCTCCTTCAAGCGGGTAAACTTGCGGCCATCCTCCGTGTGGATACTGGGCGTGCAAGATGTAATCCACGGCACGTCGTATGGCGGACATGGCCTTTTCCGCTCCGGTGGCCTCCCAGTAAGCGGCCAGAAATCTTAGCTGCTCCGTGGTTGAGCGATTATCGAAGGTCGCAAGATAGTGCGGCGACGAGCCTGGGCGGTATTGTGAACTCCACTGCGTGCCGGCCGGCCGGGGGCCCGCGGAGTAATCGGTCTGTTTGGACCATCCACCAGAAGGGGTTTGGTAGGAGATGACCACCTCCGCCAAGGCGGCGGCTTCATCGGAGGAATACCACGGGTCACGGGGTTTTTGAGCGAGCTTAAAGTCCCCGCCCTTCGGCGCTCTTCTCGCTTCGGTCCAGCCAAGGGCCGCGACTTCTTTCGCCAGCGCGGCGGAGTCGAGGGCGGCGAGTTCAGATGACCGCTGCAGGTAGGCGGACCAAGCTGCTCGGTCATCTGTAGGGAGCTCGGCTAAACGTTCGGTGGTCACCGGGGCGGCGTCCAACGTGATCGTTGCAAGCAGTAAAAGGGGAAGGAGGGTGCGCATGGTTGGGGAAAATTCACCAAAGCGACGTTAAAGCCGGTGGGGAAAAACAAGAGGGAGTCCCTTTGGACCAGGAAGGTTCCCGTCCGTGGTAACTTTCTCACATGGGAAAGCCTAGAGTCGGCCGAATGAAGGTCCCGAGATTGAACGCGGTTATAAGCGCGTCGGGGTCGGGTATAAGGTGGTTTCATGACACGCGAGGGCTCGCGAGGTGCGGGAAATGCTGCTTGCGCGCCTCCGGGACCCTGCTTCGCTGACGGAGCTTGCGCCGACTTTCCACGACTTCTACCGACTAACTTCACGACCATGGTAACTTCCAACACCGACTTGGCCTACAATACCAAAATTGAGGACACGCTTGTGGTCACAAAGGCCGATGCGGTCATCAACTGGTTGCGCAGCAGCTCGATATGGCCGATGCCGATGGGCCTGGCTTGCTGCGGGATTGAGCTTATGGCCTCGGGTAATTCTCGCTTCGACATTGCCCGTTTCGGCGCGGAAGTGATGCGTTTTTCCCCCCGTCAGTCCGACTGCATGATCGTCGCCGGCACCGTCACCTACAAAATGGCCCCGCATGTGCGCCGCATCTACGACCAGATGGCTGAGCCCAAGTGGGTTATCGCGATGGGAGCATGCGCCTCCTCCGGTGGTATGTATCGCAGCTACGCCACTTTGCAGGGCGTGGATCGCATCATTCCGGTTGACGTTTATGTCAGCGGTTGCCCTCCGCGGCCCGAGGCCTTGCTCGACGCTTTGATAAAGATGCAGGAGAAGATTCGTCGTCAGCCCGCCGCCACCCAGCTCTTAGCTTCGGCTTAATCCGCTACGCAAGAAGCGCCCTCGTCTATTTCTTTCGGATACCTTCCGACCATCCAACCCGACTTTTCGCCCGACATGTCTATCGCGCCCGCCGAAGTGGTCTCCGCCCTCCAAGGCAAATTCGCCCAAGTCACCGCGCGTCCCAGCGGCGACCATCCCGCCGTAAACGTGCCCCTGGCCGACGCCGTCGCCTTGCTCCGCCATCTGCGCGACGAGTGCGGGTTCGACTTCTTGGTCGACGTGACCGGTATCGACTGGGACGTCGAGGCCTCGCCCCGTTTCAGCGTTGTCTGGCATCTCTACTCGACTCGCGACCACGGCTACATCCGCGTGGCCGCAGACTGCGCTGGTAACGACGAACCGACCGCGCCGAGCGTGGTCGACCTCTGGCCCGCCGCGAACTGGCACGAGCGCGAAACCTATGACTTGCTTGGTATCCGTTTTGAACAGCACCCTGATTTGCGGCGCATCCTGATGTGGGAGACCTATCCCTACCACCCTTTGCGCAAGGATTTCCCTCTGGCCGGCATCGACGTGCCCTTGCCCGATTTGGAGGTCGGCGCCGTCACCAACGCCACCGCGGCCCCCGCGCCGATGGTGGGCGGTCCCTTCGTCGCCGCTTGCGGTGAAATGAACCTGACCGAGGCCGAACCCCGCGCTAAAGATGAGAGCTGGGACGAACGCAAAGAAAAGCCCGCCGCGCTCTGAGTCGTCGCCGGCAGTAATCACCAAACAAAAATCAATCATCGTTAATTTCCGTGGCCACCGAATACGCTTTTCCTGACAATGCCGCCAAGACGGCGGACGCCTCCCAGGAGCTCGTCTCCGAGAAAATGTCGATCGCCATGGGGCCGTCCCACCCCTCGACCCACGGCGTTCTCCGCCTGCAACTCGAGTTGGATGGCGAGATCGTGACCAAGTGCGACCCCGTCCTCGGCTACCTGCATCGCGGTGACGAGAAGATCGCCGAGAATATGACTTATAATCAGTTCGTGCCTTACACGGACCGATTGGACTACCTTGCCCCGCTGGCCAACAACGTCGCTTACGCCATCGCGGTCGAAAAGCTCGCGAACCTTCAAGTGCCCGCCCGCTGCCAGGCCATTCGCGTGATCATTTCCGAGATGGCTCGCGTCTCCTCGCACCTGCTCGGCCTCGGCGCCTTCGCCATGGATACCGGCGCGTGGACGGTGTTCATGTATCAGTTCACCGAGCGCGAAAAACTCTACAAGCTCTTCGAGGAGCTCACCGGCGCGCGTTTCACCACCAGCTATACCCGCATCGGCGGTTTGGCGCGCGATCTGCCCGACGGTTGGACCGACCGCGTGCTCGCCTTTTGTGACCAGTTCCTGCCCATTCTCGACGAGATGCTGGAGATGTTGACTCGTAATAAGATATTCACGGATCGCACCGTCGGCGTCGGCGTTATCTCCAAGGAAGACGCCATCGCCTACGGGTTGACGGGTCCGAATCTACGGGGCTCCGGCGTGGCCATGGATCTTCGCAAGGATAAGCCCTACTCCGGCTACGAGCAATACGACTTTGACGTGCCCGTCGGCACCACCGGCGACAGCTACGACCGCTACCTCTGCCGCGGAGAAGAGATGAAGCAGTCCGTGCGCATCATCCGCCAAGCGATCAAGACCCTGCCCGGCGGGGCTTGGTATGCCGAGGATGCCCGCCGCATCTTCGCCCCGCGCAAGGATAAGGTGCTCACCTCGATGGAGGAGCTTATCAACAACTTCATGATTACCACCGAGGGCCCGCAAATGCCCGCCGGTGAAGTCTATTTTGAGGCCGAGAACCCCAAGGGTGCGCTCGGATTCTTCATCGTGAGCAAGGGCGGCGGCGTGCCTTATCGCATGAAGATCCGCTCCCCCTCGTTCTGCAATCTGTCGATCCTGCCAAAACTCTGCACCGGAGTGCTGCTCTCCGACGTCGTCGCCATCCTCGGCTCCTTCGACTTCGTCATGGGTGAGTGCGACCGCTGATACTGAACCCTACCGACGACTCCCGACTGACGCCATGTCCGCGCCCGACACCACGCCCTCCGTGAATCTCAAGCCCGAAACCCACCAGCGTATCGACGAAGTCATTACGCACTACCCGGTCAAGCGCAGCGCAACCCTGCCGCTCCTGCACCTCATCCAAGAGGACGTCGGTTTCATCTCCGAAGAGGCCGTCCTTTGGATTGCGCAAAAACTCGAACTCGAGCCGATTCATGTGCTCGAGGTCGTGAGCTTCTACCCGATGTTCCGTCGCGCCCCCATCGGCCGCCGCCACATCAAGGTCTGTCGCACGCTCTCCTGCGCCCTGCTCGGCGGTTACAAGACCTGCGATACCTTCAAGGAGGAGTTTAAAACCACCCTCGGTGCCACTTCCCCGTGCGGCGAAGTCACGGTCGATTTTGTCGAGTGCCTGGCCTCCTGCGGCACCGCCCCCGTGGTCCTGATCGACGAGGTGCTCCACGAAAACGTCACCCCGGCCAAAGCCAAAGAGCTCTCCGCGCAAATCCGCGCCGAAGCCGCCGCCCGCAAGTAAACCTCCACCTTCCTCACCGCCATGCCCGCACCTGTCCAGACGCGCGTCATCTTTAAACACATCGACGAGCCCGGCTACACCAACGACATCGAGTGTTACCTGCGCCACGGCGGCTACGAGACCCTGAAAAAGTCCGTCGCCCGCCCTCCCGCCGATCTGATCGAGGAGGTGAAAAAGTCCGGCCTGCGCGGCCGCGGCGGCGCCGGTTTCCCCTGCGGCGTCAAGTGGTCCCTCGTGGACCGCAAGTCGGGCAAACCCATCTACCTGATCGTCAACGCCGACGAATCCGAGCCCGGCACCTTTAAGGACCGCTACATCATGCACCAAGATCCGCACCAGCTGATCGAGGGCACCATGATCTCCTGCTTCGCCAACAACGTGAAGCAGGCTTACATCTACATCCGCGGCGAAATGCCCGAAGGCGCGCGCATCCTCGAAAAAGCCATCGCCGAGGCCAAAGCCAAGGGCTTCGTCGGCCAAAACATCCTCGGCACCGGCTACTCCTGCGAAATCTACGTCCATCGCGGCGCTGGTGCCTACATTTGCGGCGAGGAGACCGGCCTGATCGAATCCCTCGAGGGCAAACGTGCCAACCCGCGCATCAAACCGCCCTATTTTCCCGCTGTCCTGGGGCTCTATCAGTGCCCCACGATCGTCAACAACGTGGAGACGCTCTGCCAAGTGAAGCATATCGCCGAAATTGGCGGCGAGGCTTACGCCAAGACCGGCACCCCGG
>CAYNUW010000270.1:0-5187 GCA_964400455.1 uncultured Akkermansia sp. | reverse complement strand
CTTCGGGATCGACCGGGCGGATGGCGGCGAAGTGCGCGTGCGTGGTCAGGCGACTCGTCTGCACTCGGCGCGGGATGCGGTGCGATTGGGCATGGCGTTCTGTTCGGAAGACCGGAAGATCGAGGGTATTTTGCCCAATCTCTCAGTGCGCGAGAACCTGATCCTGGCACTGCAAGGCAAGCAGGGTCTGTGGAAAACGCTAGGGCGGGCGGAGCAAGAGACCCTATGCGCGCACTACATCGAAGCGTTGCGGATTAAGACTCCGAATGCGGAGACGCCGATTCGCAATCTTTCGGGCGGCAACCAGCAGAAGGTGTTGCTCGCGCGGTGGCTGGCGACGCGGCCGGAGTTGATCATTTTGGACGAGCCGACGCGCGGTATAGACATCGGGGCGCGCGCGGAGATTGAGGCGCTGATCGGACGGCTGCGCGCGAACGGATTGGCAGTGTTGCTAATTTCTTCGGAGATCGAGGAGATCGTGCGCAACAGCACGCGAGTGGTGGTGCTGCGGGAGCGCCGCCGCACTTCGTCGCTGGATGGCTCGGCGATTACGCCAGATGCCTTGATGCGAGCGATGGCGGGTGGCGTTGAAACGGAAGGAAAAGAATAATGGCCATAAGTAAAACCGTTAAGAAACCCCTATCGCCGGTGTTGTGGCCCCTGATCGGGCTGGCGGCCCTAGTGTTACTCAATTTGGTGCTCAACCCCTCGTTCCTGAACGTAACGATGCTGGACGGGCGCCTCTACGGGCTGCCTGTGGATATCTTCAACCAAGGCGCGCGCGGACTGGTGCTTGCGCTTGGCATGACACTGGTGATCGCTACGGGAGGCGTGGATCTTTCGGTTGGTTCGGTGATGGCGGTGGCGGGCGCGGTAGCGGCGGTGTTGCTCGTCCAAGACTGTGGCCTGGCATTGGCCCTGACTGCAGGGCTAGCGGTAGCGGGGGTGGCGGGAGCAACGAACGGCCTGCTCGTGGCGCGGCTCGGCATCCAACCCATCGTGGCGACGCTCATTTTGATGGTAGCTGGACGCGGCGCGGCGCAACTGGTCACGAACGGAGAAGTCGTTGTCGTGGAGAACACGGGCTTCGAGTTTATCGGCAACGGCACGATCTTTGGCCTGCCCTTCGCGCCGGTGTTAGCCGGCACGCTCTTCGTGTTGGCGCATCTGTTCCTGCGCAAGACGGCGGCGGGCCTCTTCATCGAGGCGACGGGTGACAACGAGCAGGCGGCGCGTTTCGCGGGTTTGAACGCGGCGCGGGTGAAAGGGCTGGTGTATGTATTCGCGGGATTCTGCGCGGGTCTGGCTGGTTTGATGGCGGCGGCGAATATCCGCGCGGCGGACTCTTACCGCATGGGCGAAAACATGGAACTCGACGCGATCTTCGCAGTAGTGGTCGGAGGTACGGCACTGACCGGTGGTCGGTTTTTGCTGCTCGGAGCATTCGTGGGTGCGCTTCTGCTTCAGACTTTGACCACGACGATGTATAATCTCGGAGTGCCGCCGGCGGTAGCGCCAGTGCCGAAGGCAGTGCTGATTCTGGTGGTTTGTTTGGTGCAGTCGGAGCGCACACGCGGCTGGTTCGCGGGTTTGGTGAAGACGGGAGGCCGCGCATGAGCCCGCGTCTAAAACAACGTATTCCGCTACTGGCGACAGCAGGCATTTTTATCGCGCTCTTTATTGGTGCGGGGCTGCTTTACGACGGGTTTTTCTCGGCGCGGGTGGGTGTGAATCTGCTCGCGGACAACGCGGTGCTCGGCATCGTGGCGGTGGGAATGTCGCTGGTAATTTTCACCGGAGGCATTGACCTGTCGGTGGGGGCGGTGGTGGGGTTCGTGTCGATCTTCACTGCGACCCTTATCTCGCGCGGGGTTCACCCCGGATTGGCGGCGGCGGCGGCGCTGGCGATAGGCGCGGGGCTGGGTGCAGGAATGGGCGTGTTAATTCACGCGTTCCGGTTGCCTGCGTTTTTGATCACGTTGGCGGGAATGTTTTTGGCGCGCGGCGGGGCGTTCTGGATCAGCACGGAATCGACCGGGATCTCGCACTCGTGGAGCACAACCTTGTCGGGCTTCGAGTTAGCGCTTGGGCCGGTGGGATTGCCGACGACGGCGCTGACGGTGCTGGTGGTTTTCGCGTTAGGCTACGTTTTGGCTCACCACACGCGCCTAGGACGAAATCTTTTTGCTATTGGCGGAAACGAGAGCTCAGCGCTGCTGATGGGACTCCCGGTTGGGGCGACCAAAGTGACGGCCTATACAATCAATGGCACGCTGGCGGCGCTGGCCGGACTGGTTGCGACAATTTACACGGGGTCGGGAAACCCCGGCACCGGTATAGGGCTGGAGCTTGATGCGATCGCTGTGGTGGTGATCGGCGGAACGCTCCTCGCGGGCGGTCGTGGCCACGTGGTCGGGACGCTGCTGGGTCTGCTGGTTTTCGGCACGATCCAGACGGCGCTGCTTTTTGACGGACGGCTGAGCGCGTGGTGGATCCGCATCGTGATGGGCGGACTATTGCTCGTGTTTATACTGCTGCAACGCGGGTTGCTGCGAGGTGCGGCGGGGCGGCGTTGAGAAGATTTGATGTTATGCAAATCATCCGGGTGTTGGGGGTCGTATTGTTGTCCTCTCTGGCCAGCGCAGTGAGAGCGGGAGCGGCGGGAAGCCCGGACTGGGCGTAATCGTCGAAGTAACGTTGAATACCGACGGCGAGCCGCGCTACGATGTGAGACGCGAGGATCTCGCGGTGATAGCGCAGTCCCGGTTGGGGCTGGTTCGTGTGAGCGAGGATTATCATCGCGGGCTGAGTCTGTCCGTAAAGGGCGAGGCGGTGGCAATAGAGGACCGTTACGAGATTCCCGGCAGCATACGGCGGGCACAACCTATCGAGCGAACCGCAGGGGTTTTAAACTTGTGCGGTAGAAGGGAGAAGAATGGGCATAGTTTTCCAGGTAACGGATGCAGACGTCGCATTCCATTATGATTTTCCCAAGGCGGAGACGATACCGAACTCGGTAATCGAGGAGGCGACGAGCTGCCGTTTCGCGCCGGAGGCGAAGTCCTCGCTGCAACCGATGTCGGTGGCTAAGACCGGCTGGGCGCGCACGCCCCCCTCGTATGAGGAATACTACGAGATGGAGCGGCCGGTTGGAGAACCCTCCACGCTTGGCGCGGGCTGGGTTTACCCGGCTTTTTTCCGGACGGGGGACACGTGGGTGCTGATCACTGGGCGGGGTTGAAGCTCATTTGATTGTGCGAGGCGACCGGCCCACTAGTCGGCGGGCGGGGAGTATAATGTTGTATTTCTCGATGCGCGGGAGACGATGGGCAAGAAGCCGGTAGGACAGCAGTTTGCCCGGCCTTGTGCGACGCCTTGACTGGTGATTTCACTGGGCGATTTGCGAACGGTAAAAGAATCCTCGCTTGGAACTGATTTGGCCGAGCCGGCGGTGGCGTCGAGCGCGCTAGCGGGCGAGCCAAGCAAGGCATCTTGGCGCTGGCCCAAGCTCGGCGACAGCCAGACGAAGTAGGATATGCAAGTTCGCTTCGTGGAGGATGCGGCGAAAATTGGCCGGGCGCACTGCTTGTTTAACGCACTCCGGGATAGGCAAGTCGGTGACACGCGTGGTAAAGGCGGCCAGTTGGCGGAGTTGACCGACTATGCGCGGGCTAAGGGATGAATCTGCCGCTCTGGTGTAATACGAACAGGGATTGGAACGACGCCTTCCAGAAGCCGAGGAACCACATGGCGGACGGCCCCACTCGGACGGCTGAGTTTGCCCGGTTGCGGGAGCTCGGCGTGGTGGACGTGAAGATCGACTTTTTCGGCGAGAATGCGCGGGCCTTTGTGCGCTTGTGTCGAGACATTTTGGAGCATGCGGCAGCGGAGGGGCTGCTGGAAAATCTCCACGTTGCAACCCTGCCCCTCGGCGTGCAGCTTGATCTCCACGAGCTTGACCACGACCTGCGTGGCTTTGGCCCGCGCCGCCTAGCAGTGCGCGCTGGTGTGGATCGCCTTGAGCATCGCGGCCGCCGATCTGACCTTCGTCGCTGGAACCAAGCTCCACACGTTGCGGTAAAGATTGACCGCGCAGCGCTGGTAGGCGCCCTGGGGATAAAACTCGGCGAGGCTCTCGACCAAACCGAGGCACTTGTCACCGACAAACAGCCACACTCCCTTTAGACCTCGGGAGGCGAGCTGGCGCAGGATGTTTCGCCACGAGGCCTTACCTCCTTCGCACCCTCCGCCCCCCAAGAAACTCGAGGTAACTGTCTTGGCTGACCCCGATGGCAACCCAAACGATTACGTTACGCAACCAACTCCCCAGGAGCCTTTTATCCAGATTCCGTCGAGAAAAACGTAGGCGTGCTTGCCCTTAATTGGTTGCTTACGCCACGTTTCGCTCTGCCTAGCAGCCTCTTGGGTTAGCTCGCTGCTCGTGCTCGGGCTCGGGCTCGGGCTCGCCCGAAAGCCCCCCCCAGAGCGCCTAGGTGATATCCTCGACCCGACGCATCGACATTCCGTCGTAATACATTTTCAAAAGCGAATCCTTCACGCTGATCTCCATTTGTTTATATCGCTCAATGATCGCAGTCTCAAACGGCAGCGACCTCAGCTCGGGGAGCTTCAGCGTCACCTCTCCGGCTTTGCTCTGAAGCCGCCAGGGTAGTGGCCGGCTTGGGTGTACAACCCTTGTTCTCTTCGCTAGTAGCGACCGTCTCCGCGTCCAACCGCGAGTTTAGCCTGTCCTGCACGGTGTTGACCACGATACGGTCCAGGTGATCGATTTAAATGACCTGCCCCATCGCGGTGGGCCCGGCCGCATTTTGTCTCGGGACTTTCCGCGTCACTCGGAGGCTCGGTGTTCGTTGCCATCTTTGGTTTTCTCTTCGGTTTTGGGGTTAACCCCCGTCAAATGCTCAGAACATACCGGATGTTATCCCGGTGCTCAACCTCAACCGCGCGTGGGGCGGTCTCGAACAACGCCTGCCCAACATCAGCAACGCCCACTTCGATCATGTAATTCAGCCACGATTACACGCAACCCTCCCGCCATCTCTCGGAAAGCTCCTTTTCCCCCAACGGCAACCGAATCGAAAAACCTTGAATCACTGAATATGGCTCCAGACTATCAACTCCTTGTTTGAATCAAAGTATTACTGGCGCGAGGCTTATCATCGTTTC
>CAYNUW010000269.1:0-5212 GCA_964400455.1 uncultured Akkermansia sp. | reverse complement strand
CAGCTCCACCAAGTCCATGACCGGCCACCTCCTCGGCGGCGCCGGCGGCATCGAGAGCGTCATCTGCGCCAAGACCCTCCAGACCCAGACCCTGGCCCCCACCATCAACCTCCACGAGCCCGACCCCGAGTGCGACCTCGACTACGTGCCCAACCAGGCCCGCCCGGTCTCCGGCCTCTCCGCCATCATGAGCAACAACCTCGGCTTCGGCGGCCAAAACGCCTCCGTCGTCTTCCGCACCGTCTAAGCCGCCTTCCCATGCCCGCCACCGTTTTCACCATCGCCAACCAAAAGGGGGGCGTCGGCAAAACCACCACCGCCGTCAATCTGGCCGCCGGCCTCGCCGAGCGTAAGATCCCCACCCTCTTGGTCGACCTCGACCCCCAGGCCAACGCCACCTCCGCCGTCGGCGTCGAAAAACAGGAGGGCCGCTCCCTCTACGGCCCCATGCGCGGCGAAGGCACCGCCGCCGCCATGGTCGTCCCCACCCCGGTCGAACGCCTCGCCCTCATCCCGGCCGAGGAGGACCTCGCCGCCCTCGAGATCGAATTGGCCGGCGCCGAAAACTACCTCGGTCGCCTGCGCGCCCTGCTCGCTCCCCTTCGCGCCTCCGGCGACTACCGCGCCATCGTCATCGACTGCCCCCCCTCCATGGGCATGTTGTCCATGAATAGCCTCAGCGCCGCCGACCACCTGCTGATCGCCCTCCAATGCGAATACCTCGCCCTCGAGGGCCTCGGCCAGATCCTGCGAAATCTCGATCGCATCAAGGCCGCCGTAAACCCCGACCTCACCCTCGGCGGCGTCATCATGACCATGTTCGACATGCGCACCCGCCTTTCCCGGCAGGTGGTGGACGAGGTGCGGCAGCATCTGCCCAAACAAATCTTCGACACCGTCATCCCTCGCACCGTGCGCCTCTCCGAGGCCCCCAGCTTTGGCAAAACCATCTTCGCCTACGACAACCTTTCCCCCGGAGCCTCCGCCTACCGCGCTCTGGCCAAGGAGGTCATCGAGCGCTTCGGCCTGGCTAAGAAATAAAACCCGCCCCGCGCGATCCCCCACCAGCCTCCCTTGTCCGCCTTTGCCAAATACCGCCAGGTCTTCCTCACCGGCCTGCAAACCAGCTTGGTTTACCGGTGGACGTTTGCCGTCCGTTCCGCCTTCTCCCTCGTCCACCTGCTCTACGTCTTCGTGCTCTGGGGCGCCGCCTACGTCGGGCAAGAGACCATCGGCGGCTTCCCCCTGGCCTCCACCCTCGCCTACTTCACCGTCCTCCTCGTGCTGCAGTTCTTCCTCAGCGCCCAAAGCGACGACTACGAAATCTCCGAGGAAATCCGCAACGGCCTCATCAACCAGTTCCTCACCAAACCCATCAACTATCTGGGCTACCGCTTCAGCCTCTACGCCTCCTCCCGCTGCGTGGCCGGCCTGCTCTCCGTTCTGCCCCTCGCCCTCGCCCTGCCCCTCATCGCCCCGCGCCTCGAACTGCCCGGGGCCGAGCACGCCGCGCTCTACGCCGCCGCCGTGCCCGCCCTGCTCCTTTCCGCCGTCCTCCAGTTCACCGTGGCCTACTGCTTCGGCCTGCTCACCTTCTGGTTCCTGGAAATCCAGTCGTTCGTGATCCTCTCCATGGCGGTCGAGGCCGTGCTGGGCGGGCAAATTTTCCCCCTCGACCTCATGCCCGGCTGGCTCTTCGAACTGTCCGCCTGGCTGCCCTACTACTACCTCATCTACTTCCCCGCCGCCTTGCTCACCGGCCGTATCACTGAGCTGGATACCGCCCTGCAGGGCCTCGCCATTCAGGCCGGCTGGGCCGTCCTGCTCCTGCTTTTCGCCCACCTGCTCTGGTGCCGCGGCCTGCGCCGCCACACCGCCGTCGGCGGTTGATCAAGACCCCGCGCCCCGACCATGACCCGCCCGCTCCACTACCTGCGCATCTGGCTCGCCGGCATCCGCTACTCGCTGGTGCGCTCCATGATGTTTCGCGGCGACTTCATCATGTGGGCGCTGGTGGAGCTCTTTTGGATGTCGGTCAACGTGCTGCTCGTCGGCATCATCTACAGCCACACCGACAGCGTGGCCGGCTGGAGCGAGCACCAGATGCTCCTGCTGGTCGGCTCCAACATGCTGGTGCAACGCCTGCTCATGGCCTTTTTCTGGAGCAACCTCTTCGAAATGGGCCGCAACGTCCGCAGCGGCCACTTCGACTTCTTCCTCGCCCAGCCAGGTCAACCGCTCTTCATGGTCTCGACGCGCAAGTTCGACCTCGACGGTCTGGTCAATGTGCCCGTGGCCCTGGCCGTCGTCCTCTACGCCGCCCATAAACTCGGTTTGGACCCCTCCGCCGGCCAGATCGCCCTCTACGCCCTGTTCATCGGCTGCGGCCTCGCCCTCCACTACGCCACCCTGCTCACCATTATCTCGCTGGTCTTTTGGCTCAAAAGCGCCGGCGGCATCGAGGGCGGCTACTTCAGCCTGACCGAGTTCTCCCGCCTGCCTCGCGAAGCGCTGCGCGGGGCCGCCGCCGTGGTTTTTGTCTACACCCTGCCGGTCATCGTGGTCAGCAACGTGCCGGCGCGCCTGCTCATCCATGGCTTCGAACCGCTCAACGCCCTGTGGTTGCTGGGAGCCACCGCCGTGTGGTTTACCATCGCGGTCATGGTGTTCCACGCCGGCCTGCGCCGCTACGCCAGCGCCTCGTCCTAAGTTCAAATCCAGCCCGGGAACCCATGAGACTTTTCATCCGCATCGCCGCCGAACCGATCCCCGACTCCGGACAGGCTCCCGACGGGGGCCCCGGCGCGGGGGCGCTCGCCGAGTTCCGCGGCTTGGTTCGCGGCGAAGAAGCCGGCCGCCCCATCGGCGCCTTGGTTTACGAAGCCTACCAACCCATGGCCGAACGCCAGATCGAACGCATCCTCGACGAGCTCTCGGTGCGTCATCCTTGCGTGGCGGTCAACGTGCGCCATCGCACCGGCCTGATTCGCGTGGGCGAATGCGCCGTCTATGTCGGCGTGGCCGCTCGTCATCGGGCCGAGGCCTTTGCCCTCCTCGCCGCCTTCATGAATCGCCTCAAACAAGACGTTCCCATCTGGAAAACCGACGCCCTGCCGGCGGACTCGGTAGCCTAGTCTGCAACGCCTCCTCCCGCCCACCATGCGCGCCCTCGCCCTCACCGCCGTCGACCGACTGGAGTTTCTCGACGTCCCCTCCCCCGTCCCCACCGCCGGAGAGGTCGTCGTTCGGGTCTCCGCCGCCGCCCTCAACCACCGCGACGTCTGGATCAAGAAAGGCCAGTATGCCGGCCTTCGTTTCCCCGCCGTCCTGGGCTCCGACGCCGTGGGCGTCGTCGTCCGCGCCGGCCCCGGCACCGAGTCCTGGCTGGGCCGCCGCGTCATCATCAACCCCGCCTTCGGCTGGGGCGAGTCCCCCCGCGCCCAGGGCGGCGACTTCGCCATCCTCGGCCTGCCCCGCGACGGCACCTTCGCCGAGGAACTGCTGGCACCCGTGAACCAGCTCGACGACGCCCCCGCCCACCTCGACGACAGCGAAGCCGCCGCCCTCCCGCTCGCCGGCCTCACCGCCTGGCGCGCCGTCTCCTCTCGCGCCCGCGTGCGCGCCGGCGAGCGAGTGCTCGTCACCGGCATCGGCGGCGGCGTCGCCCTTTTCGCCCTTCAATTCGCCGTCGCCTCCGGCGCCTCGGTCTGGGTGACCTCGTCGTCCTCGGAGAAGATTGCCTTCGCTCGCAGCCTGGGCGCCCGGGACGGCTTCGACTACACCCTACCCGACTGGACCGCCACCGCCCGCGCCGCCGCCACCGGCGGCTTCGATGTCATCGTCGACAGCGCCGGCGGGCCGGGCTTCGAGCATCTGGTCGATTTGGCCGCTCCCGGCGCGCGCCTCGTTTTCTTTGGCGCCACCGGCGGCAACCCACCCGCCCTCCCGCTTCGCAAGATCTTCTGGCGCCAACTCGACCTACTCGGCACCACCATGGGCTCCCCCGCCGATTGGCAAGCCCTGCTCGCGGCTGTCAATACCCGGCGCCTCCGCCCCGTCGTCTCCCGAGTGTTCCCCTTCGCCGAAGCCGCCGACGCCTTCACCCTGCTCGAATCCGGCCGCCAATGCGGCAAAATCGTCCTGAAACTTTGACTCGCTGTCGGCGTCAAACGCCGAAGGTTGCAATACGCCTCCCTCCCTGCCTCGCTCTTCGTCCCCGCCCAATCTCCGTGAACAACACCCTGACCGCTTTCGCCTTTGCTTGCACCGCCGCCCTTTCGGCCGGCCTGCCTTTTGCGCACGCGGCCAATTTTCAGTCCTTGATCGAACGTTCCCCTTTCGCGCCTCCCGGACAAATCAACCTCGGCTCCGACGCACCCGCTGAACAGGGCGTGCTGGAGTTTCGCGGCGTGGTCACCGACTCCGACGGCGTGCATTACAGCGTGTTCGACACCACCGCCAATAAAGGCCACTGGCTGACCGCCAACACCACCGACAAACCCTTTAAGGTCCGCTCCTACGACGCCGCCACCAACACCTTGGAGATCGAGCAGGGGGGAAAGCCCGTGAAGCTCGCCCTCAAACGCGCCGTCATCCAGGCCGGCCAGGCGGTTTCCGCGATGATACCCAGCCCGGCCCCCACCCCGGCCAACCTCGGTCAGGGCGGCAACCGCCCCAATAACAACGCGGCCGCCGCCAACAACCCGGAAGCCACCGCCCGCCGCCTCGAAGCCGTCGCCGCCGAGGTCCGCCGCCGCCGCGCCCTGCGCAACGCCGCCACCCCCGGCCAACCCGCCGCGGACCCCGCACCGGCCGCACCCGCCGCACCCGCTCCCGCCACCCCCGCACCCTAAACCCACTGCTTTTTTCACCTCCATGCCCACCTCCCCGTCCAGCTTAGGCTCCTCCTTTAAACGCTCCCCTCGCTCGGCCCGCAGCGGTTTTACCCTGCTCGAGATTCTCGTCGTCCTGGCCATCATCGGCCTGCTCGTCGGACTCGCGGTCAAGAACGTAGATAAAATCTTCGGCGATTCCCAAGCCTCCATCGCCAAGATCTTCGTCAACGACTCCATCAAAACGTCCCTCGTTCGTTATCGCATCGACCTCGGCGACTTCCCCTCCTCCGCCGAAGGCTTGGACGCCTTGGTCACCGCCCCGGGCAGCCGCGCCGAGCGCTGGAAAGGCCCCTACCTCGACGCCAAGGGCGGCAAGG
>CAYNUW010000268.1:0-5216 GCA_964400455.1 uncultured Akkermansia sp. | reverse complement strand
CCGCCGTGGTCGAGGAGATCGTGCGTCTCCACGATCTCGGCCGCCCGGTCCTGATCGGGACGCGCAGCGTCGCCGCCAGCGAACATCTCGGGCAGTTGCTCTCGAAAAAATTCCTGAGCTTCTCGCTGCTCAACGCCCACCATCATCGAGAGGAGGCCGCCATCGTCCATCTCGCCGGCGATCCGCGTGCCATCACCGTCGCCACCAACATGGCCGGTCGCGGCACCGACATCCGCCTCGGTGCCGGCGTCGCCCACGCCGGCGGCCTCCACGTCATCCTCACCGAGCTGCACGAGTCGGGCCGCATCGACCGCCAGCTCCAAGGTCGCGCCGGCCGCCAGGGCGACCCCGGCAGCACCCGGCTCTTCGCCAGCTTGGAAGACGATTTGGCCGAGCGTTTCCTGCCCGCTCCGGTGCGTCGCAACTTGTCCCGGCTGGCTCCCCGCCTCGGCCCCGCCCCGGGTCTGGCCGGCCAGGTTATCGGCTGGTGGCTGCGTCGCGCCCAGCGCGCAGCCGAGGCCCAGTCGTTTCGCCAAAGGCGTCTGGTCATGGAGCAGGACCAAAACCTCGCCGAATCGCTCATCCCCGGAGCTTCGCCCGACCGCGTTTGACCTGCCGCCCGCGCGAACCGCATCCGCCGATTGCACCGCGTCATGAAAACCCCATACTCTCGGATCATGGATTTCGCGGCGGCACCCCATCGAGCCTTCGGCCCGGGTCGTGTTTTCGCCTTGGTCGTCGTCTGGTTGGTCGCCTGCATGACCTTGGCTCGGGCGAATCTAAACTACCTTTCGCCACCTTGGCGCGCCGACACGTTTGCCGGTTACGTGGGCTCCGGAGGCGAGGACGGGCCCGCCGCCTCCGCCACCTTTTTTGAACCCGCCGGCCTGGCCCTCGACTCGGCCGGCGTGCTCTACATCGCCGACGCGCGCAACTCCGCCGTGCGCAAACTCTCCGCCGGCCAGGTCTCCACCGTGGCCGGCGTGCCCGGGGTCGCCGGCGTGGCCGACGGCGTCGGGTCCGGCGCCCGCTTCAACCTCGCCTACGGCGTGGCCGCCGCCGCCGATGGCACGCTTTACGTGGCCGATACGGAAAACCACCTCGTGCGTCGCATCGCGTCCAACGGCCAGGTGACGACCCTCGCCGGCACCGCCGGCCAGACCGGCTCGACCGACGGCGTGGCCGCCGCCGCCCGTTTCAAATCGCCCGCCGGTCTGGTCCTCGACGAGGCCGCCGGCGTCCTCTACGTGGCCGACACCCTCAACCACACCATCCGTCGCGTCACCCTGGCCAACGGTCAGGTCGCTACCTTGGCCGGCGCGCCCGCGGCCACCGGCTCCGTGGTCGATGGCACCGGGCCGGCGGCTCGTTTCCACGCTCCCGTTGCCCTGGCCCTCAATTCCTCCGCCGGCGAACTCTACGTCGCCGACAGCCTCGGCCACACCCTGCGACGCATCACGCTGGCCGGCGGCCACGTCACGATTCTGGCCGGCGCCCCCGCCCAGGCCGGGGCGGTCGACGGCTCAGCTCCGACCGCCCGTTTCGATGAACCCAAGGGCCTCGCTTTCGACGCCGCCGCCGGCGCTCTCTACGTGGCCGACAGCAACGGCTGCCTCATCCGCCGGGTGCGCGTCTCCGATGGGTTCGTCTCCACCTTGGCCGGCGCCCACCGCGACGCGAGCTCCGTCGACGGCGTCGGCGCGGCGGCCCGCTTCAGTCAACCGGTCGGCCTGGCCTTCGCCGCCGCCGCCCGCCGTCTCTATGTGGCCGACGCCCTCGGCGCCCAGCTTCGCGCGCTCGACGTCGACACGCGGACCGCCGTCACCCTCGCCGGCCCCCCGCCTTCACGGGGCGTCACCGACGGCCCGGCGACTAGCGCCCGCTTTAACCGCCCCCAGCACGTGGCCCGCGATTCCGCCGGCAACCTCTACGTCGCCGACACCGGCAATCATACCCTGCGCAAAATATCTCCCGCCGGCATCGTCACCACGCTCGCCGGCTCACCCGGTGTCTCTGACACGGTGGACGGCACCGGGTCCGTCGCCCGTTTTAACCAGCCCTGCGGAGTGGCGGTGTTGCCCAATGGATCCGTGATCTACGTGTCCGAGCTCGGCGGCCACGTCATCCGCCGCGTCACCGCCGCCGGGGTGGTCACCACGTTGGCCGGCCTGCCCTACGTGCCCGGTGATAGCAACGGCACGGGAGCGGCGGCGCGGTTTCAAGAACCCGCCGGCCTCGCCCTCGACGCCAATGGCAACCTGTATGTGGCCGATTTTGGCAACCACTTGATCCGCCGCGTCACACCGGCGGGCGTGGTCACGACCATCGCCGGTTCCTCCGGCCTGACCGGGTCCACCAACGGCGTGGGCGCGGCCGCCCGCTTCTGGGGTCCCTACGGCCTGGCCACCGACGCCGTCAATCAGGTCTACGTGGCCGATTTCTACAACCAGACCGTGCGCAAGATCACCACCTCTGGTTCGGTCTCCACCTTCGCCGGCGCGGCCGGTCAGGTCGGCGCCGTCGACTCCACCGGCTCTTCCGCCCGCTTCTTTTATCCCGCCGCCCTGGCCGTGGATTCCTCCGGCTCCGTCTACGTCGCCGACTACGCCAATCACTTGGTGCGCCGCATCACTTCGGCCGGCGTGGTGCGCACCCTGGCCGGTTCTCCCGGGGCCGCCGGCGCGGGTGCGGTGGATGGCCTGGCCAACGCCGCGCGTTTCCGCAACCCCCGCGGCATCGCGGTCGAACCCTCGGGCGCGCGCGTCTTTCTGTCCGACACCGAGAACAACGCCGTGCGCACGATCGAGCCGGTTCCGGTGCCGGTTATCACCAGCGCGCCGACCGCCTCCGGCCGGGTGGGGGAGGAGTTTGCCGGTTATCAGATCACCGCGAATCACTCGCCGCTCGCTTATGGTGCGACCGGGCTGCCGGCGGGTTTGTTGGTGGATCCTGCCTCCGGCGCCATCGTCGGCACACCGCTGCAGGCGGGCGTCTTCAATGTGACCCTTACGGCTGAGAATCTTGCTGGCCTTGGCACGTCCATACTCGTGTTAACTGTTGCTAAAGCGCCAGCTATTATAACGTTGAGTAATCTGGAGCAACCTTTTGACGGCCAGCCAAAAAGTCCCGCCGCCACGACTATTCCGCCGGGTCTGGCCGTGACCTTTACTTTTAACGGTTTATCCACCGCGCCCAGCGCCTTCGGAGACTACAACTTGGTCGCTAGCGTATCCCATCCCGATTACGCCTCCACCGTGACGGCCGTTTTCCGCATCGCGGCCCCCCGCTTTTGGAGCCTTACCAGCCCGCCGCCCACCGGCGCCTCGCTCGCCGGTCCCGCCGCCCTCGCCCTCGGCCCGGATGGCGCGCTCTACATCGCCGACGGCGCCCGCCACGTGGTTTTTCGCCGGGCGGCCGACGGCACCTTGACGGTCTTCGCCGGCGCGCTCGACCAGGCCGGTTACGTCAACGCCACCGCGACCGCCGCCCGCCTGCGCGAGCCTTCAGGGTTGGTCTTCGACACGGCCGGCAACCTCTACGTCGCCGACACCGGCAACCATGCCATCCGCCGCATCAATGTCGCCGGCGTGGTGACTCACGTGGCCGGCGGTGCCGGTCCGGCCGATTTCGACAGCTTCGATGGCACCGGCGCGGGCGCGCGTTTTTATCGTCCACTCGGACTCGCCCTCGCCCCTGACGGCAGCCTTATCGTCGCTGACAGCGGCAACCTCGCCCTCCGTCGCATCTCCCTGCCCGGCGCCGTGGTCACCACCCTGCCGTGGTTTTTTAACCAGCCCTCCGGCGTGGCGGTCGACGCCGCCGGAGTTTGTTATGTAAGCGAGGCCGATCCCTTCGATGGCAACCGCATCTGGCGCGCCGCGGCCGGTCAGGCCGCCGTATTGCTGGCCGGCTCCGCCGGTGCGCTCTCCGGTTCGACGGATGGTTTTGGCACCGCCGCCCGGTTTTCCGGCCCCCGTGGACTCGCCCTCGGGCCGGACGGGGGACTCTATGTTGCGGACACCTTTAACCACCTGCTGCGCAAAATCATTCCCAGCACTGGTGAGGTTCTGACCCTGGCTGGTGCGGCCGGCAGTTCCGGAACGACGGATGGATTTGGCCCCGCTGCTCGTATGTCCGCCCCTTCCGCGCTGGCTTTTGCCGCCGATGGATCGCTCTGGCTTGCCGACACGGACAACGCCCGTGTCCGACTGGCCTTGCCACCTCCGATCCTGCCCACCCTTGTTCCTCAATCGTTTAGCTTGGTCGAAGGCCGATCGGTCGCCGGCGCGGCCTTTATCGCAACGGGATCACCCACCTACTTTGCGGTAACTGGGCTGCCCCTCGGTTTGGTCCTTAACCAAACCACCGGAGCGATAACAGGAACACCTTTGCAATCAGGAGTCTACACGGTGACTGTGCGTGCTGGTAATGTCCTGGGCGAGGTGGCGAGCGACTACGTTTTGACCATCTCGCCACCGGCTTGGAGCGATTGGCTGGTTACTCACTTCAGTCCCGCTCAACGCGCCAACCCGGCCATCGCAGGGTCCGCCGCCGACCCTGACGGTGACGGTCGCGCCAATCTCTGGGAGTATGCCGCAGGCACCTCCCCTTGGACGGTTGATGGCGGTCCCGCCATCAACACGAGTTGGTCGGCGGGAACGCTTACTCTCAGCGGCGTTCGCTTGCGCGCGGCCTCTGGTTTGCGTTGGGTGCCGGAAGTGTCCTCGGATCTCGCGGTGTGGACTAGGTCCGATACCCGGGTCGAAAGCACTCCCTCCACGCCGCTCGACGCGCGCAGCGAGAGGTATTTTTACCGACTCAACGTAGCTGCGTCTTCGCGTTTGTTTCTGCGTCTCACCCTCGAAGTTCATACTCCGTAAGCCGAGGTGAAGTAGCAGTCGGAGTGCTAACAACGTAGGTGAGGCACAGCGGGCGTTTACTGGGGGTGTTTAATGCAACTCGATTTTATTATTCAGGGAGGTGAATAACTTTGCGAGTATCTCTGGAGTTATTGGTTAGCACCCTCCGAGCTAGTTCCAATAAACAGCGACTTATCCACATTGTCACATGTTAAAAACTTTACATGGCTTTCAGCTTACCTAATAACGAGCACTTCTAATGGCATTGCGTCCGTCCATTTTTCTAGTCTTCCGTCTCCAGCGGATACACTGTTAGTGCGTGAATAAAAAGGGTTTATCACGCGGAAAGCAGGTGAC
>CAYNUW010000267.1:0-5216 GCA_964400455.1 uncultured Akkermansia sp. | reverse complement strand
GGTGGTTTTTTACGCAGGGGCGTCCAACCCGGAGGCGCAGAGTTTAATGGACAACACGCGGAATGGGGTGGTTTTGATGCCGGGGCAGACCAAGGAACTGCGCTTGAGACTGATGCGCCGACCGCAGGATCCGACCTACGCGCCGTTCAAAGATTACTACATGTATTTCAGAAACATAAACGTGCGCGATAATACGGTGGATCCGGCGAGAATCGCGGCATTGGCCTTGTGGCTGGACCATCCGACGCAAGGGCAGCGGGTGGTGGTGAGCGGGGTGCGACTGGAGGGGGAGGCGACGAAAGGCGAAGTCCCCTTTTTTCCGTTTGTGGATGAGTTTGGGCAGTATCGGCACTCGGATTGGCCGGGTAAAATCCATCCGGGGCAGAGCTGGGCGGATACGATTGCGGAGGAGCGGCAGGAGATGTCCGACTGGCCGGGGCCGCGAAGTTGGAATCAATATGGTGGTTGGAAAGAGGGTCCGAGGCTGAAGGCGACGGGTTTTTTTCGGGTGGAAAAATACGACGGCAAATGGTGGCTGGTGGATCCCGAGGGCTGTTTGTTTTGGTCGCACGGGCCGACCGGGGTGGGTTTCGGCGGGGATATGACGCCGTTTACCGGGCGGGAGAACTGGTTTGAAGCCTTGCCGGCGAAGGACGGGCCGCTGGGTCGTTTTTTTGGGCGCGGGCGCGGGGCGACCTACATGTATTACGAGAAGCGGGCGTGGGAGGGCTTTGATTTCGCCTCGGCCAACGCCTGGCGGAAGTATGGCGACGAAGGCCGGGCGCGGGCGGTGGAGCTGCTGCACGACCGCCTGCGTAGTTGGGGTTTCAATACGCTGGGAAACTGGTCGTCGCCCGAGGTCTACCGGTTGCGGCGCACGCCCTATACGGTGGCGCTGCACCTTGGCGGGCCGTCGCTCCATTATCGGCTGAAGGACGTCTACGCGCCGGCGTGGCGGGACAGTTTGCGGCGTTCCCTGGAGGCGCAGCGCGGCGCCACGGCGGGCGACCCGTGGAATCTGGGCTATTTCGTGGACAACGAGCTCTGGTGGGGCTGGCGGGCGCGCGCGGCCGAGGTCGGTCTGGTCGCGCTGGCGGCCGAGCCGGGGGCGCACAGCAAACGCGTATTTATTGAGCAACTACAGAGAAAGCATGGCGACATCGCGACCCTCAACGCCGCCTGGGGCACGGAGCACGCCTCGTGGGAGGCCTTGCGCGAGGCGCGGCGGGCGCCGGACATAGCCCGCGAGGCGGTGCAGGCGGATTGCGGGGATTTTGGCATGGCCTTCGCCGAGTATTATTTCTCGGCCGTGCGCGAAGAGGTGAAGCGGGTGGCGCCGGACAACCTGTATCTTGGGGTGCGGTTTCACGGCCATATCGACGCGGCGCTGGTGGCGCTCTGCGCCAAGTATGCGGATGTGGTGAGCTACAACATTTATGACATCCCGCCGACTGGGCGGCTGAATCAATACAACGCCGTGGACCGTCCGATCCTGGTGGGGGAGTGGGGAATCCGGGCGAATCCTCTGCAGACCCCGTTTCGCGGGGAGCGACCGCTCTCCCCGGATCCGGCGGAGCGGTCGGAGTCCTACGCGCGATACCTGGAGGCCGGGTTTCGGCATCCGTTGTTGGTGGGCGCGCACTTTTTTCAGTTTCGGGACCAGCCGATGTCTGGGCGACCGGATGGCGAGGCGATCCCGCGCGGGCTGGTGAATCTGACCGATACGCCGCATTTCGATCTGGTGCAGACCAACCGGCGGCTCGCTTACCGGCTGTATGAACGGCGGGCCGGGCGGGAGTGACGGGCGGGCGGGAGGCGGGCGGATTTGACGAATGCCGGTGGGCGAGCTTGTTGCGGTCTATGATTCAAACTGGGAAACGTTTGGTGGCGGATTTTGAAGTGGAGATCGTGCACGGCGGCGAGCGCTCGCGGGTGCGATTCGCGGATCTTTTGGACCGGCCGGCGGTGGTCTCGATCTACATGAAGAACAACACCGGCTCGTGCGATAAACAGAACGACGCTCTGGTCGCCGGAGCCGCGGAGATCGAGAAGCGCGGTTATCGGCTGATCGCGGTGTCGCGCGACACCTGCGGTTCGCATCAGAAATACGCGGCCAAGAAAGGCATCACCTACACCCTGGTCAGCGACCCGGAGGATGCGTTCGCCAAGGCGGCCGATGCGATTGTGGAGAAAAGCATGTATGGCAAAACCTACGAGGGGCCGGCGAGGGCGGCCTTTGTGCTGGGCAAGGGTGGCAAGGTTTTGGCGGTGATTGAAAAAGTGGATACGAAAGATCACGCCGCCCAGGTGCTGGCGGTGCTGGACGGGCTTTGAGGCTGGGGCGCCGGCGGTTTGGCGGGGTCGCCCAAGCCGGCGCGCGAGACGCGTGCGCTCCCCGAGGCCGCTTGGAGCCGATCGGGCATTCGCCGAACGCGATGCGCCGCGTCGCGCTTGCCGGGCGGAGGTCCGGTCGCATAGTCGGCCGGCATGATGTTGCCTACTGACTCCGACGGCGGCGCCGAAGGTCGTCCACCCACCTTGCAAGAGCTGAGGGCGGCGCGGGGCGGCCGTGCGGGGCGTGGCTGGCCGCGCCGGTGCGCGCTGGGGGCGGGCGTTTTTGGTTTGGTGGTGCTGGCGACCTGGTGGTTGGCGCCGGGATGGCTGCAAAAACGCGCCGAAGCGGAGCTTAGTGAAAGGTTGGGACGAACGACGACGATTGAGAAGGTGGGCTTGGATCTTTTCAGTTGGGCGGTCACCATCGAGGGCTTGGCGGTGGCGGGGCGCGAGGGAGGGCAGCCACCGTGTCTGTCGTGGACTCGGTTGCGGGTGGATGTTTCGCCCTGGGTGCTGCTAACCGGGACCTTGGGTTTTGACGCCATCGAACTGGTGGGTTTTCACGCTCGTGCGGGGCGCGGTAGCGGAGGGGTTTTTGATTTCGCCGACATGGTGGACCGTCTGGCCGCGTCGGCGGAGCCGGCGGGCGCGGCCGGGGTGGAGGCGGATGGAGGGGCACGCAAGGTGCCGCGGCTGGCGATCGCACGCCTGGCGGTCACCGAGGCGCGTTTGGATTTTGCCGATACGAGTCTGGCGCGGCCTTTTTCGACGACGGTGGGACCGCTGACTTTCGAGTTGACGCAGTTTCGGACCGCGGGTGACCGGACCTCGCCGTATGCCTTTGCGGCCGAAACGGGTGCGGGGGAGAAGTTGAGCTGGCGGGGCGGGATCGGGGTGGATCCGTTGCGCTCGGAGGGCGAGTTGAGCGTGGTGGGTTTGGATCTGGCTCGGTTGTCTCCCTATTTTCACCACCTGGTCGAGGGGGAGTTGCGTTCGGCCAAGCTCGATGTGTCGGGGCGTTACGAGTTTGCCTTGAGCGAAGCCGGTCCGCGTTTCACCTGGGCGGAGGGGGCGGTGACTCTGCGGGAGGTGAGGGTGGGTGGTGATGGAAGCACCGCGGATGCGGTCGGGCTCGAACGTTTGGGTGTGACCGGAATCCGGGTGGATACGAAGGAGCGCGTGGCAGAGATCGCGCGGGTCGAGGTAAGCGGCCTGGACGCTCGGGCGAAGCGTGATGCGGACGGTGTGGATCTGGTGCGTTGGCTGACGCCGCGAATCACCTCGGACGGTCCTGCGGGGGCGGTGGAAGACGTAACCGGGGCGCCGGCTGGGTTTCGGGTTAAAGTGGCGGAGGTTAAGGTAAGTGGAGTGCGGGGTCGGTGGTTGGATATGACTTTACCAAGGCAGGCGGAGCTCGGGCTGGAGGAGGCCAGTCTGGTGGTTCGCGGTTTGGATAGCGCGGAGTTGGGGCGACCGGTCGCGGTGGAGTGGTCGCTACGTTTGCCGGAAACCGGGCTTATGGAGGCGACCGGCACGGTGACACCGGCTTCGCTGGCGGTGGATTTTTTGATTGAAGGGCGAGGTTTGGCGCTCGTGCCGGTCAGTCCGTATTTCGAAGCGCGCTCTGGTTTTGTATTGTCGGGTGGGGAGGTGAGATTGGCGGGCCGAGTGCTGTGGAATCTTATTGATGGAGGGAAATTTGAGGGAGATCTTGGGGTGGAAAATCTGCGCGTGGCGCAAAGTGGCGTCGGCGGGGTGGAGGTGGTGCGGTGGGCTGATTTGGCGGTGAGCGACCTCGATGCGGGGGATCGCCCCTTGCGGGCGAGGGTGAAAGAGGTGCGTTTGGTCGACGCGAACGCGTTCTGGAGCACGGGCTTTTCGTTGGCCAGTCCGGTGACTTCCGCGGGGGCGGCCGAGGGCGCGGCTGAAGCGGGGCCGGGTAATGCGGCGAGTGTGCCGCCGGCGATCGTGGTTGAGCGGGTGGTGTTGGAGCGGATGGGAGTTCGCTGGGAAGACTCAGGAATCGAGCCGGTGGCGCGGGTGGCGTTGAGTGACTTGAGCGGCACGGTGACGGGCCTCGACTCGAGTGCGCCGGCCCGGGCCGAGGTCGAGTTGCAGGGTTTAATCGATGGTCGAGCGCCCTTGATGATCAAAGGTCGAATCAACCCTCTGGCAACCAAGCCGTTCGTGGATTTGACGACGGAGCTCCGGGGAATGGAGCTCCCGTTGGCGGCGGGACCTTATGTGGGTAAGTATGCAGGCCGGACCTTGGAGCGCGGGGCCTTGAGTCTGGCGCTGCGCACGCGGGTGTCCGACCAAGTGGTGGATGCTCAGAATGTGGTGACGCTGGATCGTTTTGAGCTGGGGGGGCGCACAAACAGCCCGGACGCGACGAGTTTGCCGGTGGGGCTGGCGCTGGCGTTGTTGCGCGACACGCAGGGGCGGATCGTTATCGACGTGCCGGTGCGGGGGCGGCTGGACGACCCAGAGTTCAAGGTCGGGCGGGTTGTTTTACGGGTGGTGACGAATCTCTTGGCGAAGGCGGCGACCTCCCCGTTTTCGTTGTTGGGCGCGGCATTCGGCGGCGGCGGGGATGAGTTGGGCTGGCAAAGTTTTGCCGCCGGCTCGAGTGAGCCGGAGGCAGCCGAAGTGGAGAAATTGTTGACGGTGGCCAAGGCCTTGCGGGGGCGGCCGGCGCTGAGCCTCGATTTAGTGCCAAGCTATGATGCTGAGGCGGATAGAGTGGCGCTGGCGCGGAAAAAATTGGAGCAGCGGATTCGTCTGGCGGCGTGGGAAGCCCGGCGTGAGGTGGATGCGAATGCCCCTGCAGCCGAGGAGATGGAGATCACCTCGGAACTGCGGTGGGGAATGCTGGCGCGTCT
>CAYNUW010000266.1:0-5218 GCA_964400455.1 uncultured Akkermansia sp. | reverse complement strand
CGTGCTCATCCGTGCCATCCGTGGTTAAAGTCTGAAAGCTTGGGGTGTTTGGTATAAGGCCGGATATTGGGCAGGATCATCCGGGAGGTCCTTATTTTCGGCCTGGGCGATCGCCGCATCAGGATGGGGGCGCAGCCATTCTTCCGAGTGGCCGGCGGGCTACTCGGTCAAGTTGTGGAATACGCACCAGCGGGTGAGGCCGACCACGTCGCGCACGCCGATTTTGGCGTAGATATTGGCGCGGTGTTTTTCGACGGTGCGGGTGCTGAGATCGAGTTTGGCGGCCACTTCCTTGGAGGAGAGGGCACCGGTCACGAGGCGGGCTATTTCTCGTTCCCTTGGGGTCAGCACCTCGGGCTTAACATTCTCCGTGTGGGCGGGCAGGGTGAGATGGGCGGTGGTCGGCGCTTCCTCAGCCGGGCTGATGCCGGCCGAGCTGGTGTAGCTGAGCCCCCCGGCGAGAAGGTTGCGCAGGGTTTTGGCCAATTCCGCGCCGGTGGCGGTTTTGTCGGCGAAGCCCTGCACCCCCAGGCGCAACAAGGCGCGGGGTAAATCACCGCTCGGGTGGGCGGTGATGAGCAAAATGACCAAGTCGGGCAGCTCGGGACGCAAGGCGCGCACGACCTCCATGCCCTGTTGGTCCGGCAGATGGAGATCCAGAAGCACGGCGTCGGGCTTGAGGCGCAGGCACGTTTCCAGGCCGGTTGCGGCCGTGGCGCACTCGGCGACCAATTCCACGCCGACGATTTTTTTCAGCACCTGCCTTACAAAACTACGGTAGACCGGATCGTCTTCGACCAAGACAACACGCCTCTGCCCGGGGAGGGACGGAGCGGGCTCAGACTTTTGTGCGTTTGTCCTCATTACTCTAAGTTGAACTACGTAGCCCAGTGATTGCAAGGCCAAGGCCGTTGGCGTTTCAGATTTGTGTAGTCGGCCGCTAAAGGGAGGTCCAAAAATCTCCGCAGTCCTCGCCTGAGAATTTAGGACCTCCCTAAATTTGACCGGCGGCCGATCCGGTGGAGCCGGCTTGCGGATTGGCGTCGTTCAGGGATGGGCGTTTTCGATTCTGAGCCGCAGGAAGCGCCGGTTGGCAGGGGTGTTGGGTAGGGTCAGTTTGGCGCGACGCCACTGGTGGTCTTGGTGTTCCGAGAGCACTTCGTCCACAATTCCGGAGGCCTGCCAGGCGGCACCGGGCTCGAGCTGGGAGGACCATTCGACGGAGCCGCGGAAGAGGGATTGCAGTTTGGAGCGGCGGTAATCCAGACGCAGTTCATTTCCGGACAGACTGAGCGCGGGGCGCTGGGTGTGGGCGGAGGGGGAGAGGGGATCCAGGCCGAAGAAAAACTCCGCGAGGTTGGGCAGGCCGTCATGGTCCGGATCCGCGTTGGTTTGGGCGTCCGCACCGGAGAGGCGACCGTCTAGCCAGCCTTCGTAGGTTTGGCCTTGGACGGTCAAGGTGCCCGCTCGGTAATCCACCACATAGTTCGAGGGATCGAACAAGGGGCCGGAGGCGGCGGACGGGGTAATGGTGTAGGCACCGGGCAAGGCGTCCGCCGCGAGGCCGCCGGAATCAATGAGGATCACGGACTCGATGGCGTCGCCGGCGGCGAGTCCGGCGGCGGAGAAAGCGACGGAGCCCAGGGTCAAGGCCTGGCCGTAGGGCTTTTGACGATCGAGGGCGGTCACGATCACGGAGCGCGGTTTTACGGTGGCGAAAAGCGTCCCGGTGGCGGCGGTGGCGGAGCCCAAGCTGCGGGCGGTCGTCTGACCGGAGTAGATGCCGGGTCCCGAGCCGGCGGCAAAACGAAGCGGGAGTGTGGCGGGGCTCAGTTCGCCATTGGCGGGAATGGTTTGAGCGGGGGAGAAACCACCTTGGGTGCCGGCGACGGGACCTAGTTCGAAACCGGCGGGCGCGGTGACGGTGATGGAGTCCACCAAGTGGCGGCCTGAGACGGTTATGTTGAGCGGGGCGGAAGGGGAACCGTAGTCGGTGGTGAGCGGTGCGAGATCACCGGTTATCTCCACCTCCGGGGCGGGTGCGACGTCGATCACCACATCGTCGATGAAGGCGCGTTGCCGCGAGGTGGCGAACGTGATGGTGGCGCCGGCCTGGCCTCCCACGTAGGAGAGTTTGATCGGCTCGAAGGCACCGCTCATGGTGGACGAGTAAGTGACGCGGCGCTGGGTTTGGCCGGTGATGTCGACCAGGATGTCTCCTTCGACGGTGCTCCAGCCCTTGACTTTGAAGCTGAGCGTGAAGCTGCCGCCGCCGGCGGAAAGGTCCAGGGGGCGGGTGGTCATGGAGCCGCTGCCGGAATTGGTTCCGAGTCGCACGCTGGAAAGGGCTTGGTAGGCGGCGGTGACGACGGGGAAGTTGGTGGAGCCGGTCCAGGCGGTTTGCGAGCCGCTGGTGGAGTTGGAGTTGCCCACGACGATGGCGGCGAAGTTTTCCTGAAACAAGGAGCCGGACACGGCGAGGGTCAGGGTGGCCGCGCCGGTGCCGGCGGCGTTGGCGGCTTGCAGAGAGATTTGTGAGGTTCCGGTGGCGGACAGGATGCCGGAGATACGGCCGGTGGCGGCATCGAGCGCGAGGCCGGCGGGCAGGCCGCCTGCGGCGTAGGACGTGGGCGCCCCGGTGGCGATGATCTGGTAGTTTAGCCCCTGGCCTTTCCAGGCTTGGAGGGAGAGGGTGCTTTGGATGACGGGTATGGCGGGCTGTCCGGCGCCGTTGCGCGGCGCGGGGGGGGCCAGCGTGAAGTCCTTGGAGTTGTCCCCGAGGTCGGACAGGCCGCCGTTGCCACGCGTCAGGGCGCTGGTGGTGGGCGGAGCGACCGCAGGGCTGCCCAGCGCGGCGTTGCTGAAGCCGTAGCCGATAAAGTCCATGACGCCGGCCTGCCCGAGCGGGGATGAACCGGAGAGCTCCTGCGTGCGGTTGACGAGGGCGATTTTACCCGAGGAGCTGCTAAGGTTCAGGGTTTGATTGACCGAGTCGCCGGCGGGCAGGGACTGACCGGTCGAGCCGGAGTTAAGGACGATCAGGTGTCGTCCATTGGCGGGGACGGTGCCGGAAAGGGGGGCCACGGTCCAGGCCAGTCCGGAGGCGGTGGCGTATTGCAGACTCCAACCGTTGATGTTTACCGGGGCGGAGGTGCGGTTTCTGAGTTCGACGTAGTCGGACCGGTAGGGCGAACCGGTGAGACTGGCGCCGGGGTAGACCTGGCTGATCAAGAGGGAGGATTTGAGCACTTCGAACACCGTGGTGGTGGTGGCCAGGCCTCGTTGCCCCACCACGCGTATCGGGCCGGTGGAGGCGCCGGCCGGGACGATGGCCTCGATCCGGTCGAGACCGAGGACGGTGTAGGCGGCGGCGACCCCGCCGATTTCGACCAAGGTGAGGTCGGCGAAGTTTTGGCCGTGGAGGGTGACCACCGTTCCCGAGGCGCCGCTGTCGGGAGTGAAGGAGGTCACGACGGGCGTGCCGGAGCCGGTCAGGACTTGCACCACGGCCGAGGAGGAGATCGAGCTGGCCCCCTCCAGGTCGTGCGCCCGGGCGTGGACGGTGTAGTGACCGGGCGATACGGGCGTCCACTGCAAGGCGTAGGGCGGGGCGGCGCGGGCGCCGACGAGCTGGTCGTTGGCGAAAAACTCCACCCTGGCGACGGCGGAGGGCTGTCCGTTTACATTGGTGTCGGAGGCTTCGGCGACCAAAGACACGGCGGCGCCGCCGAGCAGGGTGTTGACACCCACCGGGGAGAGGAGGCGCACCGTGGGCGGGGGATTGGCCGGTTCGTCGGTGCCGCCGGTGACGATCAGGGAGTAGGGCTGGGTGCTTGCGCTGAGGTTTCCATCCAGGCTGACGCGCAGGGTGTAGGTCCCGGCTTGGCCCGGGGTTTCGATCAAGACCTGTTCAACGTTATCCACGTTGTTTTTACCCCGGGTGGCCGGGGATTGCAGGGTGGCTTGGGTCCAGACGCCGACAAACGGCATGGTAAAGGGTTGGTGCAACGTCGTGCCGTCCGGCGCGACCACGACCAGATCAAGGTTATGGACGAGGTTGGGGACGCGGCTGTCCGGGGCGGTTTGGGCGGCGCCGGCGGGATCGAGCCAGACGAGGGTGGCGCGGACGGGGTCGGTGCCATTCCAGGCGAAGGCGTGGTTGCGCGTCCGGTCGGTCGAGGTGATCGCGCCCTCGATGATCTTCGGGCTGGCCAGGCTGTTTTTGTGGGCGAGGATCAGATCGGCGGCGGCCTTGGCATTGAGCAGGCCCCAGCCGAACTGGTAGTCGGGTCCGGGGCGTCCCAGATCGTCGGCCGTGTGGATCAGCAGCGCCTTGAGCGTGGCGGAGCGCGGCAAGGTGGAGAACTCGCGAAGATACAACTGGGCGACCAAGGCGGCGGACCCGGCGGCCGACGGCGAGGACATGCTGGTGCCGCTCAGGGTCGAGTAGGCGGCGTTGTCGGTTTTGACGGAGGACAACAAGCCGACCCCGTTGGCCACGAGGTCGGGCTTGATGCGGCCATCGTCGGCCGGTCCCCAGCTGGAAAACGAGGACATGGTGCCGTGGGCGGGAGACCGCAGGCCGGACGACACGGCGTCATTCACCGCGCCGACGGTGACGATGTTTTTGGCCAGGGCGGTGTGGGTGATGCTTTGGTAGCCGCCCAAGGCGGGCAGATCCGCCTGGTCGTTGCCGGCGGACCAGAAGGACAGGTAGTAGGGCAGGGCGTGGGTCAAGGCATCCACGGCGCGCGCCTCGCGCTCGTAACGCCCCATGTCCGAGGTGGTGCCCCAGTAGCCGTAAGAGTGGTTGGAGATGGGGAGTCGGGTGGCGACATCGCCGGGGGCGGCCGCTCCGGCGGCGGTCATCTCCGCGTAGTCGTTGGTCCAGTCGTAGGAATCGACGGACAGGGCCGCCGCCATGCCGCGGGCGAGTGGGTCCACGCCGGAGGCGGCCATGGTTCCGGCGACGTGCGTGGCGTGGTTGTCGGGCGCTGAGGAGCTGTTGCGCAGGCGCACGCGTCCGTTGAATTCGCGATGGGTGGCCAGCACCGAACCCGCATCCCAAACTCCCGCCCGCAGACCGGCGCCGTCCAAAAGATACGGAGTCGCTTGCAGCAGGGTGGCGCCGGTGGATATGGCGGCGGTGCGGTTGTGCGTCACATTGTTAAGCGGGGTGCCGGCCGGTCGGAAATCGTGCAATTAGGCGAAGCGGTCG
>CAYNUW010000265.1:0-5265 GCA_964400455.1 uncultured Akkermansia sp. | reverse complement strand
AAAACCGCCACGAGGGGGCGGTGGGATGCTTGGACGCCCCTGGCTCTGGTTGCATTAAGTTTTATCGGCGTGGCGTTTATCTATTCCGCACAGTATTCCACGCCTCTGGAGAACTGGTTGAATCAGCTGGTGTGGTTGGCGGCCGGGGGCGTGGTGTATGTGGCGGTGTCGCTGGTGGATTATCGCCTTTGGCTGAGTATCTGGCACTGGTTCTACTTGTTGTGTCTCATGTTGTTAGTTTTGGTGCTGGTGCCCGGGATCGGGGATTCCCGCTTTGGTGCGCAACGCTGGCTGGACCTTAAAATTTTGAACCTGCAGCCCAGTGAACCAGCCAAGGTGGCGGTCCTGTTTGCGACCGCAGCGCTGTTGATTGGGGAGCGCTTGGGAACGATTCGGGATTCAATAGGCGTTCTGGGCAAGTTGGCCCTTGCGGCCGGACTCCCGATGTTGCTTATCCTGATGCAGCCTGACTTAAAGTCGGCGATTGTCCTACCCCCGATGGTGTTCTCCATGCTCTACGTGTCGCGCTTGTCGGCCCGGTTTTTTGCCGGCGCGCTGGGCGCGTTCATTCTGCTGGTGACGATTGTGGCCGTAGATACCGTTGGTTATGTTAATTTTATGCGCGCGGAGAAGCTCGATTTCATGCGCGACAAAGGTCGTTACGAGCAGATCTCGTGGGTGCCTTTCAAGGATTATCAGCGCAACCGTATCCTGACCTTTGCCGCGCCCGAAATCATCGATCCGACGGGAATGAAGGATGCGTGGAATCTTAATCAATCGCTGCTCTCCGTCGGCAGCGGTGGTCTTTTTGGCAAGGGCTGGACGCAGGGCACACAAGCCCAGCTTGGATATTTGCCGCGCGCCGTGGCGCATAACGATTTTATCTTCTCCGTCATCGCCGAGGAGAAGGGATTTTTGGGAAGTCTCACCGTGCTAGGTCTTTTTGGCATCGTGTTGTTCAATGGCATTCGTATCGCCGGATTAGCCCGCGACCGCTTCGGCACCTTGCTTGCCGTCGGGGTTACGGTCCTTTTCGCGGTCCATGTGTTCGTGAACATCGCAATGACGATTGGCCTCGTGCCCATTACGGGCATACCGCTTCCCTTCATTAGCTACGGTGGCTCCTTCGTGCTCAGTTGTTGTCTGCTGCAAGGACTGGTTCAGAGCGTTTACCGCTTCAGAAAGGATTTCACGTGAAACTGAACTTTTCGGGTGGTTTTGATCTCTCGACCGGAATTTCCTGCGCCGCTTCTCACGCACCAGGGTGCCCCGTCCAACCCGCAACACAGGACCACACCCGCCATGAACGACCGCCCTTCCGACGCGTCGCACCGCCCGCAGCCTGATCAAGCCGAACCGCGCGATCCCCAAGCCGAACTGGACGAACAACTCGCCCACCCACCCGCCGAACACGAACCCGAGCCCGTGGACCGGGCCGAGCTCAAGGCCGGCGCCCAGGAACGCTCCAAACAGCGCCCCTTGCTGCAAAAGATTATCGCCTTGTTCAAAAAGGAGAAAACCTCCTTCCGTGAACTCATCATCAACTCCGAACCCCTCGAGAAGCGCGTCGCCCTGCTGGTCGATGGTGTGCTCGAGAAGTTCGAGATCGAGCGCCATGACGCCGATCGGATGGTTGGCGGCATCTTCAAGGGCCGGGTCAAGAATCTCGACCCCGGCCTAAAGGCTGCCTTCGTCGACATAGGCTACTCGAAAAACGCCTTTCTCCACTACTGGGACATGTTGCCCGCCGCAGCCGATTCCTCGGTTGAAGTGGTGCGCAAAAACTCCAAGAAAAACACCCTGCCTCCGGGGCAGGAACCCACGGTCAAGGACATCCCCAATCTCTACCCGCCGGGATCCGAAATCGTCATCCAAGTGACCAAGGGGCCGATCGGCACGAAGGGTCCGCGCACCACCACCAATCTCTCCTTGCCCGGCCGTTACCTCGTGCTGACTCCGTTCAGCGATTCCTGCGGTATCTCCCGCAAAATTGAGGACCCCAAGGAACGCGCCCGTCTGCGCTCCATGGTCAATGGACTTACCATCCCCGAGGGCATGGGCGTGATCGTTCGCACTGCCGGCGAGGGTAAACGCTCAGTCTATTTCGTGCGCGACCTGCACATCCTCCTGCGCACCTGGGCCCAGATTCAGGAGAAGATCAAAAACGAGCGCGCTCCGGCCTGCGTTTATCAAGAGCCTGACATCGTGGAGCGCACGGTGCGCGACTTTCTTACCGAAGATGTGGACCGGGTGCTCATCGACAATCCCGACGACCATGCCCGTTGCCAGGCCTCCGTCGCCCAGATCAGCCAGCGCTCCAAGGGCAAGATCGCGATTTACCAAAACAGCATCCCGATCTTCGAACGTTTCAACATCGAGCGCCAGATCGAGCAAACCTTTCAACGCAAGGTCGCTCTTCCCTCCGGCGGCGAGATCATCATCGACGAGACCGAAGCCCTGATCGCGATCGACGTGAATACGGGGTCGCACAAGAACAAGGGTGGCGACGAGAAGAATGTCATCTATTCCGTCAACCTTGAGGCCGCCGTCGAGGCCGCCCGCCAGATCCGCCTGCGCAATCTTGGCGGTCTGATCATCATCGACTTCATCGACATGAAGGAGCGCCGCCATCGCAACGGCGTTTACGAAAAACTCTGCGAAGCCATGGCCGAGGACAAGGCCAAGAACCACATCCTGCCTATCAGTCAGCTCGGCATCCTCCAGATGACCCGCCAGCGCCAGCAGGAGTCCCTTTCCTCCAACCTCTACACCGACTGCCCCTACTGCCGCGGCCGCGGTATCGTGAAGAGCGCCACGACCATGTCGGTCGAGCTCCAGCGCAAGCTCTCCGCCATCATCCGACGACTGGTCAGTCGCAAGGACGGCAAGGAGTACAACCTTCGCGTGCTGGTTCATCCCGGCATCCTCGAGCGCCTGCGCAGCGAGGACGCCAACCTTTTGGTCCGCATGGAGCGTGAATACGGCGTAAAATTGGCCTTCCGTGCCGATCCCGCCTACCACGTGGAGAACTTCAAGATCCTCAACGCCGCCACCGGCGAAGAGTATCGCTGAAACTCCTTCGCGTCCGGGGTTTAGCCGCCAGATCGGCCGTTTTCCGGGGCGGTTCGTCGTCCCTTCTCTCATGCCAACACTCGCCGCGCCCGCTCCGGGCGCGGCTTTTTTGTGCCACGAGGCGTCCGTCGCTTCGTGGTTCGGCTTTTATGCACACTGATATAAAAACGGCAGAACGTGGTATGAATCGTTAGCATAATGTAAAAAAACAAACGATTTTGCTTCCCTCCCTCCCGCGAATAGCTCCGCTTATATTTCAAATTAGCGTGAAGCGGGCGTTGGCTCACTCGCCGATTCTCGACCTTCCCATGACCATTTGTTTTCCGTGCACACCCGTGCACATATCGGCATCCCTGCAGCGTGTCTTTGTTTTCGCGCTGGCGACTCTGTGTCGGTGGTTTTCTCCCCTTTTGACTCCCGCTGACTCGCGCTTTCGAGCCCGGTCCCCGCGACGAATTCATCAAGTCGAGGGTGGTAAACCAGTGCCTCATGGCGGTTGAGAAACCTGCAGAGCCGCGTGTCCCGCATTTTCGCCAAGCCCGTCTCCGTGTCCCGTTTACGATCCTGATTTCATGAGCTTAAAACTCGCCCATTCTGCGTCTCTCTTTCGTTTGCTTGTCCTCGCGTGCATTCTCGGTTCTCCCCG
Source organism: uncultured Akkermansia sp. (assembly GCA_964400455.1). Lineage (GTDB taxonomy): Bacteria > Verrucomicrobiota > Verrucomicrobiia > Opitutales > Opitutaceae > IMCC26134_A. The sequence goes on along the minus strand of CAYNUW010000265.1, from coordinate 1,547 downwards.
TGTCGCGCTGGCGGGCTTTGTCGATTGGCAAAATCAGGTGAACGGTGGTTCGCCTACCGTCACGCGTTTTACCCCGGTTAGTGGGTCCGCCCCGGTCAGCCTGAATGTGGGTAGTTTCGCCGCCGGCTCGGCCCGATCCTTCGAATTTGTTTTCAACGCCGCCGGTGCTGGACCGAGCAAATCGCTCTTGGGCAGCGAAGACGCCGCTTCGGGCCGGCAATACCTGAAACTCAACCAGTGGAACAACACGGGCAAATTCGGCCTCACCACCGCCGGCGTGGCGGATGACGTTTTCGCCAACTCCCCCACCATTTCCAACCAGCAGGTCCACGCGGTTTTCACCTCCAATGGCTCGGTGACCACGCTGTATCTAAACGGCGTCGCCCAGACGGGAACGATTAACCGGGGGCTCACGATCACCGGCACGAACGGACTGGCGGCCTCCGACAACTCCTCCCACACCAGCTACACCGATAGCCTCGACGGCACCATTCTTGGTTTCGCCAGCTACGCCCGCGCCCTGACCCCGGCCGAAATCTCCACTCGCTACAACGCCCTGGTGCCCAACCTCGGCTCCGAGTTGATAAATCGATCCTTCAATGATGGCGCTGATGGCCAGCTCTATATTTATGACCTACCAATCGGAGTCGTGGGCCGAGCCCAGAATTTCGAGTTCTATGACAACGAGTCGGGTTCGCGCTGGATCACGCCGCTGATCTTCGAACAGGTGGGCAACACCTACTACCTCCGCGGCATCGGCACTTCCCGCCTCACCACTGGAGCCGGCGTCCAGAGCTACCCGTTCGGCCTCACCGCCGGTTCCAATTACATGGGAGGCACCTACACCTTCGGCTTCGTTGATCGCCGTTATTGGGGTCCGGGCGTGGGCTTCCAAACCTACAGCGGCGGCGGCTCGGTGGACTGGGACTACGCCTCGCCCACCCGCTGGCGCATCACCAGCGGCAGCACCAATTTCGCGGTGGAGGTTGGGCTCTCCTACACCGTCGGCAGCCAGATCCACGCCACCGAGACCCGCACCTACTCGGCCCGGCTCACCCTCAACTCCGCTCCGACCGCGCTCACCCTGAGCGGCAACAGCATCCCGGAAAACCCCTTCACCGGCGGCTACCCCTCCGGCACCCTCGGCGGCACCGATCCGGAGGGCGATGCGCTCACCTACTCCCTCGTATCCGGTTATGGTGACAACGCCACTTTCTCCATCTCCGGCAGCAGTCTTCTGCTCAACGGCGCCAGCGACCACGAAACCAAACCTTCCTACTCGCTCCTCATCCGTGGCACCGACCCGACGGGCAACACCATCGAGCAGTATTTCACCGTCACCGTCCGCAACGGCAACGAGACGCCGTCCTTCACCAAGGGCGCCAACCAGACCCACCCCTACAACACCTTCGGCACCCAGACTATCCCCGGCTGGGCCACCGCCATCAACGACGGCGACTCCACCGCCACTCAGGCGCTCACCTTCAACGTCAGCGTCGCCGGCGGCAGCGCGGACATCTTCGCCACCCCGCCCGCCATCTCCGCCA
>CAYNUW010000264.1:0-5281 GCA_964400455.1 uncultured Akkermansia sp. | reverse complement strand
TGGGGCACGGTTGGTGTGAGCGACAACATCATCGATGCGTCGTGGGAGGCGCTTCTGGACGCGGTCAATCACGCGCTTGGGCAGGCGTAGGGTGAGGGACCTCACTGAAGTGGGTCCCGTGCCTGGCCACCTCTCGCATCTTTTGCGGGTGGGTCCAGTTGCCCTTGCCGGTTACGGCTAGGCGGTTCCCACGCCGCAGACATCCGGCTTGAGATTGCCCCCAGGATTGAGGCCGGCGCTCGTAAAACTGTTTTGGGGGGCGCCGGCGGTTGATGGACTGGGGGCTTGCGTAACGGCCGGACAAGACGGCACTATCAGGGTTTCGTAAAACCCTCCTATGAAGCAACGCACGTTGGCCCGCGAGGTCGCCATTTCTGGACAAGCTCTCCATACCGGTGAGCAAGTCACCCTTACACTCAAGCCGGCCGCGACCGACACCGGTTACATTTTCCGTCGCGTGGATTTGAACGGCGCGCCCGAGCTTAAGCCGCGGGTGGAGTTGGTGGGGGACTTGGTGCGTCAGACCACCATACAGGAGGGTCATGCCAAGGTGCACACGGTCGAACACGTGCTGAGCGCGCTGCACGGTTGCGGCATCGATAACTGCGTCATCGAAATGAACGCTTCGGAGCCGCCGATACTCGATGGCTCGGCCAAACCCTTCGTCGATCTGATCATGCAGGGCGATCCGGTGGAGCAGGACAAAGACCGGGACTACTTCGTGTTGACGGAACCGGTCTCGGTCCAGCGTGGCAACTCGTCGATTATCGCGCTGCCCCACGATGGGTTTAAGGTGTCCTGCACTTCGGCGGACGATCGAGGCATTCACGCTCAATTTTTGTCGCTCTCGATTGATCCGGACATCTACATGACTCAAGTCGCTGCGGCTAGGACCTTTACGGTCTATGAGGACATTGAGGCTTTACTCAAGCTCGGCAAAATCAAGGGCGGCTCGCTCGACTGCGCGGTGGTGATCAAGGGCGACAAAATCCTCTCGAAGGAGGGACTGCGGTTTAAGGACGAGTTCGTGCGGCACAAGATACTCGATATCGTCGGCGACATCACTTTGCTGGGGCGCCCGATCAAGGCGCACATCATCGCCACCCGGCCTGGGCACGCGATCAACGCGGAGTTGAGCAAGGCCTTGGCCGAGCAGTTGGCCGAGAAGCTCAAGGGGCCGAAAAAGAAGCCTCGTCCCGCCATGGTGTTGCCGACGGAGACAGAGCTGGATATCCGCCGTATTCTCGACACACTTCCGCACCGTTATCCCTTTCTCATGGTGGATCGCGTGGTGGAGTTCGTCGGCGACGACGCTTTGGTGGCGATAAAGAACGTTTCGATCAACGAGCCCTATTTCCAAGGTCACTTTCCTGGTAACCCCGTGATGCCCGGCGTGCTGCAGTTGGAGGCGATGGCGCAAGCCGCCGGTATCCTGATGCTGCGGCGCGGCAGCAGCGAAGGGAAGACCTCTTTGTTCATGAGCGCGGACAAGGTGAAGTTCCGTAAACCGGTGCGTCCCGGCGACCAGTTGATTTTAAACGCGAAATTGACCAAAACGCGGGGCACCAAGCTGGCCAACGCGGAGGTGACGTGCACGGTGGACGGCCAGGTGGTCTCGTCGGCCGAACTGATGTTCGCCATTTTGGATACCAGCGAGGTGGAAGGGTGAGCACGCTTTTGGCCGCAGCTCAATCTCGCGGCCGCTTTTCTCCCTTGTTGCTTCTGGCGCCGGCAGCATAGTCGCCCGCGCCGTCCCAGTGTTGTCTTCTCGAGCCTATGCAAGCATCTCGTCCCGAGACTCCTCGTCTATCCGTCTGGCCCTTCCTGCTCGTCGACCTCACTCTGGTCGCCGGGGCGGTTTTGATCCGGGCTCAGTCTGAGACGCCCTTGGGAGCGGCTCCGTTGGCCGCAATCACGGCGTGTCTGGTCGTGGGCGGGGCGGTGTTTCTGTATCCGTTTGTGGTTACCCATGCCCGCCGGCAGGAAGAGGCGGTGGCCGAGCGGATGGACCAGCTCGAGGCTGCCGGGCGCATGGTGGCGGCGGCGGCCGAGCAAATCAGCATCGCTGCGGCGAATCTGCCGGCCATCGCGGAGCAGTCCGCTCGCCAGTTGCGGGCGGTTGAGCAGATGCCACAGGCCTTGCAGGTGCGGTTGGCGGAATTGCAAACCCAGTTGTCCGCCACTGCGCAGGAGGAAAACGCCGCGCTGCGTCACGAATTGGACACGCTGCGTCACTCGGAAACCGGGAAGATCGCCGTCGCTCTGGAAAAGATATCCGCCGTGAGCGCGGATTTGATTCGATTTGAGGCCCTGGCCAACCGGCATGTGGATTCTCTGGATGCCGCTGCCGCGCAGATGCCGCGTCTGGCTGAACAATTTGGGCGGCAGGCGGGGGACGTTTTGCGGGTTGAGTCTTCTTCAGCGGCCGAGGCGGTTCGGGCGGCGGGCGCGGAGGCGGTGCGGGCGCTCGGTGTCGCGGTCGAGGAAGCGACGAGGGCGCTGGAGACCGTCGCCGGGCGGGTGCGCATGGACTTGGACCAGATGGTGCGCGAGGTGCCTCGTGCGCGGGCGGAGGGGACGGATGCCGGTGCCGGTGCGGATGCCCCGGGCGAGATTTTGGCGGTCGAGCCCGTGCGGCCGGCCCCACATGGGACCGAGGTGGTCGCGTGCGTAGCGGAAATGTCCGCGGCGGTGGCCGAGGTCGCGTCGGCGGTCGCCGAGGAAGAGGCCGGCGACGGCGATCCGGTTGCGACACTCGGGAGCGGGGTCGAGGAGTTGCCGGCAGTTGCGTCGGATGTGAACCTTGAAGCGGCGGTCATGCCTTCCTTGCCGGGTGCGGAGCCCAGCTCGGAGGTGCCGCCCCGGGAAGAGCCGGAGCCTGCGTTGGAGCCGGACCGGATTGAGTCCGCGGACTTTATCTCCGGGACAGCCCAGGAAGCGGCCGTCGAGGCGCCGGTCGACGAGGAACCGGTTGAAGACGATCCGGCGACGCCCGAACCGGCTTTAACCCATGACGGCTGCACCCGGTTGATCGTGACTGCTTACCTTGGCCTCGGCAACAAGCTCTATGTTCGAGGCGACGGTCCTGGATTGCGCGCGGACAAGGGAGTGCCGCTCCAGTTTGTGTCCATCGGCAAGTGGCGGTGGGAGAGCGCCGAGCTGTTGTTCCCGGCCAAGGTGAAGTTGTTCAAGAATGACCGTGAGGAGTGCGTTGCGCTGGGCGAGCTGACGCTCGAGCCCGGGCATCACCACGAGGTGGCGGCGCGGTTTTGAGTGCGCCGCTGGTGCCCGGCTAAGGTTCAGGGCCGCCTCTTCAGCCCGGGGTGGCGGGCAGGCGGAGGGTGAATTCGGTGCGAACCCCGGGGTCGCTATCGCAGGCCAAGGAGCCGCCGTGGCTCTCCACGATGGCGCGGGATATGGCTAACCCCAGGCCGGCACCGGCGCCTTGTTCGCGCGTGCGCGATGGGTCGCCGCGTTGGAAGCGCTCAAAGAGCCTGGGCCGTAGTTCGGGAGGGATGCCCGGGCCGCGATCGATGACCCGAGCGACGGCGAGGTCGCCCTCGCGGGCGGATTCGAGTCGAACGACTTCCCCCGGGGGGGAGTGGCGGAGGGCGTTGGCGAGCAGGTTGACCAGGGCGCGTTCCAGGCCGGCGGCGTCGCCGAGAAAAGGGGCGGAGCCGGCATCCGTCTCGATGGTGATGGAGCGTTCGGCGGCCACTGGGGCGAGGAACGCGGCGGCCGAGCGCACGATGTCGGCGAGGTCGCAGTCGGTTCGGGCGGCACTGGCCGAGCGGGCGTCGGTGCGTGCCAGGGTTAGCAGGTCGTCGACCAGGCGGCGCATACGACCGGCGGCTTCGGCGCAGACCTCCAACGAGGAGCGGTATTCGGCGGCGGGGCGTTCGCGGCGGAGGGCGAGTTGACTCTCGTTGAGGATTACGGCGAGCGGGGTGCGGAGTTCGTGGGAGGCATCGGCGATGAAACGGCTCTGCTGTTCAAAGGTGAGTTCTACGCGGGTAAAGCAGTCGTTGAGCACGGTGCAAAGGCGGGCGAGTTCGCCGCCGCCCGCGGGGACGGGCACGCGTTCGGCAAGCGTGCCGTTGGCGATTTTCCTGGCCGCGTTGCCGATGTCTTCGATGGGCCGCAGCGCGCGGGCGATGAGCCAGGCGCCGGCGGCTATCCCGAGCACCACGACGGCGCAGCCGGCGGCGGCGAGTCGCCAAGCCAAGTTGCGGGAGCGAGCTTCCAGGGGGGCAAGGGGAGAGCCGAGCACAACGACTTCTCCCGGGCGACGGACGTGCCAGACTACACGGTAGCCGGCGTGGTCGAAGTGGCCGGTGCCGGGCTCCTCGCCAGCCTGTTCGATCCACTCCGGCCAGGGTGCCTCGGGCGACCCCGCGTGGTGGCGCGGGCGCCGGCCGGGTGAACGTTGGGCAACCACGCCGCCCGCCGAGATAAAGTCGGCGAGGGCGGGGTTGGTCTCTTCGGGGTAGGCATCGGGGGTGTTTTCGCCACCGCCGGGGCGGGGGCCGCGGTCCGGCGGCGGGGGCGGGCCGAAGTTTCTCGGTTGCCGCAGTTCGGGGAGGACGGCGAGTAGCACGAGCCGGTGTTCGCGATCGAGCCGAGCCACATCGGCGGCAAACTGGCTGCGGTGATACGCGAACAGCAAGGTCACGCATACGAGACAAAGCAGCACGCTGTGCCAGATTTGCAGACGCCACTTGATTGAGCTGGGGTATAGCATGTCCTTCGGTGGTCGGGTGCTCAGGCGGCGGGCACGACGTAGCCGAGGCCGCGGCGGGTCTCGATCACGTCGCGGCCGAGTTTACGGCGGAGGGTGCAGACGTAGACCTCGATGAGATTGGAAGAGTTGTCGTCCTCGTCGGCGAAAAGATGGGCATACAGGGTTTCGCGTTCCACGACGCGACCGCGGCGGCGGGCGAGCCATTCGAGCAGGCGGTATTCTTTGGCGGTGAGTTCGACGGACGTGCCGGCGCGGGTCGCGAGACGGGCGGTGGTGTCGAGCCAGACGTCGCCGGGCAGGTGTAGCAGGGGGGCGGGCGCCGCGGAGGCGCGGCGCAGCACGGCGCGCACGCGGGAGAGCAGCTCGGACAAGTCGAAGGGTTTTATGAGGTAGTCATCCGATCCGAGGTCGAGGCCGCGGACCCGATCCGTGACGGCATCACGGGCGGTGAGCATGAGCACGGGGGTGCTCAGTCCGGGGGTGTTGCGCAAACGGCGGAGGATCTCCCATCCGTCGAGGCCGGGCAGCATGACGTCGAGC
>CAYNUW010000263.1:2337-5314 GCA_964400455.1 uncultured Akkermansia sp. | reverse complement strand
GTTGCCCGAGGAAGGCCTGGAGCGGATTTTCGAACGCTTCGTGCGGGTTGAAACGCATGGACCATCGTCACCATCAACCGCCTCCGGACATGGACTGGGCCTGGCAATCTGCCGTAGCATCGTGAAACTCCATGGAGGAACCATCACCGCACGCAATCGCCCCGATGGGCGCGGTGGACTCTGCGTCATCCTCGACTTACCGATCGGAAAGTAGCCCTGCGCCCAATAGAACGCCGGAACCGCGCCGCCCGCGTGCGCTACCCACGGCGTCACTACCGCAGCCCAGTTGACGGGAGTCTCGCACGGCAAACAACCCCGGCCACCGCAGCCCTGCGCCACGAACTAAGAATCGCCGGTTGACAAACCGCACCACAGCCGGTTTCGCTAAGCGTCTTTTTCTAACATGAGCGCCACCGAAACCACCACCACGCAGTCCCTCACGCCCGAGGCTTTCCCCTTCACCCAGCCCGAGCTGATGGTCCGCTACGTGACCGACACGGGCAAGATCCTGCCGCGGAAATACACCCACCTCTCCGCCAAGCAGCAGCGCCGCGTCACCGCCACCATCAAGCGCAGCCGCGCGATGTTGCTGGCCAAGTAATCCGCCACGACGCCGGCCCTGCCGCGTTTTCATTTTCGAAGCCGGGGCGTGTTTCGCGCCCCGGTTTTTTTATGCCCGCAGCACCCTCCCTCCCCCGCATCTACCGCCCCACCGCCGCCAATCTGGCGCGGCTGGCCGCCGTCCTGCGTCGCGGAGGCCTGGTCGGCGTGCCCTCCGAGACCGTCTACGGACTCGCCGCCGACGCCCTCTCCGCCGACGCCTGCGCGGGCATCTTCACCGCCAAGGGCCGGCCCGGCTCCGACCCGCTCATCGTCCACCTCGCCTCGGCGCGCGACCTGCAAACCGTCGCCGTGCCCAACGCCGCCGCCCTCGCTCTCGCCGCCGCGTTCTGGCCCGGTCCCCTCACCCTCGTCCTGCCCAAACTGGCCGTCGTGCCGGACAACATCACCGCCGGCCGGCCCACCGTCGCCGTGCGCGTCCCCGCCCAGCCCCACTTCCGCCGCCTCATCCGCCTGGCCGGACGCCCCCTCGCCGCCCCGAGCGCCAACCCCTTCGGCTACATCAGCCCCACCGCCGCCGCCCACGTGCGCGACGGCCTCGCCGGCACCGCCCTGCGCGCCGTGCTCGACGGCGGAGAATGCTCCATCGGCCTCGAATCCACCATCGTTGATCTCACCCGCCCCGACCAACCGGTGCTGCTCCGCCCGGGCGGCCTGGCCGCCGCGGCGGTGGAGCGTGTGCTCGGCGTCACCCTCGCCCGCCCCCGCCGCTCCCGGCTCACCACCCGCCAAGCCGCTCCCGCGCCGGGCATGTTGACCCGCCACTATTCCCCGCACACCCCGCTCCGCCTGCACCCCCGGCTCGATGAAAAGGCGCTCGCCAATCTGCCCGACGACGAGTGCGCCCTTTTGCTGCGACGCCCCGCCCGACGGCTGCCCGCCCGCTTCGACGGCCGCGTGCGCTGGCTCAGCAGCCGCGGTAATCTCGCCGAGGTGGCCCGCAACCTCTTCGGCGCGCTGCGCGAACTCGACGCCGCCGGCTGGGCGCGCCTGCACGTGGAGACCATCGCGGGCCACGAGGGCCTCGCCCCCGCCATCCGCGACCGCCTGGCCCGCGCCGCCGCGCGTCGCGAAACATGAAACCCGCCTGGTCACCTTGGCACCCCCTGCCGGGCCTGCCCCGCCCCGTCCCCGCCACCCCGGCGGGCGTGCACGAATGGCTCGACGGCGGCCAGGCCTTCCGCTGGCACCGCGAAGACGACGCCACCTGGCACGGCGGCTGGGCCGGCTGGCGCATCCGCCTGCGCCTGCACCCCGACGGCCACCTCGCCTACGCCACCCCGCCCGATGTCGACGCCGACGCCGCCGGCGCGGCCCTTCACCACTACCTCGCCGGCCCCGCGGCCGACCCGGACGCCCTGCCCTGGCGCAGCGACGCCCACCTCGCCGCCTGCCTCGCCGCCAATCCCGGCCTCGGCCTGCTCCGGCAGCCCTTCGGCGAAACCCTGCTCGGTTTTGTCTGCAGCGCCACCAAGCAAATCGTGCAGATCAAGGCCATGATGGAGGCCCTCGCCACCCGCCACGGCCGTCTCGTCGCCCCCGGCTGGCACCGCCTGCCCGACTGGACCGAACTGGCCTCCGTATCAGAAGAACAACTACGTCTCTGCTCCCTGGGTTTTCGCGCCCGGCACGTCGCCGGCATCGCCCGACGCCTCGCCGCCGAGCCCGGCTGGCTCGAAGCCACCGAGGCCGCGCCCTACCCCGAAGCCAAGGCCCGCCTGCTCACCCTGCCCGGCGTGGGGGAAAAAATCGCCGACTGCGTCCTGCTCTTCGGCGCCGGTCGCCTGGAGGCCTTTCCCGTCGACACCTGGATTCTCAAGGCCCTGGTCCGCCGCTACGGCCTCGACGGCTGGTCCCCCGCCCAGGCCGCCCACTTCGGCCGCGTGCACTTCGGACCTCAGGCCGGTCTCGCCCAACAATACCTCTTCGCCTACGAACGAAGCCGGGGCCGCTGACCCGCCCGCCCCCCCCCACGCTCTTCCGCTTCCGCCATGCCAAAAATCCCCTGCCTCGCCGCCGCCGCCGTTTTCACCCTCGCCGCCCTGCTGATCGCCCGCTTCGCCATCTCTCCCCTGGGCCCCGCCGACCTGCTCGGCATCGCCGCCTGCGCGGCCGCCGCCGGAGCCGCCGCCACCCTCGCCTACGCGCCCCGCCCGCCCGCCCGGGAGGACGACGCCTTGGTTGAAAAAATCGCCGAACGCGCCGCCCAACGCGTCACCGCCGCCCTCGACGCCACCCCGGCCCGCCGCGAACCGACGACCGACCTCGACGCCGACGCTCCCGCCGCCGGCACCGTCACCTCGATCACCGACCTGCCCGCGCCCGGCGCCGCCGGCAAAAGCCGCCTCGGACGCGG
>CAYNUW010000263.1:0-2237 GCA_964400455.1 uncultured Akkermansia sp. | reverse complement strand
CCAACCCGTTCTGGACTATTCCCCCCCGCTGCTACCTGATCACAACCGGTGAAACTCTCCGTCAAAGTCGACTACGCCTGCCGCGTTCTGGTGCAACTCGCCCGACTGCACGAACGAGGCGAATTGGCGCACATCGAAAGCCTGGCGCGTGTCGAAGCCGTGCCCGCCACCTATCTGGTCCAGATCCTGGGTGAACTGCGCAACGGCGGCCTGGTCACCAGCCGGCGCGGCAAACAAGGCGGCTATTCGCTCGCCCGTCCCCCGGCCGAAATCAGCCTGCTCGACGTCGTGAACTTGGTCGAAGGCGACATCCTCGAGGTCGGCCCCGCCACCGAGGGCGAATCGAGCCGCCGTGTCTCCCAGGCCTGGCGCGAGGTCCGAACCTCGCTCATCAACGTCTGCCGCGAACTCACCCTGGATAAACTCGCCGCCAAATCCGCCGGCGAAATGTATTATATCTAGGTTATCCAGAGTTCCCCTGAATCTTTGGAGGCCGCCCCCGCCCCCCCGCCGGTGAAATAAGGCGGTTCACAAACATTCGGTCGTTGAAAAGCCCGTTTGTCCGCCCATGCACTAAGCCATGCCCCACGCCGTTTTGACCCAGCTGCTTGTGGTCCAGGATCGCGACGCCCGCCGTCGCCAGCTCGAACAACAGCTCGCCGCCGTCCCCGCCGACCGCGCACTCGTCGACAAGGCCATCGCCGCCGAACGCTCCGCCCTCGACGCCGCCAAAACCGAACTGCGCGAACTCGAAACCCGCAAAAAACTCATCGAGACCGAAATCGGCTCCGCCGAAACCCGCCTCGCCCGCTACCGGACCCAACAACTCTCGGTTAAGAAAAACGACGAATACCAGGCCCTCGGCAAAGAGATCGCCACCGCCACCGGATTCGTCGGCGACCTCGAAGCCCAACAACTCGAGGTCATGTATCTCATCGACGACGCCCGCAAACGCCTCGCCGCCGCCGAAGCCGTCATCCGCGAAAACATCACCCGCCATGAGGCCCGCCTCGCCACCTTGCGCGAACGCGAGACCAACCTCGCCGCCGAACTCACCGAAGCCCGCGACGCCGTCGCCACCGCCCGCGTCGGCCTCCCCGAACTCGCCACCCGCGCCTACGACCGCGTCGCCGCCCGCCACTGGCCCGCCATCGCCCCCCTCCGCGCCGGCAAATGCGGCGGCTGCCACCTAAAGGTCTCCAGCGAAGCCGAATCCGGCGCTCGCTCCGCCGATACCGCCCGCCTCGGCAACTGCGACCAATGCGGCCGCATCCTCTACTTCGACCACGCCTGACCCCAGCCCACGCCTGCTTGTGATAGCATTTTGATCGTTTCTGCTCAAAATCTACCAAAATCTACCAACTTGGGCTTGCCTTGTCCCTGATTTACCCCCACGCCTGACCTCCCGTTCACGGCGTCCCCTCGCCTAAAACGCCCCCTCTCGCACCTTTTTTAACGCTGCTTCGCCACATCGTCTCCCCTATGCTGCCCCCTCCCGCCCCTCATCGCGTCGAGATCGAGCACCAGGTGCGTCGCGCCCTCTACGAGCGCCTGGGCAAGCCTCTCCCCCGCGCCGCCGCCGCGCCCAACCCCCTCTTGGTCAACGTCAGCGCCCGCCACTGCCACCTCACGCCCGAGGCGGTCGAAACTCTCTTCGGCAAGGGCCGCACCCTGACGCCGATGAAATGGCTCTACCAAAAGGACCAATACGCCGCCCAGGAATCGGTGACCCTCATCGGTCCGCGCAGCCGCATCATCTCCGGCCTGCGCATCCTCGGACCCTGCCGCGATCTTAATCAGGTCGAGCTCGCCTACACCGACTCCATTTCCCTCGGCTTCGACATCCCCGTGCGCCAATCCGGTAACATCGCCGGCACCCCCGGCTGCATGTTGATGGGCCCCGCCGGCTTTCTGAAGCTCGACCAAGGCGTCATCCGCGCCGCCCCCCACGTCCACATGCACCCGGACGACGCCGCCTTCTACAAGGTGAAGCAGGGCGACTTCATGAAACTCCGGGTCGGCGGCGAGCTCGGCGTCACCTTCGACCGCCTGCTGGTCCGCGTGCACAAAGACTTCAAACTCGAGGTCCACATCGACACCGACGAGGGCAACGCCTGCGGCCTCCGCCCCGGCATCGATGTCGAATTGATCAAGTAAAGGCCCCCCCCCCCCCCCAGGGCCCCAACAGTCCCCACCCCGGAACAAACACAAACCAACCCACCCCCAACACAGTGAGA
>CAYNUW010000262.1:0-5315 GCA_964400455.1 uncultured Akkermansia sp. | reverse complement strand
GGAGGAAAGTGGACTTTTTATGTATTAGATAAACTAATAACTTTTCCTGCGATCCGGAGTCTTCGATTTTGGTTCCCAAGGAGCTCGTGGCGAGCGTCCTCCTCGCAACCGGCGCGAGGGTGGTGAACGGGGTGGTCTGTGGCTCGGTCGGCATATGACCCCTTTTTGCAACAAAAAAGGGCACCTGGCGAGCTTTTAGATTTACCCATTTGCATGCAAAACCTGAACCGCCGCTAATTTTCGAACCAGAGAGGTTTCGGTTGCTCAGACTTGCCTCTAAACCTCCCACCCCACGTTGCCTCGTCAGTCCGGGATTGAACTTCGATTGGAAAACGCTGTCGCACCTTCTCCACAGGATCCGCTTTCGCCTTGCGCTGGCGCGTAGGGTGAGGGTGTATCGCCATCTTCGCTCCCGCACGCGCTTATGAAACTCCGCATCGCTCTCGCCGGCTTGGCCGCGCTCTTCTTGGGACTCCACACCCCCACCCTGCTCGCCGCCGACACCGCCCGCACCTACTCCGCCGCCATCGTGGTCTCCAATCGCGCCGACAGTAAGTGGGACGATAAAGTGGCTCCGCTCGAGGACTTGCTCTCCGCTCGGCTGGCCGATCAGGGCTTTCGCCTCGTGTCCCGCGAATTGGTCACCAGCGGACTGCGTGCGTTTGTGCCCTCCAGCGCCCCGACCGACCTCGACTCCAGCCGAGCCGCCGCCGCCGCCGAGGCCGCGTTCATAGACCAGTCGAGCGCGCTCCGCCTCGCCCAATCCCTGGGCGCGGACTATTTATTGCACGCTTCCATCACCTCTTACGCCGCCAGCGAACGCACCGTCACCGCCTACGGCACCGCCCTTAAAAACCACGACTGGACCCTGCGGATAAGCTACAAACTTCTCGATGCTCAGGGCGGTGGCGCGTTGGTCGGCGACGTGGTCAAAGCCACCCGCTCCGAACAAGCCAACGCGCACGCCTCCGCCTTGATCGAGGGTATCTTCGACGACTTGCTTGACGACGCTTCACGTCAGATCGCCGGCTCCCTGCGCGCCCGTTCCACCCGCGGCCAGATCGCGGCGGCACGCCCTGCCGCCCAGCCGGTCAGCATCACCATCAACGTCGAAGCCGCCGACCTTTACATCCCCGATGTGCGCCTCACCTCCGACAACGTCGTCGTGCTCGGTGAGTCCAAATTTAAACTCGCCCCGCTCACGACCACGGTCGAGCTCGATGGTGTCGCCGTCGGCACCGCGCCCGGCAAAATCACCCTCAAACCCGGCTTCTCGCGCCTGCGTCTGACTCGCGAAGGCTTCCAGCCTTGGGAACGCACCATCAACGCCACCGAGGGCCAGGTGCTCACCGTCGCCCTCACCATGAGCCCGGAGGGCATCGACCGTTTCCGCCAGTCCACCGCCTTCCTGAGCGAATTGCGCAATCAAGCCAAACTCACCGACGCCCAAGTCAAAGCACTTGAGGGCCTCGCCAAGATGCTCGAACAGTCCGGCCTCAAGGTGGATTACAAGGTCGACACCAAGGAAAACCTGAAATTCGCCCTGCCGCTCAACATTCTCTGATCCAGGCCCGGTGCCTGCTCCGTAAAGCTTCACGTTTAGCTCTCTCAAATCATGAATTTGAAAACCGCCTCCTCCTGCGTGGCTTTGTCCCTCGCCGCCGCCGCCCTCTTCGTGCCCGCCGGCTCCGCCCAAGAAGCCCCGCCCGCCGCGGCCACGGCACCCGCGGCTCAGGGCCTGAAGACCCTCGCGCTCGCCAAGGTCAAGGCCACGCCCGCCATCCTTCAAGACGCCGAGCAAAAGCGCCGCCGAAACTCCATCGACCGCATGAGCCAGGCCCTCGACGGTCAGCTTCTCTCCGCCCTCCAGCAGACCCGCAAATTCACCGTGCTCGCCCGGTCCGACGCCGACGCCCTGGTCGAGGAAAACGCCGCCGCCGGCCAGGCCTTCGCTTTCGGTGATTCCGAGCTCACCCTCGTCATCACCATCGACGACTTCCAGGACTTTACGCAAACCGCCACGTTCGCCGCCATCGGCAAGACCGCCACCAAACGCGTCATCCGCTTCTCGACCGTCGCCAAACTCTACGAGACCAAAACCAACAAACTCGTCGAAACCGCCAACTTCCAGGAGCAGAACCTCGATGCCGAAGAACTCTTGGAAAACGCCTCCTCCTCCGGCGGTGAACTCTCCGACGCCCTGCTCGTGGGCCTCACCCGCCGCATGAGCGAACAAATCGCACAACGCGTCGCCGACGTCGCCTTTCCCGCTCGGGTCGTGGCCAAAACCGGCAAGATCGTCACCCTCAACCGGGGCGACGGCACCGGCATCGCCGCCGGCCAGCTCTGGGAACTCTTTGCCGTCGGCGAAGAACTCATCGACCCCGACACCGGCGCGTCCCTCGGCCGCGAGGAGCTGTCCGTGGGTCGGGTGCGCATCCAACGCGTGACGCCGCGCACCGCCCAGGGCGAGCTCGTGGGTGAAGACCTCGGCGTGGATCGCGGCGCCATCGCCCGCCGGGTCGAACCCTAAGCTTCCTCCTGGCCGGCGCGCAGAAATCCCGTCGTCGCGGACGGGAACCGCCGGCTCCGCCCTCCTCCCAGTCGTTTATCCAGTCATGACGCTCCGCCTGCCCTTACTGCTCCTGCCCGCCGCCCTCCTCTTTTCCGGCTGCCAGACCTACACCGCCAAGACCCAAAGTCGCGACGACGCCATGCGTTCCGGCAATTTTGCCGCAGCCGCCGCCGAGGCCGACAAGGACGCCGAGAAGAACAAGGACAACAAGGACTCCGTCCTCTACCGCCTCGAACAAGGCGCCATCCTGCGCGCAGCCGCCCTCGCCGAGATACCCGCGCCGCTCGGCGAGGCCGCTCCACCTTCCGTGCTCGCCGGCCAGAGTCAGACTTCCGCCGCCCTGATGGCCGCCGACCCCACCGTCGCCCTGCCGCCGCGCATCTCCTACCTCACCCGCTCGCTCGCCGCCCTCGACGAGGCCGAGCGCCGCATCGCCCTTTACGACGAGCAAGCCAAGATCAAGGTCGGCTCGGAAACCGCCGCCTTGCTCACCAACCAGGCCAACCTCCCTTACCGCGGCCGCGCCTACGACCGCGTCATGCTCCACACCTTTCAGGCGCTCAATTACCTCGAGCTCGCCGACCACGATGCCGCCCGCGTCTCTCTGAACCGGGCCCTTCAGGCCCAGCGCGACGCCGTCGCCGCCAACGCCGAAAAAATCGCCGAGGCGGAAAAACTCGCCCGCGAATCCGCCTCCGGCCAGACCCGCGACGAAGCCGGCCGCAAAAGCGCCGGGGCCTACGACGTCGAACGCGCCAAACGCGACCCCAAGCTCGCCGCCGGACTGGCCTCCATCGAGGCTGAAATTGACGCCGGCCTCCTTCCCTACGGGGACTACGTGAACCCGTTCACCACCTTCCTCGACGCCCTCGTCTACACCTACCAGGGAGTCGATGCCTCCGACCTCGAGCGCGCCCGCAAATCCTGGGAACGCGTGGTCAGTCTCGCGCCCGGCAACCCGCACGCCCGCCTCGATTACCTCGCCGTCGAGCCCGACCACCAAGCCGTGGTCAACAACGGTCCGCTGCTGCCCGAAACCGAGATCGGCGCCGATGCCGCCGCCGCGGCGGTGGATCCGACCACCGCTCCCGCCGTGCCCGCCGATGCCGTCGTCGCCCCCCTGCCCGCCCCACCCGTCGTCGTCCCGCCCGCTCCCCACGGCGTCACCTACGTGATCTACGAGACCGGCTCCGCCCCCTACCGCGACCAAACCCGCATCGACCTGCCCCTCTTCCTCGTCACCGGCCGCATATCCTACGTGGGCATGGCCCTGCCAAAAATCGTGCGCGTGCCCGACTACGCCGGTCCCCTCGCCATCACCACTTCCGACGGCCGCTCCACCTCCACCGCCCTCGTGTCCTCGATGGATAGCGTGGTGGCCCGCGACTTCAAAAACGAGTGGCCCACCATTCTGACCAAAACCATCATCGCCACCGCCACCAAGGCCACCATCGACGCCATCATCCAGAAACAAATCGAGGACCAAGGCGGCGCCGCCCTCGGCCTGCTCGCCAAGGTCGCCACCGCCGCCCTCCAAGCCTCGGTCAACATCGCCGACACCCGCACCTGGCGCAGCCTGCCCAAGGAGTTCCACTATGCCCGCCTCGCCACGCCGCCGGACCGCATCATCACGGTGGGCTCGGGCACCCGCGCCACCTCCATCCGGGTGGAACCCGCCGCCGTCACCGTCGTCTACGTCAAAAGCGCCTCCTCCAGCGCCCCGCTGCTGATCAGCTCCTTTATCCTCAAACCTTAAAACTTCCCGGCTTCTCCCACCGCCGCCTCCCTCACCCTATGAAAACCGCCCTCTCCCTGTTGCTCGCCGGCCTCGCCCTCGGCGCCGCCGGTTGCGCCACCAGCGTCAACACCGTCACCCGCGCCGAGCCCACCGCTACTCCCGACTACGTCGCCGACCAACGCGTCCTCACCGACGCCACCCTCGCCCGCAAGATCGGCATCGTCTCGGTCAACCAATCCCGCGTCTCCGGCGACCTGCTCAAAATCCAGGTCACCCTCGAGAATCGCTCCTCCCGCCCCCAGGCCGTGACCTACAAGTTCGACTGGATCGGCGCCGATGGCATGGAGCAAACTTCGCCCGTCGGCGGCTGGAAACAAATCCAGCTCGAAGGCCGCGAAACCCGCGCCGTCTCCGCCATCGCCACCCGCCCGACCGCAGCCGATTTTCGCCTGAAGCTGCGCGAAAACTGAGCTCGCACCTGGCCCGGTCTCCACCCTCAACGTCCCGACACCCTCTCCCATCATGAAACAACTCCTCGCCACCTCCGCCGCCGCCGCCGCCCTGCTCCTCGCCGGCTGCGCCTCGCCCAACGCCAAATACGTCGATGCCCAGGGCCCCAACACCATCGTATCGCTCAACCAGATCAACATCCAGGACTGGAACAAGGCCGCCGACGATCTCGTCGCCTCCCTCCTCGCCTCCGGCGTGCTCGACCGCGCACCCAACCAGCCCGCCGTCATGGCCGTCTCCCGCATCCGCAACGCCACCCAGCAGATGGTCGACGTGGACAACCTCACCAAAAAGATCCGCGTGGCCCTCAACCAGACCGGCAAGGTCGTCACCACCACCACCCTCGGGCCCGACGGCAAAAAGGAGGACGACATGGCCGCCGACGTCGGTGCCATGGGCGCTTTCATGAGCGGCGAAAAACAAAAAACCACCCTGCCCTATTACACCCTCTCCGGCAAACTGCTCGAGGACCGCGCCAGCGCCGGTAAGGTC
>CAYNUW010000261.1:768-5343 GCA_964400455.1 uncultured Akkermansia sp. | reverse complement strand
TTCCCCAAGTCCATCTACGAGAACATCGCCTACGGTCTCCGCATCCAGGGCATGAACAACAAGGTTCGCCTCGACGAAATCGTCGAACGTTCCCTGCGCGGCGCCGCCCTGTGGGACGAGGTCAAGGACCGCCTCCACGAATCCGGCCTCGGTCTCTCCGGCGGCCAGCAACAACGCCTCTGCATCGCCCGCACCATCGCCGTCGAGCCCGAGGTCATCCTCATGGACGAGCCCTGCTCCGCCCTCGATCCCATCGCCACCGCCAAGGTCGAGGAGCTCATCCACGAACTCAAGAAACAGTTCACCATCATCATCGTCACCCACTCCATGCAGCAGGCCGCCCGCTGCTCCGACAAGACCGCCTTTTTCTACATGGGCAAACTCATTGAATACGCCGATACCCGCACCATCTTCATGAACCCCTCCAACCCCCAGACCGAAGCCTACGTCTCCGGCCGCTTCGGCTAAACCACGCCCCCCTCCACCTCGCCCTCCCTTTACCGCCTCCGCTCCCGACCTAATGAAACGCTTTTTTGACAACGAACTCGAAGTCTTCCGCACCGACCTCCTCCGCATGGGCGAGGTCTCCGTCCGCCAAGTCCGCGAAGCGCTAAAATGCCTCGTCGAGGGCGACGCCGCCCTCGCCGCCCGCGTCATCGAAGCCGACGACGAGATCGACGAACTGGAAAAGCGCATCGATACCGAGGCCATCCGCTACATGAGCCTGCGTTCCCCCGTGGCCACCGAGCTTCGCCTCATCATCGTCGGCATGAAGACCTCCCACGACTTGGAACGCGTCGGCGACGAGGCCACCAGCATCGCCAAACGCGCCATCCGCCTCGCCGCCGAACCCCCGCTCAAGGCCTACGTGGACATTCCCCGCATGACCGGCATCGCCCTCGAAATGCTCCGCGACGCCCTCGATTGCTTCACCCACCCGGATCGCACCAAAGCCATCGCGGTCGTGCGTCGCGACGTCGAGGTCGATGCCATCAACAAACAGCTCTATCGCGAACTCAGCAGCTACATGATCGAGAACCCGGCCACCACCACCCGCGCCCTCGAACTCATGTTCATCAGCAAAAGCATCGAGCGCATCGCCGATCACGCCTGCAACATCGCCGAGGAGATGGTCTTTTTGGGTGACGCCGAAGATATCCGCCACGACGAATCCCTGAAGAAATCCAGCCGCCAGACCGACAACACCTAAGCCTGAAACGGCAGCCGGTCCGGGTCGTCCATCCCCGGGAAAACACGCCCGCTAATCCGCCAAACGCACCAGAGACCCCGGCGGTTTGATGGCGTCTGGCAACCGGCCCGGCTCAAACAACACGGGCGAGAAACCGCGCTTCACCCCGCCGGCCAGGGCCACGAAACGCGTCTTATCACGCGTCACTTCGTCTCGAATCTCCACGGCTCGCACCACCCAGACTTCCTCGAGTTTGCGCAGCTCCACCATTCGCATGGTTTTGAGCACGCGCCCGTCGGCTCCGAGTAATTCAGCCTGAACGAGCGCATGGTAGTTGGGGTCCAGATACACCCGCACCGCGCTGAGTTCGGGCCTGGCCGCGGCCACCTCGGCACTCGGATACAGCAGGAACGCGTCCGTCGGCCGATCCAAGAGCCTCGTCTTGCCCTCGTAGACGAACTCCGGCCAATACAAAAACTGCATCTGCAGCTCAAAAGCCGACAGCCCGGTGCCGGCCAAGGGCGAAAACAAGGCGGCACCGTCCATTCGCACCGGTTCAGCCGGTGCGGCGGAACTCCAGCGCCATGCCGCCGGAGAGGCACCGCCCCGCACCAGCAAACGCTCCTCGGTCGGGGCTCCCCCATCGGACCCCGGCACTTCAAGAATCATTCGCGCCAGATTCACCCCTTCATTCCGCCCACCCCACAGCCGGCCGGGTATCTTGGTCTGCGGCCCCCGACGGGGCAGCACCCGTAACTCGAACTCAAAAAAATAGTCCCCCGCCAGTTCGGCCGCGCGCATTTCCGCCAAAATCCTCCCACCCTCCACCTGGTTCGGTGGCGTCAGCTGCAGATACTTGGGAGCCGGGCGTGCCGCTCGCGGCTGCGCGTCCACCACGGCCGGCGTGAAAAACACCCACCAGGACAGCAACAATAAACACCAGCGGCGGCTAGCCATGGCCGGAAAGGTCATCAGGGATCGGGACACGTCCCGAGAGACCCGCCGATCAGGGAGCGGGTTCCGTGGTCGCAGGGGCCGCCTCGCTCGCGCTCGGCGCCACTGCGGGGACCGTCACCGTGGTGTCCACCTGCGGCGCCGCGTCGGGCGCGACGGCCGGGGTCACCGACTCGATGGCCGGCACCGCCAGAGCCGGCAGGGTAAGATCCGCTTTTTCCGAACTATTCAGATAAATGTGAGCCAGATAGAGACCAAAACTCAGCACGAAGAAGGCGATGGTGCAGTTGCGCGTGAGCGTGGCCAGCATGTTGCCGGTCTCGGCGCCAAAGGTCGCCTCGGTCATGCCACCGCCCAACGCGGCGCCGACGCCACCATCAGATTTTGACTTCTGCATGAGCACAATCAGCACAAGAAAAACCGACAAGATGACCAAGACTAAGGTGAGCAGCCAGATGACGATGGACATGGAAAAACGATAACCACACCGATGCCGAAGCCGTTTGTCAACGGCGCGGAAGCACCGGAAATGGTCGGCGGTCAACCAGGGGGGCCATGGCACGGGAAGGGAAGCGTTCCCCCGGCTCGATTTTCGCCCCTCGTAAAAAGTCCTCCGCTTCCAGCATCCGACCTCCCGGGCGCTGCAGTCGTCTAACCCGAAGATATCCCTCCCCGGTGCCCACCAACAAACCGACGCCATCCGCACCCGCCACCACGCCGGGCGCACCCGTTCCGGGGATCCAGTCCGCTTGACCAAACTTAAGCATCTGCCCCTGCCACTCCACTTGGGAACAAGGCCAGGGATACAGTCCGTTCACCCTCGCGGCCAGGACCCTGGCCGGACAGTCAAAATCCAAGGCGGAATCGTCCTTGCTCAGCTTCCGGCAAAAGGTCGCGGCGGCGGTGTCTTGATCGACAAACTCCAAACCTCCCGCCGCCAGCCTGGGCAATGCCCGACCGATCAGAGGCACGCACGCGGCCCCCAGCCGGGCCTCCACGTCCAAAGCCGTATCTAAAACATCAATACTGATGGGCTCCGCATCCGCGACCGGCCCCGCATCGAGCGCCCGCACGATGCGCATCAGCGACACTCCGGTGCGAGCCGCCCCGGTCGCTACCGCGGTCTGAATCGGCGATGCGCCTCTCAAACTTGGCAAAAGCGACGCGTGGAAATTCAGCGTTCCCCGCTCGGCGACCGCGATGAAATCATCCCGCAGTATGTGCCCGTAGGCCATGACCAACGCCAGCTCCGGGGCCTCCGCGCGGTAGGCGGCGAGCACCTCCGGGGTAATCCTCTCCGGCTGCCGCACCGGCAGCCCCCGCGCCTCGGCCCAGCGCTTGATGGCATTGGGTTGAACTTTCTGGCCGCGGCCGGTCGGTCGATCCGGTTGAGTGTAAACCGCCGTTAACCGCACCCACTTCGCGCCCTCCTCCCCCGCCAGCCATTCCAAAAGCGGCAGAGAGATGCCATCCGAACCCAAAAAAACCGTGCGCAGCGGAGTCATGTGGCGCGCCTCCCGGTGTGCAACCCGCGCCGTGAACCGGAAACGACCCGGTCCGCCGCGTCCGCTTCACCTTCCGGACTATGCCCGGGATGCCGCGTCGCCCCCGCCGAATCATGGAGTGCAGGCCTTCCGCTTGGCGCGGCGCACCGAGACACGCCCGCCCGCTCGTTGCCCGCCGCTAAAATCGGTGATCTGGGATTGATCGATGTCATTCACCGAGGGGGCATGGCTCAGCGGAGCGCGCTGGGCAAGCCCGGCCCACGTATGCTTGCCGTCACTGCCTTGTCTGGTGACATTCCCCGCATGTTCCGTTTTCAAAAATCTCTCACCCGCGGCCGCTCGCTTCGACTCTTCGCCCTACCCGCCTTGCTGGCGGGCCTTACCTACCTCGGCCGCGCCGACGCCACTTGCTCCGCCTGCCTCGCACCACCAGCCGCCACGGCGGAGCAAGGCCACTCCGCCGCACTCGCCACCCCCGAGCCCGTCGGCCATCCACTGCGCGGCCTGGTCGTCAAAGTCCTGCCCGACCAAAAAGCCCTGTTGGTGAAACATGAGGAGATTCCCGGTGTGATGCGCGCCATGACGATGGTCCTTAAGGTAAATGCGGAAACCCTGGCCGCAGCCCAGGCCGGCCAAGCCATCACCGGCACCCTGATCAAACTGGAGGACGGCTGGTGGTTGCGCGACGTGAAAGCTTCCGAATCGCCGACCACCAAGACTCAGTGAAGTCTTACATACGCTCCGCGGCGCAGTCGCTCGAGCCACTTTTCCTGCGCCTCCCGGGTCATCTGCTGGGCCAGCGTTCCTTCGATTTGCTCTCGAACCTCGGCGATGGGCGGCACTCCGGCCGCTTTTCTATCCTCCGCATAGAGGAGGTAGACACCTTCTTTTTGAAGAATGGGACGCGACACCTGACCCTGCTGGAGC